>PHEC01000197.1 GCA_002841115.1 Alphaproteobacteria bacterium HGW-Alphaproteobacteria-6 | reverse complement strand
CGCGTGAAAAGGGCCTGCCCCTGGTCAATATCGCCCAGCCGTTCAAATCGAGCGGCATGATGCTGACCTGCCTGAAGGAGACCGGCATCACCCAGCCTGCCGATTTCAAGGGCAAGACCCTGGGTGTCTGGTTCTTCGGCAACGAGTTTCCGTTCCTCAGCTGGATGGCGACGCTGGGCATTCCGACCACCGGCGGGGCGGACGGGGTCGAGGTGCTGAAGCAGGGCTTCAACGTCGATCCCCTGTTGCAAAAGCAGGCGGCCTGCATCTCGACCATGACCTACAACGAATACTGGCAGGTGATCGATGCCGGGATCACGCCCGACCAGCTGGTGACCTTCAAGTATGAGGATCAGGGCGTCGCGACGCTTGAGGACGGGCTTTATGTGCTTGAAGACAAGCTTGCCGATCCGGCCTTCGAGGACAGGATGGTGCGCTTCGTCCGGGCCTCGATGAAGGGCTGGAAATGGGCCGAGGCCAACCCCGATGACGCGGCGATGATCGTGCTCGACAATGACGAGACCGGTGCGCAGACCGAAGCCCACCAGAAGCGGATGATGGGCGAGATCGCCAAGCTGACCGCGGGGTCGAACGGCGCGCTGGATCTGGACGATTACGAGCGCACGGTGGCGACGCTGCTGGCCGGCGGGTCGGATCCGGTGATCTCGAAGGCGCCGGAAGGGGCCTGGAGCCATGCGATCAGCGACAAGGCGCTGCAGTAGGGCGCGCGCTGCAGTAGGCCGCGCGCTGCAGTAGCGGCGGGCCCAAGGGGGCGCCGGGGGCGACGGCATCGGGCGGGCGACAGGCCGGCCCGGCGCCGGGTGCCTTCGGCGCATCTGATCCATGTCATTGCGGGGCAGGGGGCCTGCGCCAAGACTGCGCCTTGCCGGGCGGCCTCTTCGGCCTCCGGCAAGGATCGCGGCCCCTGTTGGTCGCCGCCGAAGCGGGCGGGTCGGGGGCCGGAAAGGAGAGGGGCAATGACAAGGACAGTGGCAACCGGGACAGTGGCAACCGGGCGGCAGAGGCTGGCGCTGGCGGTCGGGGCGGTGGTGCTGGCGACGGGGCTTGCCGCCTGCACCGGTCCCGCACCGGCAGAATGCGAAGCGGGTGTGGCCGACATCGCCCGGATCGGCACGGTGGCGCCGGCGGCCTGTTCCTAGCGCATGTCGCGCAAGAGTGGGAACCGGTTTTGCGCTACTCGGACATGCGAACTCAGAAGGTCAGCGTGGGTCGCGTGAATGCGAATGAACGCGATCCGCTCTAGCGACCGGGCCGGGGCCGCGATACGCGGTCCGGATGGCGGGCGACCGGGTGGGGCGCGCGTCAGCGGTCGGTTAACCTTTCGCGGCGATGATCGGCGGGACTGTCGTCGCCGGAGGTCGCCATGCCCTTGTCGCATTCCACCGATCAGCCGCTCTCTGCCCGGACCGTCTGGGGCCTGGGGGGGCTTGCCGCCCTGGGCATCGTGGCCCTGTTCTTCCTGACCTGGCAAAGCCAGTTCGCCGCGCCGCCGGGGTATCTGTTCGATACGCCGAGCCAGCCGGTCGAGGCCGGATACTGTCTTTCCGTTGCGCAGGAACTGGGCGGCGGTGGCTATGTCGACGAGGCTGCGCGCTTCTGGGTGGCACGGCTGCGCGGCTATGATGCCGACATGGGGCGCGCGATCGCCGATGGCCGGGCCCGGCTGGGCCGCGACCAGGCGGTGCAGACCGCGCGCGGGGTGCAGTGGCTGTTCTACGCGATGGATCAATGCTCGAACCGCGCGGTCAGTTATGGCGCGCGGTTCGAGGCGTTCGGCTGAGCCGGCCGGGCGGGCGTGGCCTCGGCCGCCGGGGGCGGGCCGCGGCGCCGCGTCAGGCCGACTTCACCATCCTGATCAGGAACAGCACGATCACCGCGCCGATGGTCGCATGAAGGATCGCGGCGATGATCCCGCCCCCCATGCCGAGGCCGATCCGCGGCAGGATCAGCCCGGCGATGAAGGCGCCGAGGATCCCGACGACGATGTTCCCGACAAGGCCGAATCCATAGCCCTTGACGATCTGCCCGGCGAGCCAGCCGGCGACCCCGCCGATCAGCAGCATGACGATAAATCCGACCGGTTCCATGATGCACTCCCCTTGCCTGGCGCCGCGTTCACAATAGCACATCAGGGCCGCGCGCGAGGCGAAACATTGCCGGGCCCCGCCGCTCGCCCTGCGGCTCGCCCGCCTGGGCTTGCCCTCGCGATGGTCTCACCTTGGGGCCTCAGGCCGCCGCCTGGGCCGGACCGCGGGTTCAGACCCGCAGCGGGTCGGCCTTGGCGATCCGGTCCAGCGCCATCAGCGTGTCGAGCAATCGCGGCATCTGGTCCAGCGGGATCATGTTCGGCCCGTCCGAGGGCGCGCGGTCGGGGTCTTCATGGGTCTCGATGAAGACCCCGGCGATGCCGAGGCTGACCGCGGCGCGCGCCATCGCCGGGGCGAATTCGCGCTGGCCGCCCGAGGTGCTGCCAAGCCCGCCGGGCTGTTGCACCGAATGGGTGGCATCCATGATCACCGGCCAGCCGGTCCGCGCCATGATCGGCAGCGACCGCATGTCGGCGACCAGCGTGTTGTAGCCAAAGGAGGTGCCGCGCTCGGTCAGAAGGATGCGGGTGTTGCCGGTGCTGGCGACCTTGGCGGCGACATTTTCCATGTCCCAGGGGGCGAGGAACTGACCCTTCTTGATGTTCACCGCGCAGCCGGTCGCGCCGGCGGCGAGCAGAAGGTCGGTCTGGCGGCAGAGAAAGGCCGGGATCTGGATCACATCGACCACCGCGGCGGCGATCCGGGCCTGTTCGGCGTCGTGGATATCGGTCAGCACCGGCACCCCGAGCGCCGCCCTGAGATCGCCCAGCACCTTCAGCCCGGCCTCGATGCCGGGCCCGCGCCGGCCGCCAAGGGTCGTGCGGTTGGCCTTGTCGTAGCTCGCCTTGAAGATGTATTGCGCGCCCGCGGCGGCGCAGGCCTCGGCCATCCGGCCGGCGATCATCTGGGCGTGATCCGCGCTTTCGATCTGGCAGGGCCCGGCGATCACCGTCAGGCCGCGGTCGTTGCCGAGGCGCAGATCGCCGACGCGGACATCCTTCATCGCGGTCATCGGGGGCCTTTCACGCCGTCACCTGTTCGCGCAGGATCGAGGCGGTCAGCGACAGCATCAGGTAGATGCCGGCGAAGATCATCAGCGCCAGCAGGGTATTCTCGAAGGCGCGCGGATAGGTCGGCTCGTCCGGCGCCAGCGGGCGCACGCCCATCGACAGGTAGCGGACCTGGCGGTTGGCCTCGATCCGGGCGGTTTCAAGCTGTTGCAGCGACTGGCTGAGCATCAGTTGGCGGGTCTCCAGATCGGCCTCGGCGATGCGCAGCCGGCCGGTGATCTGCGCCAGCGAGGTCGCGCCGGCGCCGCTGTCGGTCAACTGGCCGCGCAGGCTGCGGATCAGCGCCTCGAGCCGGGCGATGTCGCCCTTGGCGCCGTCGACCCGGGCCTGGTTCGGCCGCGAATTGTCGAGAAGCTGTTGCAGTTCCAGCCGCTTTTTCTGCAACTCCACCTCGAAGGTCGAGACCTGGCTCATCACCACGCTGGTCTCGGTCATCGGGTCGAGCACGCCAAGCTTTTCCTGCAGGTCCAGCACGCTGGCCTGGGCGGCCAGAACCTTGGCCTCGGCATCGGTAAAGCTGTCGCGGGCACCCTGCATCTGGTCCTCGCGCAGCCTTTGCGTCAGCTGGTCGACCTGTTCCTCGGCATAGCCGATCAGCGCCTCGGCGAAACGCTGGCTGGTGGCGGGGTCTGTCGCGATCACCTCCAGCTTGACGATGCCCTCGGTCGGGTCATAGCCGATCTTGACGTTGCGCCGGTAGACCTTGTAGGCGGCCTCGTTGGTGGCGCCGGGGTCGAGACGCTGAAGCGGATCGATGAAATCCTGGGAAAAATGCGCCTTGAAGCCGAGGTCGGCGTCAAGCCTCAGCATCGCGTCGCGCGATTGCAGATAGCTTTGCACCGTGATCGAATCCTGGCTGGTGGCGAATTGCGTGCCGCGGAAGATCGAGCCGAAGCCGGCCGCCGCCTGCGCCTCGGCCTGCTGGATGACAAATTCGCTGCGGGTCGAGTAAAGCGGCGTGGCGACGCGGAAATAATACCAGCCTGCCAGCAGCGTCGGCAGGAAGACGAAGATCGCAAGCCGCATCATCAGCATCGAGAAGCTGCGGCGGCGGCGGCGGACGATGTCGCGCTGGATGCGGATGATCTCTTGGGCGCGCTGCGCCTCGTTGGGTATCTGCGGCGCCGGCAGGCCCTGGCCCGGGCGCGTGGTCTGGGGCAACTGGATGCGGCCGGCCGCGGCCGGGGGCGCAGCGGGCGGCCCTGCCTCGCCGGCGCCGGCGGGCGCCTCACCGTCGGCCCCGGCCTC
>PHEC01000196.1 GCA_002841115.1 Alphaproteobacteria bacterium HGW-Alphaproteobacteria-6 | reverse complement strand
CGTTGAGCGAGCTGGCCGGGCTGGCCGGGGTCTCGGCCGGGGTGGTCAGGGGGCTGGCGGCGCAAGGGGGGCTGATCGAGGCGGTGGCGGCGCGCGATCTGCCCTATCCGCGGCTCGATCCGGCCCGGGCCGGCAAGGAACTTGCGCCCGATCAGGCAGAGGCGGCGGCGGCGCTGGTCAGCGGCGTGGCGGCGGGTCGCTATGGCACGACGCTGCTGAAGGGTGTCACCGGTTCGGGCAAGACCGAGGTCTACCTCGAGGCGGTGGCGGCCTGTCTGGCGCGCGGGCGCCAGGCGCTGGTGATGCTGCCCGAGATCGCGCTGACCGCCGAGTTCCTGACCCGGGTCGAGGCGCGCTTTGGCGCGATGCCCGGCGAGTGGCATTCCGGCGTCACCCAGACCGAGCGGCGGCGGCTGTGGCGGATGGCGGGCGAGGGCGGGGTCGGGCTGGTGGTGGGCGCGCGCTCGGCCTTGTTCCTGCCGTTTCGCGATCTTGGCCTGATCGTCGTCGACGAGGAGCATGACGGCTCTTACAAGCAGGAGGACGGGGTGCATTACAACGCCCGCGACATGGCGGTGCTGCGTGCCTCGCTGTGTGACGCGCAGGTGGTGCTGGCCTCGGCGACGCCCTGCCTCGAGACCTGGGCCAATGCCGAGGCGGGCAAATACGCGCGCATCGACCTCGTCTCGCGTTTCGGGGTGGCCGAGATGCCGCGGATGCGCGCGATCGACATGCGCGCCGAGGCGCTGGCGCCGGGGCGCTGGATCGGGCCGACGCTGGCGGCGGCGGTCGCGGCGCGGATCGGGCGGGGCGAGCAGGCGCTGTTGTTTCTCAACCGGCGCGGCTATGCGCCGGTGACGATCTGCCGGGCTTGCGGCGAGCAGATCGGCTGCGATCACTGCGATGCGCGGCTGGTCGAGCACCGATTCCTCAAGCGCCTGGTCTGCCATCAGTGCGGCGAGAGCCGGCCGATGCCCGAGGCCTGTCCGGCCTGCGGTGTCGCCGGGCGGCTGGCGGCGGTCGGGCCGGGGGTGGAGCGGTTGGCCGAGGAGGTGGCGGCGTGCTTTCCGCAGGCCCGGGTGGCGGTGCTGAGTTCGGATCTCTTTGCCTCGGCGCGGGCGCTGAAGGCGGCGATCGGCGAGATCGCGGGCGGCGGGGCCGACATCATCATCGGCACGCAACTGGTTGCCAAGGGGCATAATTTTCCGCTGCTGACGCTGGTCGGGGTGATCGATGCCGATCTCGGGCTGCAAGGCTCGGACCTGCGCGCGGCCGAGCGGACCTTTCAGCTGATCCGGCAGGTCTCGGGCCGGGCCGGGCGCGGGGCGCGTCGCGGCGAAGCCATGGTGCAGACCCATCAGCCCGAGCATCCGGTGATCCGGGCGATCCTGTCGGGCGAGGAAGAGGCGTTCTGGCGCGCCGAGGCGGCCGAGCGGCAGCGGGCGGGAATGCCGCCCTACGGCCGGCTGGCGGCGATCGTGCTGTCGTCGCCGGACGAGCGGGCGGCCTTTGCCCTTGGTGGCGAACTGGCGCGGCGGGACGCGCCCTTGCGCGCGATCGGGGCAGAGGTCTTCGGGCCGGCGCCGGCGCCGGTGGCGCGGGTGCGCGGCCGCCACCGGGTGCGGCTTCTGGTCAAGGCGGCGCGCGGCGCGGCGTTGCAACCGGCGCTGGCCGAGTGGATCGGGCAGCTGAAGCCGCCGGCCAACCTGCGGCTGGTGATCGACATCGACCCGCAGAGTTTCTACTGACCCGCAAGGTTTCCGCCGACCGGCGATCGATCGCGCGTGCCGGCGTCCCGGCGCGTGACCTCGGCCTCCAACTCGCCGATCCGCGCCTTCAGCGCGTCGATCGAGGGCGCGATCTCGGCCAGCGAATAGCGCGGGGTGATGTGCTGTGGGCAGTTCCAGTCGAAGGCCTCGACCTCGACCACAAGGGCATGCTCGACCCGGGCGCCGTAGGGCTGATCGATCAGCGCCGCGGCAAGGTCGGGCGCCTCATCCAGCCCGACCATCCGCACATGACCGAGCAGCTTCAGCCGCTGGCGTTGCGGATAATCCATGAAGAAGAAGGCCGCCCGGGCGTCGCCGGCAAGATTGCCGAGGCTGACATACTGGCGGTTGCCGCGAAAGTCGGCAAAGCCGAGGCGGCGGTCATCCAGCACCTTGACGAAGCCGGCCGGGCCGCCGCGATGCTGAAGATAGGGCCAGCCGCCGGCGCCGGTGCTGGCCATGTAAAGGCTGTCGCGCGCCGCGATGAAGCGGATTTCCCGGTCGGTCAGCCGGTCGGGCGCGCCAGTCGGGCCGTCAGTCGGGCCGTCAAGCCGGGCATAGGCCGCGCGGCTGCCATGGGCCTGCTGGGCGGATTTGACGTGGTCCGAAAAGACCGTGTTCAGGTAGCGGGTGGTCATCGATCGTCTCCGTGAAATGGGCGGGGCGGGGAAGCGGGCAGGTGGGGCAGGCGGGGCGGTCAGCCCTCGATCAACGCGCCGGGAAGGCTGGCGAGAAAGGCATGGAACGGTTCGGACGAGCCGAGGCCGCGCGACAGCACCAGGCTGCCGTGCAGCAGCATCACCACGCGCGTCGCGCGGGCGCGGGCCTGCGCCTCGTCGTGGCCGGCCTCGCGCGCAAGATCGCAAAAGGCATCGATGATCGCCGTGAAGGCGCCCCGGATCGCCGCGGCGAAGGGGCCGTCCGCCTCGGGCGGGGCGGCCAGCATGTTGAGCAGGCAGGCCTTGCGCCCGTCGGCATAGAACGCCGTCAGCGCTTGTCCGACCGCCGCCAGCCGCTCGCGCGGCGTGCCCTCGCCGCGCAGCGGGGCGAAGATGTTGACCTCATACCAGTCCAGCGCCGCGGCGATCACCTCTTCGGCCATCTGCTGCTTGCCGCCGGGGAAGCGGTGGTAAAGGCTGGCCTTCTGCAAGCCGCAGCCCTCGGCCAAAAGGCCGAGCGATGCCCCCTTGTAGCCGGCGTCGCGAAACACCCCGCTGAGCCGGGCGATGAGGGCATCGTCTTCGATGGTCTGCGGTCGGGCCATGGCTGTCGTCCTTCTCTGCCGGTTCGGCACCCCGTTACCGAACAAACGGTAGATAACGCTTGACGGCGGGGCGCTGCGTCGCTAGCAGTTATATACCGATCGTTCGGTAATTCAACCCCCATGATTCAGGAGCCTGCCATGTCAAAGACCGCAATCGTCGTTTTCTCCGATCCCGCCTCGGGCAGCGAGGAGGCGCTCGGGCGTCTCTTCAACGCCCTCTTCCTGACGCTTGAGTTGAAGGAAAAGGGCGAGGAGGTCGCGCTGATCTTCCAGGGCGCCGGCGCCCGCTGGCCGGCGGAACTGGCAGGGCCGACCCATCCTGCCCAGGCGCTCTACCAGGCGGTGATCGACCGGGTCGCGGGCATCTGCGGCGGCTGCGCCGATGTCTTCGGCGCGACCGCGGCGGCCAGTGCGACCGGGCTGCGGCTGGTGCGCGAACGCGCGATTGCCGGCACCACCGGGGTTCTCGATCTGTCGCGCTATCTCGATCAGGGGTTTCGCCTGGTGACCTTCTGATCGCCGGGCCGGCCGCGGCGCGGGTCAGGGCGCCGCGGTCACCTTGAAGCCGATCGCCGCATACCATTCGGCGACGGCGCGGATATCGGCATCCGACAGGCCGGCGGCGATCTCGGACATGATCGGATGGCTGCGCTTGCCGCTGCGGAAGGCCTTCAGCTGGGTGTCGATGTAGATCGCGTTCTCGCCGGCGAGATGGGGCGCATCCTCGATCAGTGCCACCCCGTCGGCGCCGTGGCAGGCGACGCAATCCTCGGGCGCGCCCTCGGCCGCGACCCCGGCCGGCAGGGCGACCGTGATGCTCTGGCCGGAATACCAGGCGGCCAGATCGGCGATCGCCTGGTCATCCAGCCCGGCCGCCACCACCGACATGATCTCGTGGCTGCGGCTGCCGTCGCGAAAGGCTGTCAGTTGGTGGGAAATGTAGGCGGCATTCTCGCCGCCGATATGCGGCGCGATCGGAATCCTGGCAAAGCCGTCGATGCCGTGGCAGGTCCGGCAGGCGCCGGCGCGGGTCTTGCCGGCCTCGGCGTTGCCTTCCGGCACTTCGGCCCGGGCCGGCGCGCCGGCAAGGCCGGTAACGAAAGTCAGGCCGGCAAGCAGCGCAAGTGCGGCCAGCGCCCCGGTCCGCGAAGGCGGCCGGGCGGGAAATACCCCGCCCGGCGCCACGGGACGGTCCGGTCGGACCATCAGTTGCCCTCATACCAGATGCGGTAGATCGCCCCGGCGAGGTCGTCCGACACCAGAAGCGAGCCGTCGCGCAACTGCGCCACATCGACCGGCCGGCCGAGGTATTCGCCGTTCTCGTCGATCCAGCCCTCGGCGAAGGGCTCGGATGTGGCGGTGCCGTCCTCGGCGATATGGGTCACCATCACCCGCGCGCCGACCGGCG
>PHEC01000031.1 GCA_002841115.1 Alphaproteobacteria bacterium HGW-Alphaproteobacteria-6 | reverse complement strand
GCCCCGCCGCCGGCGGGCGCGACGGTGGCCGGCGCGGCGAGCGTGGCCGCGCCGGTCGCCGATGCCGGCGGCATCACCGCCGACAGCGCCGCCACCACACTGCCCGGTCCGGTGGCGCGGGCCGAGATCGTCACCGTGCAGCCGGGCTACACGCTCTGGGGCATCGCCAAGTCAAGCTATGGCGAAGGCATCCTCTATGTCCGGGTCTACGAGGCCAACCGGGCGATGATCCGCGATCCCGACCTGATCTATCCGGGCCAGATCTTCACCGTTCCCGCCCCCTGAGGCGGCCAGCCGGGCCGCCCTGCAGACGCCATGTGCAAGTTCGCCCTTGCACTCGGGCAGCACCTCGGCGAACAACCGGGGCGCGGATCGGCGCCCGCGCGGCCCCTGCGCACCCGCGCCCGGGGCCGGTGGCGGCAATGGCAAGGCGGACGGGATGACGGCGCACAGGCAGCGGACAAGGACCGAACGGCGGGCACGCGGCTTTCGCACCCTGCGCCGGGTCGCGCCCTATCTCTGGCCCGATGATGCGCCCTGGGTGCGCCGCCGGGTGGTGCTGTCGCTGACCGCCCTGGTGCTGGCCAAGGTCGTCTCGGTCGCCACGCCGTTTCTCTACAAGGCGGCGGTCGACACGCTGTCGGCGACCGGCCGGGGCGAGGCCTGGCTGATGGCCTTCGGCGCGATCGGGCTGACTGTGGCTTATGGGCTGGCGCGGCTGGGCAGCACCGGATTCGGCGAATTGCGCGATGCGCTGTTCGTCCGGGTCGGCCAGCGCGCGCTGCGCAAGCTGGCGCTCGAGACCTTCACCCATATCCACCGGCTTTCCCTGCGCTATCACATCACCCGCAAGACCGGCGGGCTTTCGCGGATCATCGAGCGCGGCGTGAAGGGCGTCGATTTCCTTTTGCGCTTCATGCTTTTGTCGGTCGGCCCGCTGATCCTGGAACTGAGCATGGTGACGGCGATCTTCGCGCTGGTCTTCGACTGGCGCTATGCGGTGGTGGTGGCGGTGACGATCGCGCTCTACATCACCTATACCGTCAAGGTGACCGAATGGCGGGTCAGGATTCGCCGGCAGATGAACGATCAGGACACCGATGCCAACCAGAAGGCGGTCGACAGCCTGTTGAACTACGAGACCGTCAAGTATTTCGCCGCCGAGAGCCGCGAGGCGGCGCGCTATGACGCGGCGATGCGCGGCTACGAGACGGCGGCGGTCAAGACCGGCCTGTCGCTGTCGGCGCTGAACTTCGGCCAGGCGCTGATCATCACCACCGGGCTTGTCATCGTCATGGCGATGGCGGCGGCCGGGGTGCAGTCGGGCGTCCTGACGGTCGGCGATTTCGTCATGGTCAATGCCTACATGATCCAGATCACCATGCCCCTGGGCTTTCTCGGCACCGTCTACCGCGAGATCCGCCAGGCGCTGGTCGACATGGGCGAGATGTTCGACCTGCTGGAACAGCCGGCCGAGGTCATCGACCGGCCCGACGCCCCGGCGCTGGTGGTCGGCGGCGGCGCGGTCACGCTCGATGCGGTGGAGTTCGGCTATGACGCCGACCGGCCGATCCTGAAGGGGGTCAGCCTTGAGATCGCGGCGGGCCAGACGGTGGCGATCGTCGGGCCCTCGGGGTCGGGCAAGTCGACGATCGCGCGGCTGCTCTTTCGCTTCTACGACGTGACCGGCGGCGCGATCCGCATCGACGGCCAGGATCTGCGCGCGGTCCGCCTTGACAGCCTTCATGCCGCGATCGGCGTGGTGCCGCAGGATACCGTGCTTTTCAACGACACGATCGGCTACAACATCGCTTACGGGCGCCCCGATGCCGGTGCGGATGCGGTGATCGCCGCGGCCCGGGCCGCCAAGATCCATGATTTCATCGCCTCCCTGCCCGAAGGCTACGAGACCCGCGTCGGCGAGCGCGGGCTGAAGCTGTCGGGCGGCGAGAAGCAGCGCGTCGGCATTGCGCGGACATTGCTGAAGAACCCGCCGATCCTGATCCTCGACGAGGCGACCAGTGCGCTGGATACCCAGACCGAGCGCGACATCCAGGAAAGCCTGAAGGCGATGGGGCAGGGGCGCACGGTGATCACCATCGCGCACCGGCTGTCGACCATCGCCGATGCCGACCGGATCGTGGTGCTGGAAGCCGGCGTGGTGGTCGAGGAGGGGCGCCACGACGACCTTCTGGCCCGCGGTGGGCGCTACGCCGCGATGTGGGCGCGCCAGTCGGCCGAAGAGGAGCCCTCCGGGAGCGTTGCGGTCGCCGAGGTGGAGGCCGGCGAGGCGGGTGACTTCGACGATCTGCCGAAGGACGGCACCTGGCGCTGGCACATCCGCAACTGAGGCGGCCGGCGGCGGGGCGGCAGGCCGGGCGGGGGACGACACCTGCGCCAGGGGCTGATCCTGGCTTCGGCACGCTTCGGGCTTGTGTGAACCGTTGGCCGCTGCAAGCGCGGCGCTTGAAAGCATCCCTGGCGCCGTCTGGGACTGAACACCTTATGTGCCTCAGCCCTGCTAGAGATGCCCCGTCACCGATCCCGGGCAGGACCGGCGACGGGGTGGGATACAGCGCTGACCATCTTGTCGGTCATCTCTCTACGCCTGCTGCAGGCGGATTCCGATTGGAAGCATGAATACCAAAGCGTGCCAGCCGATCATTGACCGTCGTCAACGGGTTCGGATCTCGGCCACAAAGGCAGACCGAACTGTCAAGATCCGGTGCCAGCAGCCCGTCAAGGCGGTCGCGTCGCCTGGCAAGGCCAACGCTCATCCGGTCGAAGAGCCCGTCGATCTGTCCAAGTGCGATCAGCCTGGGCAGGTCAAGAAACCGAAAATGCGCCGGGTCTCGGATCTCGATGGCACCGGTCTCGGACAACTTGTGAACGATTCTGCTGATCGTTTCGACGGTGGTGCCCAGCAGATCGGCGATATCCCGTCTTGGCAGATCCACCGTCAGCACTCCGGTGCCGTCAGGAAGTGGCTGATAGGGCATGAACTTGCTGGACAGCACGAGAAAGCCGCAAAGCCGTCTCTCTGGCCCCAGTGCGCCAAGCGACCAGGTCAGCCAATGCAGGCGATCAAGCTGATCCTGCTTTTGGCGGAAAAGCTCGGCCCGCAACGTCTCACTCCGATCCGCCATCCTGTCGAATCTGCGCCGGTCAATTCGGCACAGGCCGCTTTGCGTCGCGGTCTCGACAAATTCCCCCTCATGGAACTCTCCGTCAAAGCCGACGATCTCTCCGGGAAAGAACAGCGACAGGATCTGCCGACGGCCGTCATAGGCATAGCGTTGCAGCCGCAGGATGCCCGATCTGATGAACCACAGATCGTGACTGAGGGCACCACCCGATATCACTTCGCTTTCGGGTATCCGATCCACGCGATGTCGTGCGGCGCCACAGACCATCGTCTTGCCGAGCGGCAGGCAGCATCGATTGCCACTGGATTTCCTGCGCGCCGGGATGCCTGTCGGAACAGGATCCCGGTCGATCATCTGGCGCATCGGGGTGAGTTGCTGTGCCATCATGTCTCCCGAACGTGCGTTCCAAAGGATCAATCGGCGGCAATGCCCGCTTGATCATCACGAAGGTCCGTAAACGCGCACCATCATCGCGCGACGAATCAATCGCTTTTTACACGTCATGATGAAATCGCCCTGGCATGGGGTGCATTGATCGTTGTCAACGACAGCACGACAATCACGGATTACCTCTGATCCTGCGGAGTTGCGCCGGTGGCGCTGTTTTCGAGTCCACGCTTCATCCGGCAAAGCGAGGTCCACGACATGCCCGAGCAGATGATGACGGTGCCCGCGCTGAGGGCCGCCTTCAGCCATGGCAATGGGTTGCTGGAAAAGCTGCTCGATGCCCTGCCACAGGAGGTCACTGACAGGCTTCTGGCGCAAGCGACCTTGCGGGACGTGGCCGCGACGGAAACAGTCCTGGAACGCGGGATGCGGTCGAAGGATGTCGGCTATGTGCTGGATGGAACGCTTGCCATGGTCCAGGTTCTTGAGGACGGCAAGAAACACATCGTCGGGCTTCTTGTTCCGACTGACATCTACGGTCGCTTGTTCGATGGCCCGTCGAACTACCGGATCGAGGCATTGTCGGCAGCACGAATCCTGTCCTTCCCTCGCGCATTCTTCGAAGAGGTGCTGCGCGACAACCCGAAAGCGGAGCGACTGTTTCTGGTGCATTTGCTGGATGAGGTCGATGCGGCCAGGGAATGGCTGCTTCTGATCAGCGGTCGCAAGGCCGTCAACCGCCTCGCCTCGTTTCTGACCATCCTTGTGCGGCGATTGAAGTTCAAGCAGACCGGCGGCCCGGCCGTGGTGCATGTCCCCATCGCACGCAAGGATATGGCGCAGTATCTGGGGTCCCGGCCCGAGACCCTCAGCCGGGCTTTTCACGAGCTTGAAACCAGGGGCATCCTGCGGATTGTTGATCCCTACCACTTCGAGATTGTTGACGAGGAGGCACTGATCGACGCCTCTGGTGACGATCTGACGTTTCAGGACAACTAGAATGCCCCGGGCAGCCTGATGCACCGCGAAAATTCCGTCAGAACACGCACCGACCGGCACCGCAGGCCGTTAGTGCATGTCGCGCAAAAGTGGGAGCCGGTCTTGCGCTCCTCGGACATGCAAAATCAAGTGGTTAGAGCGGGTCGTGTGAATGCGAATGAACGCTAGCCGCTCTAGCAGGCTGCTGAAAAAGAAACTCGGGCAGTGCCTGGCGGGGAAACCGTTCCTGTCGCGCCATCTGATCCCGGCGCCGAGGGACGCGCCCGACCCTGGGTGGGCGCTTTGGCACGCCGGGACTGCGGTGCTTTATCGCAGCCAGGTCATTCCAGCCGTTGTGCTATTTCCGACGGTGCCATGCGCCCTCCCGGGGGGAGGGTCGGGCGCGGCCCGGGCTGGTCGCCCGGGCCAGAGCCTGTGGGGAGCGTGGCGAGGAACGGTTTTCCGGTGGTTGAAAACAGGTGGAGGCGTGACTTTTTCCGCAGCCTGCTAGGGCCAGCACCCCGGGCAAATGCGCAGATACCTGCGCGATCCATGGATGTGATGACGGCTCCGGCCGCCTGCACCAAGACGATCCCGATGGCCGACAAGCTGGCCTTGCCGACTGCAATGCCGGGGGTCGTGCAGGTCATCGAGACGCATATGGCCTTTGTCTTCCTGACCGCTGATCGTGCCCTCAAGCTCAAAAAGCCTGTCAGACCCGGATACGCCGACCATCGGACTCTGATCGCCCGAGCCACCACCTCTACCAAAGAGGTGCGGTTGAACCGGGTCCTTGCGGGGGGAGGTCCATCTCGGGGCGTTTCCCATGGTCTTGGTGCAAACAGGCCTTGCCCTTCGGGGCGATGGGCCCGGTGCGGACTGTGGCCGGTCCGGATGCGACGGCTGCCCGCCAGCCGGGCTGAATCCGCTGATCACGGCCCGGCAGGCATCCCATTCGGTTCCTGCCCGAAGCGATCCGCCGGTCACGGCTCGCCCACGGTCGGAGCGGGCCCCGACCCTGCTGCGGCAAGGATGGCGCGCACCTCTTCATCGCCAAGCTGGGGAAAGCTGGCGTAGTGCCTGCCCACGGCAGAAAAGGCGAAGGGCGTGGACAGGCAGACCACCTCGTCTGCAAGCCGCGACATCCGTTCCAGCGCCTCGCGAGAGGCGACGGGTGTGGCGACAACGACGCGAAGGGGGTGTTCGGCCCGGACGGCGGCGATGGCCGCCTGCATTGTGGCCCCGGTGGCGATACCGTCATCGACAAGGATCACCACCTTGCCTTTCAGCGCGCCCGGCCGCAGGCGCGCGCCCCAAAGCTTGCGGCGGCGCGCCAGTTCCGCCCGTTCCGGCGCTGCCTGCGCCTCGACCGTGGCGGCATCAATGCCATACAGGTTAACCAGTTCGGCGTTCAGAACCTGGGTCTGGCCCGTCGGCCCCGCGATGGCCCCCAAGGCAAGTTCCGGGTTCATCGGCATTCCGATCTTGCGCACAAGGACGATGTCCAGCGGGGCCTTCATATCCCGCGCCACCTCATCCGCGACCGGCAGGCCGCCGCGTGGCAACCCCAGAATGATCGTGTCTCGCCCGGCAAGATGGCGAAGCGCGTGCGCCAGCGCTCGCCCCGCCGCCCGTCGATCAGGAAATGTCGGATCCATCCCGCAACTCGCTCGCCACGGCCTCTGCAAGGTCCTGCGCCGAAAGGTGCAGCAGGTTTTTCGGCACCTGGCGGATCACCAGATCAACCAGCGTTCTTGGCATCATCTGGCGCAGATGCCCCAGCATGTCGTGTTCGGCAAGGATCGCCAGCCTGTCAAAATCGCCGGCGCGCCGGTGACTCTCCAGAAGCGCTATGACCTGACGGATGAACTCCCGCTGGTCTTCGGCAACAGGATCGCTGGCGTATTCCATGGCAGACCGGCGACCGCCGCCCCGCGAGACGAACGAGCGTCCCGGCTTGTCCGACATGATGTCGCGCAGGTTCCGCGATTCGGATCGCAGGACCAGCTCTGAATGCGTTTCATCGCCATGGACACAAACCCCGCGCAAGATCCGGCAGCGTGCGCCGTTCATTGCCAATGCCCATGTCCTGGTGGTTGCTCTTGCCATGTTTTCACGGTGCCCCGATCTGGCCCAGGTCTTGCTTGTAGCAAACCGACTCGATGGCGCGCGTTGATCGTCGTCAATGGATTGGAGCCCTGCCTTGGCGGCCTCGTCCTGGCAGTTTTGTCCCGCGCTTTGGTGGTGCGATCCCTTCGGCGGACCGGAAGGAGGCATTAGCCGGCTGCCGAAAACGAAATTCGGGCGGTGCCTGGCGAGGAAACTGTTCCTGCCCCGCCATCCGATCCCGGGGTCGGGCGCGGCCCGGGATGGTCGCCCGGGTCCGAGCATGTGGGGAGTGTGGCGAGAAACAGATTTCCGACTTGGTGGATGAAAACGGCTGGGCGCGTGACTTTTTCAGCAGTCGCTCAGGCGCCGTGTTCGGCAAGATACTTCGTTATCGCCACAACGCTGATCAACCGTGGATAATCGATCTCCGGAACGGGTATCCCCAGTCGGGCCTGAAGTGCTGACAGCAGGTTGACGAAGTCCATGGAGTCGATCCCAAGGTCATCAAGCAGGTGTTCTTGGTCGCGGATATCATCGACCTCGAGATCAGGCGCGACTTTGACAAGCTCCTCGACGATGATTTTTCGCAGATCGGATTCGGTCATGAAAAGAACTCTCCTTTTGGTGATCCTTGCCCGCGTTCCTGGCCAGCGCCCGCGCCTGCCGCAGGCGTGCGCCCGTCCGGCGGCAGACGTTCGGCATTCCGGCGAAGAACCCGGTGGCAACGGGTGCAGTCGGGGGTTTCGTGTGGTCCCGGATGCGGCGAGCGGTGCGGGTCCGGGCCCTGCACCGAGACCGGACAATCCCTGCCCGAGATCGTGGTGTGGCACGCGACACTGACTGCAATTCTGGCCGGGGTTCGGGCGGAGCTTCGTTGTGGCAGGTGCTGCGGGCGATATCCGCCGATGCATGAATATCCGGCAAGGACAACTCTGGTGGCATCCGATCGGCTTCGGCACGGGCATCCGGGGCCAGCATGCCGGGGAAGACAGCCAACAGGATGAACGCGACCGTGACGCGGATCAGGTAACGCAGCATCATGCCTCAGGGTCCCGAGATCCGGCGTCCTGCGCATTGACGGTCGTCAATCACCTGATCCTTCATCGCGGGGCCGGGTGTCGAGCACCGCCGCAAGATGCCCGTTCAGGAAGCGCTCGGCGCCGGGCCGGTTCAGGTGATCGGGATCGAAGTAGAACTGCGGTTCTGGCAGGACGGCGGTGAAATCGTGAAAGCGCACCCCCTCGGCGGCAAGTCGCAGGGTCAGTGCCGTGTCGAAATCCGCCTCTTGCGGCAGCAGCGCGGCGAACCTGTCCGGAACCGGCGGCTTGATCACCACGACCTCGGCGCCATTGGCACGTGCAAGCCGTATCAGTTGCGTCAGATGGTCCAGATAGCGCGCCAGGGCGACGGCGTCGGGTGACTGCGGATAGAGATAGTCGATCCGCTCCCGATCCGCATGAGAAGACGGCCGGGGCGCGCGGTCGAAGTTGTCCTCGGCCTCCCATCGGTCAGGGGAAAAGCGTTCGCGGTTGTTGATCCTGGAAAAGCCGGTGGCGTAATCCAGCAAGGCGCGCGGGTCGATACCAAGGCGCAGATAGCGCGTGTAAAGCAGCAAGGTTCGCCCATCGAAGGGGGTGCGCGATAGCAGATCGCTGTCCGCAAATCGATCTTCGTTCCATTGCGCGCTGTAGAAAGCGAAACTGTCCACGACCAGCAGCACGCCCTCGGCGCGATGGGTGGCAAAGAAGCGCTCTGCAATGAAACGGTGATACAGCGGCCCGGTGCCCGGCACGGCGAGGTTCAGCACGCGCCGGCCGGTGGCCCGAGCGATCTCGTCGCCGAAGCCGTCGAAGTCGAGCGGCATGGCGTGTGATGCCCCGAGGATGACCCAATCCTGTCCGCCGGCTTCGGCGGTCATGATGCGGTGGACCGGATTGTTTTCCGCCATCCGCCGCAACAGAAATTCCGAGCCTGCGAACAGCAGCGCATAAAGCACCAGGCCCAATGCCACGAAGCCAAGGATCCGCGCCGGATGCAGGGTGAGGGCGGGCATGTCAGGGAGGGTCCGGCGTGCCATCAGAACCCCTGATAGATGAAGCCGGCATCGCCCCATCGCCCAAAGAGCAGCAGCGCCGCAAGACCACCGTACCAGACCGCCCACCGCGTTGCCGTTGGCCAGTCGCGCAGCCGCTCGGCAAAGGGTTGGCGTTCCGACAGCACCTCGACCGCAAGCAGGCCGACGATCAACCCGGCACCCAGAAGATGGTCGCCGGTAAATGGATACCGTGTGATCAGTGCGACCATCTCGGGCAGCGCCAGCGCGATGCGACGCAGGATCGTCAGCGCATCGCCGACCGTCGCGGCACGAAAGAAGGTCCAGGTTATCAGGATCAGATGGAAGGTCACGAAAATGCGCAGCACGGTCAGGGTCGCGCTGCCTGCGGCCTGCGGATGGCGCTTTGCGAACCGTCGCGCCGCCGGTTGCAGCAGTTTCTCGACCGAGACATAGGCGCCGTTCAGGAGCCCCCAGACCAGAAAGGCCCAGCCGATCCCGTAGCCCAGACCGGCATGCCACAGTCCGCTGGCGGCAAAGACCGCCCAGAGGGCCAGATGCTGGCGCCGGGGGCTTGACCCGGCAGAGCCGGTCAGCGGAAAGAACAGATAGTCGCGAAACCAGTTGCCCAGCGAGATATGCCAGCGCCGCGACCAGAACTCGTTGACCGTCAGCGACAGGAAGGGACGGCGAAAGTTCTCGTGCAGCACAATGCCGAACAGCAGCGACAGCCCGATGGCCATGTCGGTATAGCCGGAAAAATCGCAGTAAAGCTGGAAGGCGAAGAAATAGAGGCTGATCAGCAGTTCCATCGGCGGTGCATAGGCCGGAATGGCAAAGGCCTGATCGACGACGGGTGCCAGGTTCTCGGCCACAACGACTTTCTTGACCAGGCCCCACAGGATCAGTTGCAGCGCCAGCATGGTCTGCACCGGCTTTGCGCGCATGTTATCGCCAAGCTGCGGCAGGATCGACCCGGCGCGCTCGATCGGCCCGGCAAGCAACTTTGGAAACCAGCTGAGCTGCAGGGCGGTCTGGGCCAATGCCGCCGGGCGCACCAGTCCGCGCCAGACATCGACCACATAGGCAACAGCCATGAAGATATAGAAGGAAAAGCCGGGTGGCGGTGTCAATCCGGTCTGAACGGGCGATGTGTCGGTCAGGCGCGCGAACTCGGCCAGCGCAAAATCGCCGAACTTGCTGAAGCACAGCGTTGCGATCAGCGAACCGACCCCAAGACAGAGCACCGACTTGCGTTGCGGCTGCGTGGCCGCAGCTTCAAGCCCGACAGCCGCTCCATGTGCAAGCATCACCACAAGAACGAGGTGCAGAAAGCTCTCGAACCCGTAACTTGCGTAGAACACAGCCGAGGCGGTCAGCAGCCAGACCGGGCGAAGACGATCCGGCAGAACGCGGAACCCGATCAGAACGACAGGCACGAACAGAAAAAAGGAAAACGTTGTGAAGCCCATGGCGCCCTGGCCCTGCTGCTGTCAGTAGGATGCGCCTCCGGCCCGAAGTTCAGGGGGGATGCGGTCGATCGGAATCCCCGCGTTCAGAACCAGATAGTCCGCGACCTCGCTGCGCTCCGCGGGGTTCAGCGCGATCTCGACATGACTGGTCGAGGTAAGCGTGCGCAACCAGGCCTCACGCGGGCGGTCTTGCGTGACGGTGACGGTGATGATGTGGCAAGACTGGCAGTGACGCATGATCTGGTCGCGCCCATCGCGCGGCATCGCGGCCCGCAAGGCGTCACCGCTGATCCCTTCGGCCGCCACCGGGGCCATGTTGTCGAGATAGGCGGCAAGCGTCCGGATTTCCCAGTCATCCATCGCCGACAGGCCCGCAATGGTGTTGCGGCTGACTTGCAGCCAATCCAGCCACCCGGCGGCATCGCGGTCGGCGGACAGCATTGCTGCGATGTCCTGATCCGCCGCCCCGGCCCCCAGAAGCCCGGTCAGCAATGTGCGCCCGCCCGGGGGAACGAAGCCGAAGATCGGGTCTTCCTGTGCCATCGCAGGCTTGGGTGCAAAGGCCGCAAGCAGACCCAGCAGGATGGTCGGAACCACGACACCGCGGGAGGTCTTGAGTGTCCACATCGCGAGTGTTCCTTTCGTCATGTGCCGCCGGTCAGTGCCGCAGGTCCGCCGGCACGTCCTCGATCGGCATGGGCAGATTTTCCGCCGAGTACTGGGCAAATGTCCGCCGCTCGGTCGGGTTCATCCGGATTTCCGTGTGGAAGGGCGAGTTGAACATCACCATCCATCCGGTCATGTCGCGGTGATGACCCAGATAGCCGGTATAGAAACCGTGGCACCCCTGACAGTGGCGGATTGCCAGATCCTTGCCATCGCGGGGCAGCGCGTCGGCAAGCTTTTCGGGCGGCAGACCCGCCAGCGCGGCCGGTTCGGCCAGTGGCAGGTTGAGCGCCAGGTAACCCGCAAGGGTAAGGCCCTCGGCCTCGGTCAGTCCGGCATCGTGTTCCTGCACCAGTGCCAGCCATTCCCCGGCGTCCAGCTTCCGGGCCGCGATCCCGGCAAGGGTGGCGGGTTCGGCCTTGACGACCTGCACAAGCAGATTGCGCCCGCCATCCGGCATGAATTCGAAACCGGCCTGCGCCAGAACCATGGTTGTGGTGGCGCCAAGCGCCAGAAGGGCTGCCGCCAGGGGCCGGGTCACGTCAGGCCGGAATGCCGGATGGCCCAAGGTCATGCCTGCTCCTCTGCTGTGGCAGGAAAGGCGAAGACGGGCACGATCATCTGCGCCACGACCGGTGCCGAAGCAAAGTCGCCGGCCCGCATAAGATCCAGTCGCATCACGGTGTCATCCGCGAAATAGTGCTCGTGACACCCCCGGCACACCAGAGCGGGAACGTCGCGGACGACGGACAGCGCATCGCCCTCCCACAGGGCCGTGCTGACGGTCGCCGCTATGACCGTGGCGCCGCAGGCCGGGCAGAGGCCACCCGCCTCCTGCATGCCAGTGGTGCTGCGCTCGGCCTTGCCACGCGTGCCTGCGCCTGCGGCAGTATCGGTGATCATCTGCTCCATCCCTTCCTCGCTAAAGGCTGCTGAAAAGTCGCGCACCCACCCGTTTCCAACCACCAAATCGGAAATCTGTTCCTCGCCACGTTCCCCCCAAGCCCGGGCCCGGGCGACCAGCCCGGGCCGCGCCCGACCCTCCCGGCGGGAGGGCGCATGGCAACTATGCTAATTGCTCGACGGTTTGAGTGATTTGGCCACCATAAAGCACCGCAGCCCCGGCGTGCCAAAGCGCCTCCCCAGGGTCGGGCGCGTCCCTCGGTGCCAGGATCAGATGGCGCGACAGGAAAGGTCTCATCGCCAGACACTGCCCGAACTCCTCTTTCAGCAGCCTGCTAAAGGCGGTTCCGGCCCGCAACATCTGCGGGCCGGGCGATGATCAGCCGATCAACCGGCGCGCCGCGTCGAAGACGTGATTGGCGTCGGGGCGCATCCACAGGAACATCTCGGGAGAGGCGGGCGGCGGGGCGTCTGGAAAGGCGATCCGCTTGTAGCGCGCGCCATCGACGTTTTCGGCGGTGCGTGCGATGACCTCGGCACCCGGGCAAAGCGTGTAGTAGGACATGTCGACCGTCAGCAACCGCTTGGTCTTGGCGACCGAGTTGATGAAGGTCGCGCTGTCCATCTCTTTCAGCACCCGCAGGTCGATCACCTCGACCCCGGCGCCCTCGGCCTGCAGACGTTGCGCGGCCTCAAGGCTGATCTGCATGCCCGGCCCGGAACTGACGATCGTGATGTCGCTCCCCTCGGTCCGCACCGCCGCCTTGTCCAGTGGCACCTCGTAGGGCTCGTCCGGCACATCTTCCATCAGCATCCGCAGCCCGGCCGGATAGATGAACACCACCGGGTCGGGGCTGCGCAGCGCCGCGTGCATCATCCCCTTGGCGTCATAGGGTGTGGATGGCACGACGGTGCGAATTCCCACCAGATGCGCGAAGGCGGTGTCCATCTCGTAATCCGAATGCTGACCGGCAAAGCCCGGGGTCTGGCCAGTGAACTCCATCACATAGACCACCGGGATCGAGGCCTTCCCCCCGGTCATGTGCCGCAGCTTTCCGGCGTGGTTTTGCAGCATCTGGAACGTCATGCCGATCCCCTGATAGGGAATGTAGGTTGCCGCGCGAGACCCCGAGAGCCCGGCACCGGTGACCGCGCCCACCATCCACATCTCGTCGATCCCGGTGTTGACCACGCGCTTGCGGCCAAACTCGGTTTCAAGGTTGATCACGGGGCGTCCCGGTGTCGATGCCACGGGAGGCGTCAGTTCGAAGATCCACGTCATTGCGGGGTCGGCGCGCATCTCGGCCTGAACGGCTTCGAGAACGGCATACATCCAGCTTTTCTCGGTCATTGGTCGGTCCTCCTTGAAGCCGGTTCATCCGAACTGGCGAGCGATTGCGCGGCCTTCGGCATAGACATGCATCAGGCCGTCCTCGGGGTTGCACAGCGGCTGTTCGGCTGCCCAGGCAAAGGCCGCGTCCACCTCGGCACGGACCTCGGTTTCCAGCGCCTCGGCCTGCCCGGCGTCCAGCACGCCCCAGTTGATCAGCGTTGCCCGGGCGATGTTGACCGGATCGCGCTGCATCCAGGCGCGAACCTCGCGCTCGGGCCGGAAGGAAGAGATCGCCAGAGGGTCGTAGCCAAAGGCTCCAAGTTCCCCCGCCGTCGCCCCTGGCGCGCCCCAGTGGTTGTAGTAGCGATAGGTCTTGGCCTCGATGAAGCTGGGTCCATTGCCCGCGCGGGCGCGGTCCACCGCCTCGTGCATGGCGTTGTAGGTCTGGAACACATCCTGGCCATCGACCACGCGCGCGGGAATGCCATAGGCGCGGGCTGCCTCGGCGATGTCGGTGTGCGGGCAGGAAAAGGAGTAATGCGCATACTGGTGATAAAGATTGTTCTCCAGCACATAGATGAACGGCAGGCCAAGAAGCCTGGCGTTGTTGAGGGCGCTGTGGAAATGCGGCGTTGCATAGGTGCCGTCACCGCCGAAAAAGACCGCCACCTGATCGCTTTCGCGGGCACGGATGGCGAAGGCCGCCCCGGTGGCCAGTACCGGGCCCGGTCCGACCATCCCGTCGGCACCGACAAAGCCGACCGACGGATCGCTGAGGTGCATCTCGGCACCGTAGCCACCATTCAATCCGGTTGCCCGGAAATCGTTCTCGGCACACATGAGCTTCATGTCGACGCCTTTGGCAATCGCATGCCCGGTCGGCCGATGGGTCGAGAAGACAAGATCGATCTGGTCATACGGCCCGGAGTTGCGCAGTGCAGCGCAACATCCGGCAGCCACCGCTTCCTGCCCGGCACAAAAGTGGTTGTAGCCGCGATAATCCGGATCGCTCAGCATCTTGTCCGCCATCGTCCGCTCGTGCCAGCGGATGCGCAGGATGGTCCTGAACATGTCGACGAGCTTTTCGTTTGACAGATCCTTGGCCCAGAAGCCGATCTCGGCTTCTGCCTGCGCTGCCGCAGAGACCAGCGACAGGCTGACCCCGGCCAGACCGGCGATACGCAGAAACCCGCGGCGCGACGTCGTGTTCAGTGCCCTGAATCCAGCGTCGCTACCGATGTCATCACGTTCGTATCCCATGACGTCTCCTCCCGAGTGATGCGCGCCGTCTCGAATGTTCAAGGCGCAGCCAGTGGGAGGATTCTGTCGGGCTGCCCGACGACGGTCATTGACGGGCATCAACGAAGGCGTCGGTTTTCCTGAAAGCCGGTCGCCGGTCCGTGTTTGAGCGCGGGAGGCATTGAGACGAACGGCAGCTACCCTATGCCAGTGTCGCCGAAGCCCGAGGCGGTAGCGTCATCACCGGGGCGGAAAACCACGAGGAAAACCCCGGGAAATCGTTCCGATCGACCAAACTGCCTCTCTGACGTGGCGGCGCCTGACCGACCCCGCGGCTGTCCAGGGCGTTCAGTTCCGCACAACCGGCCGCGAGCGCATCCGCCGGGCGGTTTCGCGTTCGGCCCGTTTGCAGCGCATCGGCGGCAGGTCCCGGTCCATCAGGTCCATGTCTTCAAGCACCATGTCGCCCATCTGCCTGAAGGCGCCGTCGAGCGCGCCAGCCCGATGGGCAGAGCGGATCAGGCCCTTCAAGCCGCGTGCCCGGTGGTCGCGGGCCAGCGGTTCCTGCGGCCAGACGTCGCTGGCAGCAACGATCCGTCCGGCTTCGACCGCGTCGAGCAATGCTTCGAAATCCACCACGTCGGCGCGGCTGAGCAGAATGAAGGCCGCGCCGGGGCGCATCCGCGCGAAGGCCTCGGCGCCGAGAAACCCGCGGTTTTCGGTGGTCACGGCGGCCATGACAAAGACGAAGTCCGAATCCGCGAGCACCGCGTCGAGCGTCGCCGGCGCGACCCCGTGATCGACCAGGATCGAGGGCGGCAGCCAGGGGTCATGGGCCTTGACGGCGCAGCGGAATCCGGCAAGCAGCCGGTTCAGCGCCCGGCCAAGGTCACCAAAGCCGACAATGCCCACATCGGCGCCCGAGAGCAGCCGCGCCGACGCATTGCCCTCGCCGCCCCAAAGTTCACGCCCGGCCTGAAAATCCGCATCGGCCGGGCTGATCCCGCGGGCGAGATCGAGCGCAAGGCCAAGGCCGATTTCGGCCACCGGCAAGGCAAAGACCGCACCCGTCGTCACCACGTGAATGCCGCGGGCGAAAACCTCGTCATAGGGCATGTTG
Organism: Alphaproteobacteria bacterium HGW-Alphaproteobacteria-6; assembly: GCA_002841115.1. GTDB lineage: Bacteria > Pseudomonadota > Alphaproteobacteria > Rhodobacterales > Rhodobacteraceae > Albidovulum. The sequence goes on along the minus strand of PHEC01000031.1, from coordinate 9,489 downwards.
TCGATCAGGTTGCTCTCGACGTTGAGCACCGCGCGCAGCCCGGTCATCTTCGCCAGCGTCCCGGAAGAAATCGGCGGCTGGCCGAGCACGAATCGCGCCCGCGCCAGAATGCGGTCATCGAGGCTCGCGACCGCTGCCCCGGACACTTCGACAAGCTCGTAGCGTTGCCGCAGCAGGGCCAGTTTCTCCGGCGTGAAAATCAGCTCCAGCATGCGGGGTTCCGGGGCGCAGATCACCAGCGGTTTCGACACATCCGTCATTTCAACTCCTCCAACGATCTGGATAAAACGATTTACTTTTTGTAGTAAACCGATTTATTTCAAGCCTTAAGCTGAAAATGGCGACGGTATCGGCCGGGGGGAGAGATCGTGCCGCAAGGCGATTCGCGACAGAACCCGAGACAGAACCCGAGACGGGCCACGATCCACGATGTCGCGCGCAAGGCCGGCGTGTCGACCGCGACCGTCTCCAAGGTCATGCGCGGCATCGCCACCGTGAAGCCCGCCAACGCCGATCGTGTGCGCGAAGCGGTCGCGGCGCTCGACTACCGGATCGACCCCCTCGCTTCGGGGCTTCGCGGTGAAAACCGCCGGATCATCGGCGCCATCGTTCCCGACCTCGAAAGCCCGTTCTTCGGGGCGCTCGTCACCGGGCTCGAACGCGCAGCCGAGGAATCCGGGTATCACATGATTGTCGCATCGAGCCGCGAAAGCGAGGCACGCGAGGCCGATCTTGTCGCCCGGATGAACGACTGGCGCGTTTCCGGCACCATCCTCGTTCCGGTCCGCTCCGAGCGCGGCCCCGGCGCCCGGCAGCTCAAGGCGCTCGGCATGCAGGCGGTTCTGGTCGACCGGGTTTCGCCTGACGATCGCTACGATACCGTGACCGCCGACAACTACGCCGCCTCGGCGGCCGTCGCCGACCTCCTGATCGGCGCCGGGCACCGGCATATCCTTCTGCATGGTGCCACCCGCAATTCGGAAGCCATGCGCATGCGCATCGGGGGCTTCGAGGCCCGCGCCCACGCGCTCGATCCCACCGTCCGGATCGACACCCGGGTCACGGACGATACCCGAGAGGTGCAGCGCCAGGCGATCAGCGCGTATTTCGACACCCACACCGGCGCCGCGCGCCCCAGCGCCGTCTATTCGCTGTCCCAACACGCGACGCTTCTGGTGCTCTGCGAACTGCGCCGGCGTGCCGTCGCCATCCCCGACGAGATCGCGCTGGTGGGGTTTGATGACGCCGACTGGATGCAGACCACATGGCCCACGATCACCGCCGTGGCCCAGCCGGTCGCCACCATGGCAAAGGCCGCCGTCGCCGTGCTGCTCGCGCGGGTCGAGCGACGGTCCACGAGTTTTCCGGTCAGCCGGCTGGAACCGTGCAGGATGATCCTGCGCGAATCCGCCAGCGCGCATCATGCACTGTCGCGCCGCGCCCGGCGCGGCGGATAACAGCGACACCTGGAGCGACACTTGGGTTAGAGGAGAAAACCATGTCCAAGAAGAAAGCCACACTGAAACTGGGCGCCGCCTTTGCCGCGTTTCTGGCCGCCAGCCCGGCGATGGCCGAGGGAGAATATGGCGTGTTGATGAAAACGCTGGCAAATCCGTTCTGGGGCGCCATGGGCCAGGGCGTCGAGGAGGGCGCACAGGCGGCGGGCGTCAAATATTTCCTGCAAGCCGTGGAGAGCGACCAGGCCGCGGAAAGCCAGCTCAACGTCTGCAACACCATGCTCGAGCGCGCGCCTGTGGCGATGATCACCGCGGCGATCAACTCGACCAACCTGTTGCCCTGCCTGAAGGCGGCGCAGGACAGCGGCATCAAGGTCGTCGATCTCGACGGCAACCTCGATCCCGAAATCCTTGCCGCCGAAGGCATCGACATCACCTTCTCGATCGGCTCCGACAACGTTCTGGCCGGGGCGCAGGGCGCGGAATACCTGGTAAGCCGGCTCGGCGCCGATGCCACCGGCCCGGTTCTGGTGATCGAGGGCCTCTCGGGCAACATCACCGGGGCGAAACGGGCCACCGGCTTTGCCGAAAAGCTCGCCGAACTGGCGCCCGGGCTCGAGATCGTCGCCTCGCTGCCGGGTGACTGGGATCGCGGCAAGGCGGCCAACATCACCAACGATATCCTGACCCGCAACCCCGATCTTGTCGGCATCTTCGCCGCCAACGACGGCATGGCGCTTGGCGCGGTCGAGAGTGTCTTTGCCGCAGGCAAGGGGGGCGAGATCATCATCATCGGCGTCGACGGCAACTCCGACGCCGTGAAGTCGATCAACGAGGGCCGGCTGACCGCTTCGGTCGCCCAGCTTCCCTATCTCGTCGGCAAGCAGGCGGTCGAGAACGTGAAGGTCGCCGTCGACGGTGGCGGGGTGGAGCGTCAGGTGATCGTGCCAACCCTCGTGCTCACCAAGGAGGTGATGGATGCGGGCACCGAGCCCTTGCTCGAATTCGTGAAGTAATCCCCTCCCGTCTGGCGGGGCCATGGGCCCTGCCGACTTCTGAACGTCACCCGGGCGCGGCGGGTCGCTCGCCGCGCCACCCGGAACGAGGCTTTCATGACATCGACCGACCCAACCCAACAGGGCGCCGCGCCGAACCTCTGGATGCGCACCCACAGCGTGCTGATCGAGCGGCTTCACATCCGCCTCGAGAGCCTTGTCGTGCTGCTCGTGCTGGCAACGACGATGGCGATCCTGTCGCCCTATTTCCTGTCGGTGAGCAATTTCATGAACATCCTGCTCGCCACCTCGACGATCGGGGTTCTGGCGATCGCGGCGACCTATGTGCTGTCGTCCGGCGGGCTTGACCTGTCTCTCGGCTCGGTGATGGGGCTGTCGGGCGTCGTGGGCGCGGCGGTTGCGGTGAAACTCGGCGCGCCCACACCCGTGGCCGTGGTTGCAACCATCGCTGCCGGCGCGGCCGCGGGGCTGGTCAATGGCCTTGTCATCACGCGGGCATTCGTTCCGGCCTTCATCGTCACGCTGGGCATGCTCGGCATCGCGCGCGGGCTGGCGCTGGTGATCTCTGACGGGCGGGTGATCTACGGCCTGCCGAAGGCCATGGTCTACCTCGGCCAGGGTCGGCCAATGGGTATCCCCATGCCGGTCATCATCTTTCTCGGCACCGCCGTGGTGATGCACATCCTGCTGGCCTATACCCGCTTCGGCCGCCACACGCTGGCGATTGGCGACAATGAAAATGCGGCGCGCACCGCGGGCATCAACATCGAGCGCCACCGCCTGATCATCTACACCCTGTCGGGTGCGCTGTCCGGGCTTGCCGGGTTGCTCTTTGCCACCCGCATCAACTCCGGCGATCCGACGGCGGGCCTGACCTACGAACTGACCGCGATCACGGCGGCGATCATCGGCGGCACCAACCTGTTCGGAGGGCGCGGCTCGATCCTCGGCACGATGATCGGCGCGCTGATCATGGGGGTCCTGCAGAATGGCCTGAACCTGCTCGCGGTCCAGTCCTACTACCAGCAGATGGCGATCGGCGCGGTGCTTGTTCTTGCGGTGTTCATCGACCAGTGGCAGGTCCGCAAGGAGAGCCGGGTATGAGCAATCTTCTCGAAATCAAGGGTGTATCCAAAAGTTTCGGCCCGGTCCACGTTCTTGACCAGGTTGATCTGACCGTGGCACCCGGAGAGGTCGTGGGCCTGGTCGGCGACAACGGCGCGGGCAAATCCACGCTGATGAAGATCGTCACCGGCATGTATTCCGCCGACGCCGGCACGATCACGCTCAATGGCGAAGACATCTTCCACCACAGCCCCGGCGAACGCCGCAGGATGGGGATCGAGATGATCTACCAGGATCTTGCCCTTGCCCGGCAACAGGACGTCGCCGCCAATATCTTTCTTGGCCGCGAGCCGACCCGCTCGGTGCTCGGCATGCGCTTCGTCGACCGCGCCACGATGCGCCGGGACGCGCAGGCGATGATCGACCGGCTCGGCGCGCGCCTGCCCGCGATCAACCGTCCGGTCGGGACATTCTCGGGTGGGCAGCAACAATCCGTCGCCATCGCCCGCGCGCTCACCTTCAACCCGAAGGTCGTGATCATGGACGAGCCGACCGCCGCGCTGGCCGTGCGCGAAGTGCAGGGCGTGCTCGATCTCATCCGGCAGCTCAAATCCGAGGGCATCGGCGTGATCCTGATTTCACACCGCCTGAATGATGTCCTTTCGGTCACCGACCGCATCGTGGTCTTGCACCACGGGCGCGCGGCGGCCAACCTCACCACCGCGGAAACCTCGATGGCCGAAGTGGTCTCCGCGATTGTCGGCGGCGTCGACATGGCCGAGGCCGCGGCGCATGAAGCCAGGGGGTGACCCGTGGCTTCACCTGGCCTTCACGCAGTCGCCGCCGCGCCCGAACGCGATGCGAGCCATTGTTCCGACCCGGACCGCGCCGGGCGCGGAAGGGGGGGGCGGGCGATATCGGCGCCGATGCCTGTCACCGCGTCGCGCGGGCGCCGATTTCAGGTTTTCGCAACGCGGCCAACGCAGTGGCATCCCCGGCGCAATGCAGGGTCATTGCAGGCGATGGGGTGGACGCGCCCAGAGCGGTGGAAGGGACGCCCGCGGGCTGGCCGCAAGACCGGCCAGGCGCTCCGCCCAAGCGCCCGTCGCAGTGATCGGCGTGCCATGGGCCCATGCCATCGGTGTTTCTCCAACGGTCGCCGCAGCGCGCGCGAAGGAAACGGGGGCAGCGAAAGCGCGCGCTCGGGCAATGTTCCGTTCCGGCGCGCCTGGCGCAGGATTCTGCCCTCTCCGGCATCGGACCCCTATTCGGCGGCGCGGATCGGCCGGGCCGCGGGCTTGCGGGCGGCCGGCGCCCTGTCGGTGACCGCCCCGCCGGGCGCCGCCCCGCCCGCGTCCCACAGGATCTCGGGCTGCGGCGTGCGCTGCGCGGCGCGCTCCAGCGCGATGTCGCGCGCCGCCTCGCTGCCCTTGCCCAGCGACAGCGCCGCCAGCCGGCGGGCCGAGCGGTAGGCGCCGGTCGCGATCCAGACCCTGAGCGCCAGAAGCGCCGGGGTCAGCACCAGCGTCAGCACCGTCGCGGTGCCCAGCCCGAAGACCACTGCGGTCGCCAGCTGCTTCCACCAGAGCGCGGTCGGGCTGTCGATCGAATAGCCGCCATTGGCGAAGTCGAGGCTGATGCCGAACATCATCGGCGCCAGCCCGGCCATGGTGGTGATCGTGGTCAGAAGCACCGGGCGGATGCGCTGTTCGGCGGTGCGCACGATCGCCTCGATCCGCGGCATATAGGCCGAAAGCTCCTGATAGGTGTCGATCAGCACGATGTTGTTGTTCACCACGATCCCGGCCAGCGCCACGATCCCGGTGCCGGTCATGATGATCGAGAAGGTCTGGTCCATCACCAGCATGCCGACCAGCACCCCGGCGGTCGACAGCACCACGGCGAGCAGCACCAGCACCGAATTGTAGAAGGAATTGAACTGCGCCAGGAGGATGATGAACATCAGCCCGAGCGCGCCGGCAAAGGCCTTGATCAGGAACTGCCCGCTCTCGGCCTGTTCCTCCTGATCGCCGGTCCATTCCCACTCGACCCCGGCCGGCAGCGGCTTTTCGTCCTGCAACCAGCCGGTCAGCGCGGCGATGCGCTCATTGGCGTTGATCGCGCTGCCATCGGCATTGCTCAGGCCGGTTGCGACATCGGCCTTGACGTCGAAATAGCGGGTGCGGTCGGCACGGTCGATGCGGCCGAGCTTGGCCACCGGCTTGCGGGTGATGAAATTGGCCAGCGGCACCAGCCCCTCGGCGGTGCGCACCTTCAGCGTGTCGAGCGTCGACAAAAGCCGGTCGGCCTCGGGCAGGCGAACGCGGATCTCGATCTCCTCGTCCGAGCTTTCGACCCGCATGGTGTCGAGCAGGAGGCCGCGCGTCACCAGTTGCACCATGCCGCCGACGGTGGCGACATCGGCGCCGAAGCGGCCGGCCTTCTCGACATCGACATCGATCTGCCAGTCGATGCCGGGCAGGGGCCTTGTATCCTCGATCGCCATGACCCCGGTCATCGTCGCCAGCCTCGCGGTCACGACCTCGACCGCGCGCCCCAGGGCGGCGAAATCGTCGCCCTTCAGGCGCAGGTGGATCGGCTTGCCCGAAGCCGGGCCGCGCGATTGCGACAGCGCCTCGACCTTCACCCCGGGCAGGGCGGTCAGCCGCGCCATGATCCGCTCCAGCACCAGATCGCCGTCCAGGTTGGGGTCGGTCTTGCGGCTTTCCCAGGGTGTCATCTCGATCTGGATCTGGCCGATGGTGTCAAGCGGTGCCTGCGCGCCGCCGGTGTTCTGGTCCAGCCCGCCCGAGCCGGCAAAGGCAAAGACCGAGGCGACGCCCGGGGTGCCGAGGACGATATCCTCGGCCGCCCGCACCAGCGCGTCCTTCTCGGCCAGCGACAGGTTGCCGCGGGCGCGGACATAGACGATCGCCTGCTCGGTCTCGCTTTCGACGAAGAACTCGACCCCGCGACTGAAGCGCGCATAGGCGGCGAAGGAGGCCGCAACCAGCCCGGCGACCAGGGCGATGGTGACCAGCGGCATCACCGGATTGCCGGCGATCAGCCGGGTGAAGCGGCCGAAGGCGCTGCGCCTTGTGCCGTCGGCAACCGGGCCGGGCGCCCGGCGGATCCGCGCCGCGCTCAGCGTCACCGACCCGGCGAAGGCACCGGCGAGAAACAGTGCCGCACCGGGCAGGGCGGCGACCGGGTCATGGTCGATCCGGCTGCCCGACAGATAGCCGGGGTTGAGGATCAGCATGGCGCCGAGCAGGAGCATCGCCATCGCCACCACCACCAGACCGGCGCGGACCACCCAGGGCAGCGGCAGCAGCGCCGCCGCCAGATGGTCGAGCCGCCGGCTGACCCGTCCGGCGACCCCGCCCAGCACCGGCAGATAGATCAGCGCCACGACCAGACTGGCCGACAGCACGAAGATCAGCGTGACCGGCAGCATCCCCATGAACTCGCCCGGCACCCCGGGCCAGAAAAGCATCGGCAGGAAGGCGCACAGCGTCGTCGCGGTCGACGAGACGATCGGCCAGAACATCCGCCGCGCCGCCTCGGTATAGGCGCGCATTGGCCCGGTGCCCTCGGTGATCCGCTTGTCGGCATATTCGACCACGACGATGGCGCCGTCGACCAGCATGCCGACCGCCAGGATCAGCCCGAACATGACGATGTTGGACACCGATATCCCCATCACCGCCAGAAGCGCGAAGGTCAAGAGGAACGAGGTCGGGATCGAAAAGCCGACCAGCAGCGCCGAGCGGCTGCCAAGTGTTGCCAGCACCACGATCATCACCAGCGCGATCGCGGTCAGCACCGAGCCTTCAAGCTGGCCGACCATCGAGGCGACGGTCCTGGACTGATCGAGCGAGGTGCCGACCTCGACCGCGGCGCGCATCTCGGTCGGCCAGGCCGCGGTGCTGCGCGCCACCGTCTCGCGCACCAGTTGCGCGGTGTCGATGATGTTGAAGCCCTTGCGCTTGACCACCTGCAGCGCGACCGTGGTCTGGCCGTTGAAGCGCGCGGTGCCGGTGCGGTCCTCGAAGGTCAGCCGGATATCGGCCAGATCGCCCAGCGTCACCACCCGGTCGGCATTGGTCTTGACCGGCAGGTCATGGACATCCTGCGGCTTGTCGAAGGATGACGGGATCTTGACGGCGAAGGCGCCGCCCCTGGTCTCGACCTCGCCGGCGGCGATCAGCTGGTTGTTGTTGCGCACCACCGCGATCAACTCGCCGGCGGTGACGTTGTAGGCCTCGAGCCGCAGGGGATCGATCACCACCTCCAGCATCTCGTCGCGGTCGCCGGCGATGCCGGCCTCAAGCACCGGCTCCAGCGCCTCGAGCCGGTCCTGAAGGTCGCGGGCAAGGCGCAGGAGCGTCCGTTCCGGCACCCGGCCCGAAAGATTGACGATGATGATCGGGAACTGGCTGAAGTTGATCTCGGTCAGGGTGTATTTCTCGGCGCCGTCGGGAAATTTCGCCTCGGCGGTGTTCATCGCGTCGCGCACGTCGGCGATGACCTTGGTCTTGTCCCAGCCGAATTCGAACTCCAGCGCCACGCCGCCGTAACCCTCGGCGGCGGTGCCGGTGATCGTCTTCAGCCCGTCGATGTCGGACAGTTCGGTCTCCATCACCTTGACCAGCAGCGTCTCGCTGTCTGTGGCCGAGATGCCGGGGAAGGGGACCGAGACGAAAAGCGCCGGGATCTCGATATCCGGCTCGCCCTCCTTCGGCAGGCCGATATAGGCGGTGAGCCCGGCCAGCACCGACAGCGCCACGAAGGCCAGCACCATCCGCGCCCGTGCCGCCGCCCAGTCGACGATGCCGGTCATCGCGCCGGCCCCCGGGCGCCGATCATGGCGCAGCGCCGGTGCCGGTCGCGGTGCCGGTGGCCCCGGCGGCCCCGGCGGCACGGACGGCACGGACGGCGACGCCGTCGGTGACGAATTCCTGGCCGACCAGGATGACCTCGGCCTGTTCGGGCAGACCGCCCAGCCAGACCCCGTCGACGGTGTCGCGCAGAAGCTCGACCGGGGCGAAGGCGGCGCGGCCGGCGGCGTCGATCAGCCGCACCCCAAGCCGGCCGTCGTCATCGAGCGTCAGCGCCGAGGCCGGCAGCAGATGCGCCATCCCGCCGGGCGAGGAGACGGTGATCTCGGCGGTCTGGCCGTCGCGGATGGTGCCGCCGGCCGGCGGGATCGCGACCTCGACGCGGAAGGTCCGGGTTGCCGGGTCGGCGGCGCGCGACAGGAAGCTGACGCGGCCGGCGACCCGGGTGCCGGTGGCCAGTTCGGCACTCGCCTCGGCCCCGAGCGCGATGCGGTCGACCTCGGCCTCGGGGACATAGCCGACCAGCCGGATCGGGTCGAGTTCGATCAGCGTGGCGCAAAGGCCGCCGGTGGTCAGCAGCGATCCGGTCTCGGCGGTGTCGGTTTCCAGAAGCCCGGCAAAGGGGGCGACGATGGCGGTGCGCGCCAATTCGGTCGCCGCCGCCTCGACCATCGCCTCGGCGGCCTGAAGGGCGGCGGCGGCGGCGGCGGCGGCGGTCTCGGAGGCATAGCCGCCCTCTTGCAGCCGGGCCGCGGCATTGGCGTTGATCCGTGCCTCGGTCCGCCGTGCCTCGGCCTCGGCCAGATTGGCGACCCGGTGGGTGCTGATCAGAAACGCGGGCATCCGGCTCTGCGCGCCGTTCATCTGATCGAAGATGTAGCCATAGTCGCGGTAGGGGTGAAGCGAGGCGCGGCGCGCGGCCAGCTGTTCGAACAGGCGGTAAGACAGCGCTTGCTGGGCGGGCAATTGCGCCGGATCGAACGACGCGCGCATCCGGTTGGCTGCATCCTGTAAGCGCGCAAGCTCGGCATCCGCTGCGGCATCGGAAGGATCATCCCACTTGCCGTAATCCTGATCGCGGATGCCACGGAAGGCCTTGCCAAGCGGAGA
>PHEC01000195.1 GCA_002841115.1 Alphaproteobacteria bacterium HGW-Alphaproteobacteria-6 | reverse complement strand
GCCGCCTGGGTCCGGACCTGGTCGATCTTGCGGCGGATGCCGGCGGGTCGGGTCATCGGTTCCGGGGTCTCCCGCTGTTGCCGGGCCCACGCCCGGGCCGATGCCCCGACCATCCGGCACCCGCCGGGCCCGGTCCCGCCGGTTCGCGACGCCGGGCACGCCGTTTTTCGCGCCGTGCGGCCGTCGGGGCGGCCCGCCGACCCGGCCCCCCCGGCCCAGACGGCGGCGGGTGGCGGGCTTGACGCGGCGTGGCCGCTCTGCGCGCAATGGCGCCCGCAATCCGAAGCAGCAGGCGCCCCGAGCGATGGCGATCCCGGTCGAGACCTTCTTTCTGGAGCCCGGTTTCAACGGCACGCTTCAGCAGCGGATCCAGCGCATGGTCGCCGACGGCATCCTTGGCGGAAGGCTGCGGGCCGGCGACCGGCTGCCGTCAAGCCGCGCCCTGGCGCGCCATCTCGGGGTCAGCCGGATCACCGTCACGCTGGCCTATACCGAACTGGTCGCCGGCGACTATCTGACGGCGCGCGGCCGGTCAGGGCATTTCGTCTCGTCCAGCGCGCCGCCACCGCCGGATCTGGTCGCGGCTCGGCCCGATCCGGCCGGCGGCCTCGACTGGGACCGGATCGCCGGGCGCGGCTTTTCGCGCCACGAACTGCCGGCCAAGCCGCAGGACTGGCGCAGCTACCGCTATCCCTTCATCTACGGCCAGGCCGATGCCACGCTCTTTGATCACCGCAACTGGCGCGCCTGTGCGCTGAAGGCGCTGGGCAAGCGCGATTTCGACATGCTGACCGAGGATGTCCACGAGCGCGACGATCCGATGCTGATCGATCATATCCTGCGCGCGATCCTGCCCCGGCGCGGCATCGTGGCGCGGACCGACGAGGTGCTCTTGACCCTTGGCGCGCAGAATGCGCTGTGGCTGGCGGCACGGGTGCTGGTCGGGCCGGGGCGGGTGGCGGTGACGGAAGACCCCTGCTATCCGGGGTTGCGGGCGATCCTCGGGCAGATGGATTGTGCGCCGGCGTCCTGCGCCGTCGATGCCGCCGGGCTGATCCCCGATGCCCTGCCGGACCGGGCCGATGTCGTCTTCGTGACGCCCAGCCACCATTGCCCGACCAATGCGACGATGCCGCTCGACCGGCGGCTGGCCTTTCTGGCCCGCGCCGCGCGCGACGATTTCCTGATCGTCGAGGATGACTACGAATTCGAGATGTCGTTTCTCGGGCCGGCGGCTCCGGCCCTGAAGTCGCTCGACCGCGACGGCCGGGTGATCTATGCCGGCTCGTTCTCGAAATCGCTGTTTCCGGGGCTGCGGCTCGGCTATCTGGTCGGGCCGGCGCCCTTCATCCGCGAGGCCCGCGCGCTGCGCGCCGCGGTGCTGCGCCACCCGCCCGGCCATGACCAGCGCACGGTTGCCTATTTCCTCGCCTTCGGCCATTACGACGCGCTGATCAACCGGATGAACCAGGCCTACCGGCGCCGGCGCCTGGCGATGGACGAGGCGATCCGCGCCCATGGGCTGGTCATCGCCGGGCAGGGCGGGTCCGGCGGATCAAGCTTCTGGATGCGCGCGCCCGAGGCGGTCGATACCGAGGCTCTCGCCCGCGCCCTGCGCGCCGAGGGCGTGCTGATCGAGCCGGGGCGGCTGTTCTTCGCGACGCCGGATCCGCCGCGCAACCATTACCGCCTGGCCTATTCCTCGATCGCGCCGGGGCGGATCGGCGAGGGGATCGCGCTGATCGCGCGAGGGATCGCGGCAACTGGACCGAAGGGGGGCCGGTGACTGGCCCTACGGCGGGCCGGGGCCGGCCGCATAGGATGGCCGCGACCCGCGCGCTGCCGGTGAAACGGGGCGCCCGAGCGGCGCGCAACGGGCGCAGGCAAAGGGAGAATGCGCGATGCGGATGACCACCGAGGAAGCCTTCGTGAAGGTCTTGCAGGCCCATGGCATCGAACATGCCTTCGGCATCATCGGCTCGGCCTTCATGCCGATCTCGGACTGTTTTCCGAAGGCCGGCATCACCTTCTGGGACGTGGCGCATGAATGCAACGGCGGCTACATGGCCGACGGCTTCACCCGCACCACCGGCAAGATGGCGATGATCATCGCGCAGAACGGCCCCGGCATCACCAATTTTGTCACCGCGGTGAAGACCGCCTACTGGAACCACACGCCGATGCTGCTGGTGACCCCGCAGGCGGCCAACCGCACCATCGGCCAGGGCGGCTTTCAGGAGGTCGAGCAGATGGCCGCCTTCCGCGACATGGTCGGCTATCAGGAGGAGGTGCGCGATCCCTCGCGCATCGCCGAGGTCTTGAGCCGGGTCATCACCAAGGCGCGCCGGTTGTCGGCCCCGGCACAGATCAACGTGCCGCGTGACTACTGGACCCAGGTGATCGATATCGACCTGCCGCCGGTCGTGGACTTCGAGCGGCCGGCGGGTGGCGCGGCCGCCATTGCCGAGGCGGCGCGGCTTCTGTCGGATGCGACATTCCCGGTGATCCTGAACGGCGCCGGCGTGGTTCTGGGGGGCGCGATCGCGGCGGCCCAGGCGCTTGCCGAGCGGCTCGATGCGCCGGTCTGCTGCAACTACCAGCACAACGACGCCTTTCCGGGCTCGCATCCCCTCTTTGCCGGGCCCCTCGGCTACAACGGGTCGAAGGCGGCGATGGAGCTGATCTCGCGCGCCGATGTGGTGCTGGCGCTGGGCACGCGGCTCAATCCGTTCTCGACCCTGCCGGGCTACGGTATCGACTACTGGCCGAAGGTGGCGAAGCTCATTCAGGTCGATATCAACGCCGACCGGATCGGGCTGACCAAGCCGGTGGCGGTGGGCATCGTCGGCGATGCGGGGCAGGTCGCCGGGGCAATCCTCGACCGGCTGGCCGACCATGCCGGCGAGGCCGGGCGGGCCGAACGCCGGGCGCTGATCGCCAGGACCAAATCGGCCTGGGCGCAGGAACTGACCTCGATGGACCACGAGGCGGATGATCCGGGCACCACATGGAACGACCGTGCCCGCAAGGCCAAGCCCGACTGGATGAGCCCGCGGATGGCCTGGCGGGCAATCCAGGCGGCCCTGCCGAAAGAGGCGATCATCTCGTCCGACATCGGCAACAACTGCGCCATCGGCAATGCCTATCCGAGTTTCGAGACGGGGCGCAAATACCTTGCCCCCGGCCTCTTCGGTCCCTGCGGCTACGGCTTTCCCGCCATCGTCGGCGCCAAGATCGGCAACCCGGATGTGCCGGTGGTGGGCTTTGCCGGCGACGGCGCCTTCGGCATCTCGATGAACGAGATGGTGGCGATCGGCCGCAAGGAATGGCCGGCGATCACCATGGTGATCTTGCGCAACTACCAGTGGGGCGCGGAAAAGCGCAATACCACGCTCTGGTATGCCGACAACTTCGTCGGCACCGAGTTGAACGAGGGCGTGAGCTATGCCGGCATCGCCAATGCCTGCGGGCTCAAAGGGGTGCAGGCGCGGACGATGGCGGAGCTGACGGCGGCGCTGGCCCAGGCGGTGAGCGACCAGAAGGCCGGGCGCACCACCTTCATCGAGGCGCTGATCAACCAGGAACTGGGCGAGCCCTTCCGCCGCGACGCGATGAAGGCGCCGGTGGCGGTCGCCGGGATCGAGCCCGCCGACATGCGGCCCCAGACGCGCGCGTGATGGCGCTGCCCTTCGGGCTTTCGGGCGGAGCGGCGGCCTTCCTTCTGGCGGCGGTGCTGATCGCCGCCATCCTGCGCGGGTTCTCGGGCTTCGGCTTCTCGGCGCTTGTGGTCGCGGCGAGCGGCCTCGTCTCGGACCCGCTGAACGCCGTCGCGGTCGTGCTTTTCTGCGAGGTGGTGATGACCTTGCAGGCGGCGAGGGGGATCGCCGGGCATGTCGACTGGCGCCGGGTCGGGTTTCTGCTTGCCGGGGCGGCGATCGGCCTGCCCATCGGCGTTCACGGGCTGATCGCCATCGGGCTTGACGCCGCGCGGGTGGCGATCTCGGTTTTCATCCTTGCGATGTGTCTAGTGCTGCTGGCCGGCGCGACCATCGCGCGCGAGGTGCGGGGCTGGCCCAATGCGGTTCTCGGCCTCGCCTCGGGTGTTGCCAATGGTGCCGCGATGGCGGGGCTGCCGGTCGCGGCCTTCTTCTCGGCCCAGCCGATCCCGCCGCGCGTCTTCCGGGCGACGCTGATCGCCTATTTCGCCGTGCTCGACCTGCTGACGCTGCCGGTTCTCTTCCATGCCGGGCTGATCACCCGCGACACCTATGTCGCCTGCGCGGTCGCGCTGCCGCTGCTTCTTATCGGCAACCATTTCGGCAGCTTCCGCTTCGCGAAATCCGCCCCGCAAGGCTTTCGCCGCCTCGCCATCGCCCTTCTCGCCGTGCTTGCGGTTCTCGGCCTGCTGAAATCGGGGCTCTGAGATGGCGCGCGACCTGATCCTTGTCGTCAATGCCGGCTCCTCCTCGATCAAGGCGGCGCTCTTTGACGATGGGCCGGCCGCTGTCGCCGCCGGCACGGTGACCGAGATCGGCGGCGTCGCGCGGCTGAAGGCCGGGGCCGCGGA
>PHEC01000030.1 GCA_002841115.1 Alphaproteobacteria bacterium HGW-Alphaproteobacteria-6 | reverse complement strand
GTGGCGCGCCGGATCCGGCCGCAGGAACCGGCCCGGTGCAAGAAGGCGGTGGTGCAGGACGCACGGAAACGCTTTATATGGAGTTGCGACAGGGCGAGGAACCGCTGGACCCCGCCGGCTGGTTCATGGACATGAGGGAAGACGGACGATGAGGAAATTCGTGATGGCCGCGCTTGGCGGCACATTGGCCGGCATCGTGCTGACCACCCAGGTGACCGGCCCGCTGGTCGCGCAGGAGGCGGCCAGGCCGGCCTCGGTCTATGAACAGCTTGACCTTTTCGGCGACATCTTCGAGCGGATCCGCGGCCAGTATGTCGAGACCGTCGACGAAAGGAAGCTGATCGAGGCGGCGATCAACGGCATGCTGACCTCGCTTGACCCGCATTCGAGCTACCTTGCCCCCGAGGCCTTCGACGACATGCGGGTGCAGACCCGCGGCGAGTTCGGCGGGCTTGGCATCGAGGTGACCCAGGAAGAGGGCTTCATCAAGGTGGTCTCGCCGATCGACGGCACCCCGGCCTTCGATGCCGGTATCCAGGCCGGCGATTTCATCACCCATGTCGACGGCGAAAGCGTCCTTGGCCTGACCCTTGACCAGGCGGTCGACATGATGCGCGGGCCGGTCGGTTCGGAGATCATCATCACCGTCGCACGCAAGGACGTGACCGAGCCCTTCGACGTCTCGATCATCCGCGACACCATCAAGCTGACCGCCGCGCGCGGCCGCCTTGAAGGCAGCGCCGTGGTCTTGCGGGTGACCACCTTCAACGACCAGACCCAGTCCAACATGGAGGCCGCGCTGAAGAAGGCGGTGGAAGAGGCCGGCGGGATCGACAAGGTCGACGGCTTCGTCCTTGACCTGCGCAACAACCCCGGCGGCCTTCTGACCCAGGCGATCTCGGTATCGGATTCGTTTCTCGACAAGGGCGAGATCGTCTCGACCCGCGGCCGCGACCCCGAAGACAGCGAACGCTTCAACGCCGCGCCGGGCGATCTGGCCGAGGGCAAGCCGATCGTCGTGCTGATCAACGGCGGCTCGGCCTCGGCCTCCGAGATCGTCACCGGCGCGCTTCAGGACCACCGCCGCGCCATCGTCGTCGGCACCAAGTCGTTCGGCAAGGGATCGGTGCAGACCATCATCCCGCTTCGGGGCGACGGCGCGATGCGGCTGACCACGGCGCGCTACTACACGCCTTCGGGCCGCTCGATCCAGGCGCTGGGCATCTCGCCCGATATCGTCGTCGAACAGCCGCCGGTGAAACCGGCCGCCACCGAGCCCGAGGCCGAACCCTCGGCCGCGGCGCGCAACCGTTCGGAGGCGGATCTGCGCGGCGTGCTGAGCAACGATTCGATGACCGAGGACGAGCGGCGGATGCAGCAGGACGAACAGGCCCGCGCCGAGGCCTCGGCCAAGCTGCGCCAGGAGGATTACCAGTTGGCCTATGCCATCGACATCCTGCGCGGGCTGTCGGCGATCAAGCCGGCGGAATGAGCGGGCGGATCCGCGAAAGGGATCGGGGGCGGCAGCGCGCCGGCCGCCCCGCCGTCGAGGCGGCGGGCGGCCTGCCCTACCGTCCCTGTGTCGGTGTCATGCTGATCAATGCGCAAGGGCTGATCTTCGCCGGCCAGCGCAAGGACAGCGACAGCGCCGCCTGGCAGATGCCGCAAGGCGGCATCGACGCGGGCGAAACGCCGCGCCAGGCAGCGCTGCGCGAACTGGGCGAAGAAACCGGCATTCCGCCCGAGCGGGTCGAATTCGTCGCCAGGGCGCATCGCTGGATGAGCTATGACCTGCCGCCCGAACTGCTCGGCAAGGTCTGGGGCGGGCGCTACCGCGGCCAGAGGCAGCGCTGGTTTCTCTACCGTTATACCGGGCGTGACGACGAGATCGACATTGCCACCGATCATCCGGAATTTTCCGCCTGGCGCTGGATCGGCGCCGAGGAAATGCTGGCGGCGATCGTGCCCTTCAAGCGCGCGGTCTACGACGAGGTGATCCGCGCCTTTCGCGGCTATATCGCCTGAGGGCGGGTGCGGGCGGAGGGCGCCGGGGCGCCGCCCCGGACCCCGAGGTATTTTCGCCAGGATGAAGGGCTGCCGGTTACCGGCCGGCCGGCAGGTCGCGCAGTGCGGCGGCGAGGGCGTCGAGCAGCAGGTCGGCCTCGGGGATGGCGAAGGCGAGCGGCGGCTTGATCTTGAGGACATTGTCGAAGGGCCCGTCGGTCGAGACCAGCACCCCGGCCTCGCGCATCGCATTGGCGATGGCGCCGGCCTTGGCGGTGGCGGGGGCGAGGCTGTCGCGGTCACGGACCAGTTCGACGCCGAGAAAGAGCCCGCGGCCGCGCACATCGCCGATCAGCGGGTGATCCACCGCCAGCGCCCTGAGCCCGGCGCAGAGATACGCGCCGGTGGCGCGGGCGCGCTCTTGCAGGCCCTCGGCCTCGATCACGTCGAGCACCGCCATGCCGACCGCCGCCGAGACCGGGTTGCCGCCGAAGGAGGAGAAGAACTCCATCCCGTTGGCGAAGGCGCGGGCGATGTCCGGCGTGGTGATCACCGCCGCCATCGGGTGGCCGTTGCCGATCGGCTTGCCCAAGGTGACGATGTCGGGCACCACGCCCTGCGCTTCGTGCGCCCAGAAGTGATCGCCGACCCGACCGAAGCCGGTCTGCACCTCGTCGACGATCATCAGCCCGCCGGCGGCGCGGATCTGCGCGGCGGCTTCGGCGAGATAGAGGTCGGGATAGACGACCTGGCCGCCGCAGCCCGAGATTGCCTCGGCGATCATCGCGGCGGGCGGATGGCCGGCGGCGGCGAGCCCTGCCGCCGCGGCACCGACATCGGCGGCCCAGGCGCGCCCGGCCGCCGCCGAGCAGCCCTTCCGGGCGCCGCGGTAGGGATCGGGCAGGGCGGCGATCGCGACATGGTCGGGCCTGCCGGCGCCGCCCTTGCGGTTGAACTTGTAGGGGCTGACCTCGATCAGTTCGCCGGTATGGCCGTGATAGCCCCAGTCGAGCGTCACCACGCCCCGCCGCCCGGTCACCGTGCGGGCGATGCGCAGCGCAAGCGCGTTCGCCTCGGAGCCCGAGGTGACCATGTAGACCACCGACAGGGGATCGGCGAAGGTCGCGCCAAGCCGTTCGGCATAGGCGATGAGCGTGTCATGCAGATAGCGGGTGTTGGTGTTCAGGATCCCCGCCTGGCGCGACAGCGCCGCCACGACATGGGGATGGCAATGGCCGACATGGGCGATGTTGTTGACCGCGTCGAGATAGGCCCGCCCGGTATGGTCATAGAGCCAGGCCCCCGCCCCGCGCAGGATCTTCAGCTTGCGCGCATAGCTGAGTGACAGTGACGGGCCGATCACCGTCGCCCGGCGGGCGGCCAGGGCATCGGGCGGGGCCGGGTCGGTGATGAAGCTTTCCGGCGCCAGGCGCAGGATCAGGTTGGGATCGGGCGCGATCCGTGACCAGAGCGGCCAGAGGCTGGGCTGGCCGACGCCGGGAAATTCGCCGCTTTGCCCCAGGCGGTCGGTGATGATCTGGAAATGCAGATGCGGTGACCAGCCGCCGTTGACATCATGATCGCCGACAAGGCCGATCAGGTCGCCCGCCGCCACCTCTTGCCCGGGCCGCAGGATATCCAGCGTCTGGCGCGACAGGTGGCCGTAGAGGCTCCAGAAGGCCGGACCACCGGCACCGGCGCGGTGTTCGAGGATCACCGTCGGGCCGTAGTCATAGGGCGCGTCATTGTCGACGACGCTCACCACCCGGCCGGGCAGCGGCGCGTGAAGCCGCGCGCCCGCGGCGATGAAGATGTCGATGCCGAGATGCTGCGAGCGCCATTCCGGCGAGGCCGGGGTGCGAAACTGATCGCCCTTGTAGACATCGCGGTCCTCGCCATAAAGCCCGATCGCGAAAGCCGCGCGCTGGCGGGCGAACTCGGCCTGAAGCCAGGCCCAGTGGGCGACCGGATCGCCGGCATGTTCCATCCCCGGCGCGCCGGACTTCAGCGACAGCACGAAGCGGCCGGCGCGGGTGAGGTCAAGATCGAAGAGCCCTTTCGGCCGGCAATCGGGCCCCTTCAGCCAGGCCACCACCCGGTCATGGGCCGCCACCGGCGCAAGCCCCGCCGCATGGCGCGCGAAGGCCGCGAGGAAGGCCGGGTTGGTGCGGTCGAGCCGGTCGAGAAGCCGCAGCGCCGGGGCCTGCGAGATGGTCAGATAGGCATTGTCCGGATCCGCCCCGGCGCGGCGCGACGAGATCGTGACCGAGGCGGCGAGCCGCGCCGCGACCAGATCGAAGAGCACCTCGGCCTCGTCCGGCTCGATCGGGAAGACCGCCGCATAGGCGCCGATCAGCGGCGCGGCGCTGCGGTAGACATCGTCGCAATCAAGCAGCGCATAGGCCAGCGCCACCGCCAGTTCGTTGATCTGGCGGCCCCAGGCCATGTCGCCGAAATCGATGATGCCGGTGACCTCGGCGCCGGTCTCGGCGACCAGCAGGTTGTTGTCGTTGGCGTCCTGGTGCAGCACCGCGCCGCGCAGCCCTGCCAGCCGCGGGGCAACCCGGGTCGCGTGGCGATCGAGGATGCGCAGGATCAGGGCGCGGCTGTCCTCGGGCAGGGTCTCGGCCCAGGGCCTGAGCGCCGCCACCTCGTCAAGGTTCCACAGGAATCCCGGCCGGTGCGCCGCCGGATGGCCAAAGCCCCTGAGCGCGCGCGACAGCCGGCCAAGCTGGGTGCCGAGGCTGGCGAGCAGCGCCGGCGTCACCGGGGTCGCCGACCAGAGCCGGCCGGGCAGCCAGGTCATCAGGCGGATCTGGTGGCCGCGGTGGCAGACCATGCCCGCGCCGTCGCGCGCCGGCACCAGCCGCTGCACGCCAAGGCCGGGATCGGTCTGCGCGACATGGGCCAGGGCTGCGTTCTGCAGGTCGAGAAGCCGGGCGTCCTCGGCGGCATTGGCGATCTTCAGCACATGGCGGCCGGCCGGCCCATCGACCAGCACATTCTGGTCACGCTCGCCGACCAGGGCCGACAGGGTGCCGGCAAGGCCCCAGTGTTCGGCCAGCAGCGCCGCGATCTCGGCCTCGCTCAGCGCCGGCCGCGGGGTGTCGAAGACCGAAGGCGTGGTCGCAAGGCTCATTCCGGCGTCTCCGTTCGGGGGGCAAGGATACGCGCCGGGGCCGCTTCCGGCGACCGCTGCCGGGCCGGCGAACCGGCGGCGCCCCGGCGGTCAGCCGAAGAACCCGCCATCCGAATCGTCGCCCGCCACCTCGACCAGCCGGTCGTAATCGGGCACGATCACATGGCGCTTGCCCTGCAATTCGATCAGCCCGTCACGGCGCAGCGCGGTGATCTGGCGGCTGACGGTTTCCAGCGTCAGGCCAAGGTAATCCGACATCGCCTCGCGGGTCAGCGGCAGGTCGAAGACGATCCGCCCCGAAGGCGCGCTCAGGCCAAGGGCGGCATCGCGCCGCGCCATGATCGCCAGAAGGCTGGCGATCTTCTCGCGCGCGGTCTTGCGCCCCAAAAGCAGCATCCATTCGCGCGCCGCATCCAACTCGCTCAGCGTCATCTCGAGAAGCCGCTGGGCGATATGCGGGGTGCGCGCCATCATTTCCTCGAAGGGTTTGCGGCGAAAGCAGCACATCAGGAGATCGGTGGTCGCGATGACGTTGAAGGGGGCGCGGTCGCGGCCCGGCCGGCCGACGAAATCAGAGGGCAGCAAAAGGCCGACCATCTGGGTGCGGCCGTCCTCCAGCGCCCGGGTCAGGGTTGCCACCCCGGTCACCACCGAGGCGACGAATTCCATGTGGTCGCCAGACCAGACCACGGTCTGGCCAGCCTCGAAGCTGCGGTAATACTTGATCCGGTCGAGTTCACGCAACTCGTCGGTCTCGCAGCGCGCACAGACGGCGCGGTGACGGATCGGGCAGTCGCCGCAAGCCGGATGGGCCTGGTGAACGTCCTGGAAAAGCATCGGATCTCTTTGATTCATGTCAAGGTGTCTGGTCGCGCGACGCTTGTAGGGTAATCGGATGGATCAGAAAGCACAACTCGCCCGGCTGGGTCTCTTTGATGCGCGGGTTCCGCGCTATACCAGCTATCCGACCGCGCCGCAGTTCACCCCTGCGGTAACCCCGGCGGATTTCGCCGAGTGGCTGCAGGCGGTGCCGTCCGGTTCGCGGATCTCGCTTTACCTGCATGTGCCTTTCTGCCGGCGGCTCTGCTGGTTCTGCGCCTGCCGCACCCAGGGCACCAGCAGCGACGAGCCGGTGCGCGCCTATGCCGAGGTGCTGAAGGCGGAGCTGGCGATGCTGAAGGCGACACTCGCCCCCGGCGTCACGCTGTCGCGGCTGCACTGGGGTGGCGGCACGCCGACGCTGCTGGCGCCCGACACGATCCGCGACCTGGCCGCGGCGGTCTATGACGCGGTGCCGATGGCGCCGGATGGCGAGTTCTCGGTCGAGATCGACCCGAACGAGATCGACGCCGCCCGGCTTGACGCGCTGGCCGCGGCCGGGATGAATGCCCTACCAGAGCCCGGTGCGGATCGCCGATTCGGTGCAGAAGCTTCTGGCGCTCGGTCCCGACCGGGTGGCGCTTTACGGCTATGCCCATGTGCCGTGGATGGCGCGGCGCCAGGTGATGATCCCCTCGGACGGCCTGCCCCGCCCCGAAGAGCGGCTGCAGCTGTTCGAGACGGCACGGCAGCTGTTCGTCGCCGACGGCTACGACGAGATCGGCATCGACCATTTCGCCCGGCCGGGCGACGGCCTGTCGGTGGCGGCGCGCTCCGGCGCGCTCAGGCGCAATTTCCAGGGCTATACCGAGGATGGCGCCGCGGTTCTGGTCGGGCTTGGCGCCTCGTCGATCTCGCGCTTTCCGCAAGGCTATGCGCAGAACGCCCCCGCCACCTCGGCCCATGTCGGTGCGATCAGGGACGGGCGGTTTTCCACCGCGCGCGGCCATGCCTTCACCGGCGAGGACCGGCTGCGCGCCCGCCTGATCGAGGCTTTGATGTGCGATTTCCGCATCGATGCGGCCGAGTTCCGCCGCGACTTCGGGCTGGATGACGCAGCCCTTGCGGCGCTTTTCGCCCCGGTCGCAGAGGCCTTCGGCGCCATGGTGCAGGTCAGTGACGAGGGCCTGTCGATCCCCGAGCCGGGCCGGCCGCTGACCCGGATGATCGCGCGCGGTTTCGACGCCTATGCGATGTCGGAAAAGGGCCACAGCCCGGCGGTCTGATCCCGCGCCCGCCCTTTGCTCAGACGTGCTGGCCGGCGTTGACCTCGATCTCGGTGCCGGTGACATAGCTTGACTGGTCCGAGCAGAGAAACCAGATCACGTCGGCCACCTCGCGCGGCTGCCCCAGCCGGCCAAGCGGCAGCCCGGCGACGATCCTGTCGGTGCCGGGGCTGAGGATGGCGGTTTCGACCTCGCCCGGGGCGATCGCGTTCACCCGCACGCCGAGCGGGCCGAAATCATGCGCCATCTCGCGGGTCAGCGCCTTCAGCGCCGCCTTGGATGTCGCATAGGCGGCCCCGGCGAAGGGATGCACCCGGCTGCCGGCGATCGAGGTGACATTGACCACCGCGCCCTTCGCCGCCGACAGTTCCGCCTTCAGCCCGCGCGCCAGCACGACGGGCGCGAAGAAATTGACGTGAAAGACATGGCCCCAGGTCCGCAGGTCGGTGTCGATGCTGTTCAGCCGTGCGCCGCCCGGCCCCTTTGGCGAGATGCCGGCATTGTTGACCAGCGCATCGAGCCGGCCGCCCAACCGGTCGCGGATCAGCGCGATCGCCGCGATCGTCTGGTTCGGATCGGCCAGGTCGACCACGACATGATCCTCGCGCCCGCCGCCCCAGGGGCACTCATCCGGGAAGGGGTGGCGCGAGCAGGTGATCACCCGCCAGCCTTCGCGGGAAAAACGCTTGACCGTGGCATGGCCGATGCCGCGGCTGGCACCGGTCAAGAGCATCACCTTGCGGACATCCTGATCCAACGCAAGCCCTCCTCGCCCCGATGCGCCGACCATATCCGCCCGGCCGGCGCAAGAACAGCCCCGGCCCTTGGCAGGGCGGCACCAAGCCGCTAACACAAGGGCGCAAGTCCGAGGGTCGCGATGAAAAGGCAAGAGATGAACCGTGACTGGATCGCCACCGCCCGGACCCTGTCCGAGGCCCTGCCCTATCTGCAACGCTACGCCGGCGCCGTCGTCGTGGTGAAGTTCGGCGGCAACGCGATGGGCGACGATGACGCGATGGCCGAATTTGCCCGCGACATCGTGCTGATGCGTCAGGTCGGGGTCAATCCGGTGGTGGTCCATGGCGGCGGGCCGATGATCAACCAGATGCTCGACAAGCTCGGCATCGCCTCGCAGTTCGTGCGCGGCAAGCGGGTCACCGACCGCGCCACCGTCGAGGTGGTCGAGATGGTGCTGTCGGGGCTGGTCAACAAGCGCATCGTCCAGGCGATCAACGACCAGGGCGGCCGCGCGGTCGGGATTTCCGGCAAGGACGACGACCTGATGGTCTGCGAGGCCGACGACCCCGAACTCGGCTTCGTCGGCCTCCCGGTCGAGATGAACGTGCAGGTGATCCGCGACCTTTACGGCGCCGGGATCGTGCCGGTGATCGCCCCGGTCGCCACCGGCATGGCCGACAACGAGACCTTCAACGTCAATGGCGACACCGCGGCCGGCGCCATCGCCGGGGCACTGAAGGCCGACCGGCTTCTGCTTCTGACCGATGTCGCGGGGGTCAAGGATGCCTCGGGCGCGGTGGTGACGCAGCTGACGCCGGCGGATCTGCGCGCGATGACCGCGGCGGGGGTGATCGCCGGCGGCATGATCCCCAAGGTCGAGACCGCGCTGAAGGCGCTGGAGGACGGGGTGCGCGCGGTGGTGATCCTTGACGGGAGGGTGGCCAATGCCTGCCTGCTGGAACTGTTCACCGACCACGGCGCCGGCACGCTGATCCGGACCACCGAGCCGCGGGTGAAACCGCGCTCGCGCTGATCGGGGGCTTGCACGCCGGCCCGCCGGCCCGGGCTTTCACGGCGTCGCCTGTCCTTCGTCAGATCCGGTTTCCACTTTTGCCGGACAGGCTCTAGCATGGCGGCATGGACCACGAAGCCACCATCCGCCTTGCCATCTTCGCCGCGCTGTTCGCGACCTTCGCGGCATGGGAGGCGCTGCGCCCGCGGCGCCGGCGCGCCCTGCCCCGGTCGCGGCGCTGGGCGACCAATGTCGCGATCACCGTCATCGACGCGCTCACCCTGCGCGCGCTTGCCGTCGTGCTGCCGCTGCTCGCCGTCGGGGCGGCGATCGATGCCGGGCGGCTGGGCTGGGGGCTTTTCAACCACCTCGGCGCGCCGGGCTGGATCGAGGCGCTGGCGACGGTCTTGATCCTCGACTTCGCGATCTGGGCCCAGCATCTGGTCACCCACCGGGTGCCGCTGCTCTGGCGGTTTCACCGGGTCCACCACGCCGACCGCGACATCGACGTGACCACCGCGGTGCGCTTCCACCCGGTCGAGATCGCCGCCTCGATGGTGCTGAAGATCGGCATTGTCTATCTTCTCGGCGCGCCGGCGATTGCCGTGCTGATCTTCGAGATCCTGCTGAACGGCACCGCACTTTTCAACCACGCCAATATCGCGCTGCCGCCCGCCGCCGACCGCATCCTGCGCCGGCTGCTGGTGACGCCCGACATGCACCGGGTCCATCATTCGACCCTGCGCCGCGAGCATGACAGCAACTACGGCTTCGCCCTGTCGATCTGGGACCGGATCTTCGGCACCTACACCGCCCAGCCCGTGGCCGGCCATGAGGCCATGGGCATCGGCCTTGAGTGGCAGGACGACCGCCCCGCCCGGCTCGGCTGGAGCCTGATGCTGCCGTTTGGTCGCCGATGACATTAGCGGGGATCGCACGGGCGGCGGCGGCGCATCATCTTGCGGTCTTCGGCGGCTTTCACCCCGGCCCGGAGGACGGCGCGCCGGCGGGCACCGGAACGCTGATCCTGCTCGGCCCGGACGAGCCGGGCTTTTGGGATCATGTCACCGGCCAGCCGGAATGGCACGATGGCGCGCCCGACCCGCTTGACCGCTGGTCGGCGCGGGTGATCGGGGGCATCGCGGCGGCGCTCGGCGGGCAGGCGCTTTTCCCGTTCGGCGGGCCGCCATACCACCCGTTCTACCAATGGGCACTGCGCACCGGCCGGGCCTTTGCCTCGCCGGTCACGCTGCTGGTGCATGACCGGGCCGGGCTGATGGCCTCGTGGCGCGGGGCGCTGGCGCTGCCGGGGGCGCTGGGTCTGCCGGCGGTGCCCGGACGCTCGCCCTGCGAGGACTGCCCCGGCCAGCCCTGCCGCGACGCCTGTCCGGTCACCGCACTGCGGCCGGCGGGCTATGACCTGGCCGCCTGCCACGGTTTTCTCGACAGTGCTGCCGGGGCCGACTGTCTTTCTTGCGGCTGCGCTGCTCGTCGCGCTTGCCCCTTGTCACGGGCCTATGGCAGGCTGCCCCGGCAATCCGCCTATCACATGAGGCTATTTCACAAATGATCCCATCCGGCCACCGCCGCCTGATCCTGACCCGCCACGCGAAATCCTCCTGGGACGACCCGGCGGTCAGCGACCATGACCGCCCGCTGAACCGGCGCGGGATGGCGGCGGCGCTGGAACTGGGCGAATGGCTGGCCTCGCGCGGCTACGAGCCGGACGAGGTGCTGTGCTCGGACGCCCGCCGCACCCGCGAGACCTGGGCACGGGCGGCGGCGGCGCCGCTTGAGGTGATGCCGCGCATCGCCTATCTGCCGGCGCTCTATCAGGCCCCGGCCGAGGCGATGCTGGACATCCTGCGCCGGGCGACCGGCGATTGCGTGATGATGCTGGGCCATAATCCCGGCATCGCCGCCCTCGCCGCGATGCTGGCGGCGAGCCTGCCGAACCACCCCGACCTGCACCGCTATCCGACCGCGGCAACCCTGGTCATCGATTTCGATGCGCCGGACTGGCGCGCCATCCTTCCCGGCACCGGCGGCGTGCGCGACTATTTCATGCCCTCGCGCCGGGGCTGACCCGGCGCGACCCGCCCGATCCGTTGCCGCCCGCTCAGTGGCCGAGGATCTGGCTGAGAAACAGCTTGGTGCGCTCGGACTGCGGGTTGTTGAAGAACTCGTAAGGCTCGTTCTGCTCGACGATCTGGCCCTGGTCCATGAAGATCACCCGGTTGGCCACCGCCTGGGCAAAGCCCATCTCGTGGGTGACGCAGATCATCGTCATGCCCTCTTCGGCCAGCTCGATCATCGTGTCGAGCACCTCCTTGATCATCTCGGGGTCCAGGGCCGAGGTCGGCTCGTCGAAAAGCATGATCCGGGGCTTCATGCACAAGGACCGCGCGATCGCCACCCGCTGCTGCTGTCCGCCCGACAGCTGACCGGGATATTTCAGCGCCTGTTCGGGGATCTTGACCTTGCCAAGGAAATACATCGCGGTTTCCTCGGCCTCCTTCTTCGGCACCTTCCTGACCCAGATCGGCGCCAGCGTCAGGTTTTCCAGGATCGTCAGATGCGGGAAAAGGTTGAAATGCTGAAACACCATCCCGACCTCTGAGCGCACCTTGTCGATGTTCTTCAGGTCGGATGTCAGTTCGGTGCCGTCGACGATGATCTGGCCTTGCTGATGTTCCTCCAGCCGGTTGACGCAGCGGATCAGCGTCGACTTGCCCGACCCCGACGGCCCGGCGATGACGATCCGCTCGCCGCGGTTCACCGTCAGGTTGATGTCGCGCAGGACATGGAAGGTGCCGAACCACTTGTTCATGCCGGTGATCTGGATCGCCACCTCGTCGGTGACCTGCATGTGGCTGCGGTCGATCTGGCGGTCGATGGCGTGCGGGTCGGACATGGGATCGCTCCTTAACGGTTGTCGCGCTTCAGCTTGTTCTCGAGATACATCGAGTATCGCGACATGCTGAAGCAGATGGCGAAGAAGATGGCGCCGACGAAGATGTAAGGCTCCCAGTAGACGCCCTTCCAGTCGATCGAGGCGCGGACTGCGTCGGTGATGCCCTTGAGGGGATCGAGCAGGCCGACGAAGATCACCAGCGTGGTGTCCTTGAACAGCCCGATGAAGGACGAGACGATGCCGGGGATCGAGATCTTCAGCGCCTGCGGCATGATCACCAGTCGCTGCGCGCGCCAGTAGTCGAGGCCAAGCGCGTCGGCGGCCTCGTATTGCCCGCGCGGCAGGGCGGCAAGCCCGCCACGGATCACCTCGGCGATATAGGCCGCCGAGAACAGCGTGACCATGATGATGACGCGCAGGATGATGTCGAAATTCGATCCCGGCGGCAGGAAGTAGTTCAGCAGAAGCGAGGCGGTGAAGAGAAGCGTGATCAAGGGCACGCCGCGGATGAACTCGATGAAGCCGACCGACAGCGCCTTGACCAGCAGCATGTCCGACCGCCGGCCGAGCGCCAGAACGATGCCCATCGGCAGCGAGAAGGCGATGCCGCAAAGGCCGATGGTGATCGACAGAACGAAGCCGCCGAACTTGTCCGAGGAAACCGACTGGATCGCGATCGGCAGGACCGATTGCAGCGCCCCGGCCACCGCGCCGGACAGGAAAAGCCACCAGATCACCGGTGCCAGCACCGCCGCGATCGAGGCCAGGATCGCGCCGGAAACCGGCAGGAGCACCCGGTAGGCGAACCAGCCGATCGCGAAGCCGGCCATGACCATGACCGGCACCCAGATCGACCCGCCCCACAGCATCCAGAAGGCGACCGCCGGGTAGGCCATCGAGAACCACAGCATCTTGCGCGGCAGATGCGCGAAAAGGACCGGCGCCAGGGCCACGAACAGCAGGAGGAAGGCGACCAGCGGGCGCCAGTAGAGACTGGACGGATAGAAGCCGTAAAGAAACTGCGGCCAGCGTTCGCGGATCACCGCCCAGCAGGCGCCATGCGCCCCTTCGCCGTAGCGCTCTGCGATGATCGCGCGACACTCGGCAACCGAATTGGCGTTCCAGACCGAATGCAGCAGCCAGGGCAGCGCCAGGTTGATGACGACGAATACCGCCGCCAGCCCGAGGATGGTCAAGAGCGTGTTCAGCGGCCCGGAAAAGAGGTTCTCGCGCATCCACTTGATCACGCCGCGCTCGGACAGCGGCGGTTCCTGTTCGGCCAGCATCTCGCGGCGGACGAAGGCGGCGGATTGTGCGTTTGCGGTGCTCATCTCAACGCTCCTTCAGCCGCACGGAGTTGTTGTAGACGTTCATCGCTGCCGAGATCAGCAGGCTGAGCGCCAGGTAGATCAGCATCATCAGCAGCACGCATTCAAGCTCGCGCCCGGTCTGGTTCAGCGTGATCCCGCCAAGCGTGCCGCGCAGGTCGAGATAGCCGACCGCGATGGCAAGCGAGGAGTTCTTGGTCAGGTTGAGGTATTGCGAGATCAGCGGCGGGATGATGACGCGCAGCGCCTGCGGCAGGATCACCAGGTTCATCGTGCGCCCCGGCCTGAGGCCAAGCGCAAAGGCGGCCTCGGACTGGCCATGCGATATCGCCAGGATGCCGGCGCGCACCGCCTCGGCGATGAAGGCGCCGGTATAGACCGACAGCGCCAGCCACAGCGCCATCAGCGAGTTCGAGATCAGCGTGCCGCCGACGAAGTTGAAGCCGCGGAGCTCGGGGTAGCCAAGATGAAAGCCAAGCGCGAAAAGCACCACCAAGAGCGGCCCGAAGAGCACCAGAAGGCTTTTCCACCAGGTCACCGGCCGGACGCCGGTCGCTTCCTGCACCCGCGTCGCATGGGCCTTGATCGCCCGGTTGACCAGGATGCCGCCGGTGATGGCGGCGATGATCGCCAGAAGGTCGATGCTGATCAGGAAGATGCCGATGTCGATATTGCCGAGGCTGCGGCTGAACAGCGGTTCCGGCGCGGCGGCATAACGGTTGGTGAAGGCGAAGGAATCGAACAGCACCATCGACGAGGTGGCGGCCTCGCCGCGGAAGGCGTTCGGCGCCGGCATCACCTCGGTGAAGATCGCGTAGATGATCAGGATCCACAACAGCACCGGCACGTTGCGGAAGACCTCGACGTAGACGGTCATCAGCCGCGCCACCAGCCAGTTCTTCGACAGCCGCAGCACACCGACGAAGACGCCGATGATCGTGGCGGTGACACAGCCCATCGCGGCGACCAGAAGCGTGTTCAAAAGCCCGATCAGAAGCGCGCGGCCATGGGTGCTGTCATTGGTGTATTCGACCAGGCGCTGGTTGATGTCGTATCCCGCACGATTCCACAGGAAGCTGAAGTTGAAATCCTTGCCCAGCGCCTGAAGGTTGCGCACCGTGTTGTCGACCAGCCAGGCCGCACCGGCCATGAACAGCAAGAGCACGACGATCTGGATCGTGATCGATCGGTAGCGCGTATCGTAGATCAGCATGCTCAGGCGAAAGCCGGCTTTCGGTGCTTCCGTGACGATTGCCATCAGATGTTCCCCTCAACCCGTCCGCGCATCGGCCGTTGGCCATTCTGACGGGGTCTGGTGCCCCACGCGGTCCGGATCATCCTGTTGGTGACAGTGAAAGGGCGCGCCGGTCAGGCGCGCCCTTCGCCGTTCAGATCACCGGAACGGCGGCGAATAGAGCAGCCCGCCCTGGGTCCATTGCGCGTTCAGGCCGCGCGCCAGACCGATCGGGGTCGATTCGCCGATATTGGCGGCAAAGATCTCTCCAAAGTTGCCCGAGGCCTTGATCGCCCGGTAGGCCCATTGCGCGTCAAGCCCGACCATCGCGCCAAGATCGCCCTCGTTGCCGAGCATCCGGTTGATTTCGGGATTCTCGGTGCCCTTGGCCAGTTCGTCGATATTGGCCGAGGTGATGCCGTATTCCTCGGCCGCGATCAGCGCGTTCAGCGTCCAGCGGGCGATGTCGGCCCACTGATCGTCGCCGTGCCGCACCAGGGGGCCAAGCGGTTCCTTCGAGATGATCTCGGGCAGGATCACATGGTTCTCGGGATCCGCCAGTGCCGCGCGGGTCGAGGCGAGGCCCGAGGCGTCGGTGGTATAGGTGTCGCAGGCGCCAGCCAGATACTGCTGCTCGCCCTCGGCATTGGTCTCGATCGCGACCGGGATGTAGGACAGGTTGTTGGTCTTGAAGAAGTCGGCCAGGTTCAGTTCGGTCGTGGTGCCGGTCTGGATGCAGACGGTGGCGCCCTCAAGCTCCTTGGCCGAGGTGACGCCCAGATCCTTGCGCACCATGAAGCCCTGGCCGTCGTAATAGTTGACGCCGACGAAGGTAAACTTCAGGTCGGTGTCGCGCGAGAAGGTCCAGGTGGTGTTGCGCGCCAGCAGGTCGATCTCGCCCGAGGCGAGCGCGGTAAAGCGGGTCTGGCCGGTGGTCGGCACATACTTGACCTTGGTGGCATCGCCCAGGACCGCCGCCGCGACGGCCTTGCAGACATCGACGTCAAAGCCCGACCAGTTGCCGTTGGCATCCGGCGCGGCAAAGCCGACAAGGCCGGTGGTGACGCCGCAGTTCAGCTCGCCTCGCGCCTTCACATCGTCCAGCGTGGCCGCCGACGCGAAGCCGGCGCAAAGCCCGGCCGCCGCTACGGTGCCGAGGAAAACGGATTTTGTCATGTGTACCTCTTCCTGAGATATTGCCCTCTTCGGGCATTCTTGATTGCGCCCGGACAGCCGGGCGTAACATCGTGAAGGAGCATCCCTCCGACTGGCACGAAGTTTGGGACATTTCGAAATCGCCCGTCAAGGACGCATTCCGCCTCATCGCGGCGCGAGGGGAAAAACCCAAGGCCGCGGACCGAATCCTGCGCGACAGGCGCCGGACACCGCAACATTATGCTGCGGAGGGGGATGAAAGCCGCCAGAATTCGTCGGCCGCCAGAAAGCCCTGCCGTTTCGCCGCCTCGGCCGCGGCCGCCTCGTCGTCGCGGCCCCAGCGCGCCGCCTGCCAATCCTCGTCGAATCGCGACAGTTGCCAGAGCGCGCCGGCATCGCGTGCGCGCCGCGTCGCGGCAAGGCCAAGGACCAGCGAGCCGCTCAGCGCGACGAGATCGTGCAGCGCGGCAAGCTGGAAGGGCGTGCAGGCCGCGACCTCGGCCGCCAGCCGCGCGACCGCCTGCGGCGGCTGCACGACCGGTGCGATGCCCCGGCCGGACGCAAGGCGGGCGCCGTAGGTCGCGGCCGCCCAGTCGAGAAGCGGGTCCCAGGCCTCGGCCTGTGCCGATGCCAGTTCCGCAGGCTCGTCGGCGCGGTAGCAAAGAAGGTCGGACCCGCCATAGGCCGCGACCAGCGCCGCCACCTCGTCGAACTGCGGCGCGACCTTGTCGATCGCGGCATTGGCGGCGCGGGTCACCGGCATGAGGCGCGGATCGATCAGGTCATCCACCGCCGCCCATTCGGCCGCCACCGCCTCGGCCATCGCCCGGGTCGGCAGCGTGAGCGGCCGCTTGGCCGGCGTCCTGACGGCCCGCGCATCAAGCAGGACGGCATGGCCCGCAGCCTCGGTTACCACCGTGACCGCCGCCCAGAACCGCCGCGCCACCCAGCCGCTCACCACGGTCCCCAGAGGCCGTCAAGGGCCGGCAGAAGCGCCTCGAACCCGTCGATCACCACATCGGCCCCGGCCGCGACCAGATCGCCCGCCGGGTGATAACCCCAGCCGACGCCAATGGTCGCCATGCCGGCCGCGCGCCCCATCGCGATGTCGAAGGTGGTGTCGCCGATCATCACCGCCCGCCCCGCCGTGGTGCCGGTTTCCGCCAGCGCCGCCCGCAGCATCGAGGGATGCGGTTTCGACGGGTGGTCGTCGGCGACCTGGGTGGTGGCGAAAAGCCGGTCAAGCCGATGCGCGGCAAGGACATGGGTCAGGCCGCGCCGCGACTTGCCGGTCGCCACCCCGAGCCTTACCCCGGGGCGGGCGGCAAGGGCGGCAAGCGCCCCGGCCGCGCCGGGATAAAGCGGGGACAGCGTCGCGGCGCGCAACTGGCCGAAGCTGGCCTTGTAGGCCTCGACGATGCCGGCGCGGGTCTCGGCGGGAAGGTCGGGCACGAGGTGCGCGACAGCCTCGGGTAGCGACAGGCCGACGATTCCCAGCACCACTTCGCGCGGCGGCAAGGGATGCCCGGAGGCACCGAAGGCATGCTCCATCGCCGCAAGGATATGCGCCTGGCTGTCGATCAGCGTGCCGTCCACGTCGAAGACGACCAGGCGATGCGCACTCATGACTGCTCCGCGAAGGGGTCGGCCGGGACATCGGCCTCGGCCCAGCCGACGGTCTTCCAGGTGCGTTTCATGTGATCGGGCAGAGGCGCGGTCAGGGTGATCCGCTTGCCGGTGATCGGGTGATCGAAACTGATCGCGCGGGCGTGCAGATGCAGCTTGCGGCTGATCTCGCCGCCAAGCTGGGCGCCCCAGCCGTCGCCGAGGTTCTCCTGGCCCGAGCCGCCGTATTTGCCGTCGCCGACGATCGGGTGGCCGATCTCGGCCATATGGGCGCGCAGCTGGTGGGTGCGCCCGGTGACCGGCACCAGCGCCACCCAGGCGGCGCGGCTGCCGAGCGCGTCGAGGACGGCGTAATCGGTGGTCGCGCGCTTTGCGCCTTCGGTCGCATCGACCTTGCCGGGGTGGACCGCCATCATCTTCTCGCCCTCGCCGCCCTTGCCGTGGCCCGGCGCCTTGACCAGGCCGAAGCGGATGGTGCCCATCCGGGGCGAGGGGACGCCGGCGACCGCGGCCCAGTAGATCTTGCGGGTGGTGCGGGACCGGAAGGCCTCGGACAGCGCCCGGGCGATGCGGTCGGTGCGCGCCAGCAGCAAGACGCCCGAGGTATCCTTGTCGAGCCGGTGGACGAGCTTGGGACGGTCCTTGTAGCCGAAGGTGAGCGCCGGGGCGAGGCCGTCGACATGGCGCGTGCCCTGCCCCGAGCCACCCTGCGACGGCAGGCCGGGGGGCTTGTTCAGCGCGATGATATGCTCGTCCTTCCACAAGACCGCGGCCTGGATCATCCTCGCGTCCGCCTCATTGATCCCGGCCTCGGGCCGCGGCAAGGTGGCGGGGGCCGCCTTCGGCAGGGGTGGCACCCGGACCGTCATGCCGGGTGCGACCCGGGTCGAGGCCTTGACCCGGGCCCCGTCGACGCGGATCTGGCCGGTGCGGCAGAGCTTTTCCACCTGGCCCTGGGTGATCTCGGCAAAGCGCTTTTTCAGCCAGCGGTCGAGCCGGGCCTCGCCATCGGTCTCGGCGACCGTCAGGGTGCGGACCGCGGTCATGCGAAGAAGGCCCGGGTCGCCGCCATGCCGGCGACGATGGCGGCAAGCGACAGGGTGACCGAGCCCAGGACATAGGTCGCGGCAAGCCCGGCCTGGCCGCGTTCCCAGAGCGTCAGCGCATCGAGCGAGAAGGCCGAGAAGGTGGTGAAGCCGCCAAGCACGCCGGTCATCAGGAAGGGGGCCATCCGGGTTGCATCCTTGTGGGCGAGGGTGACGACCAGCGCGCCCATGAGAAACGAGCCAGCGACGTTGACCGCGACCGTGGCCCAGGGAAAGCCCGGGCCGACCAGCCGCATCGCCGCGACATTGGTCATGTAGCGGGCCGAGGCGCCGAGCGCGCCGCCGAGGGCGACCTGGAGAAGCGACTGGATCATCGCGCTTTCCTCGGACGCGGCGCGCGGGAAGTCAACCGGGCAAGGGGGCTTTCCGCCCCCTCCGGGCCTTCGGCCCGTTCACCCCCGAAGGTATTGCGACCAAGATGAAAGGCTCAGCGGTTCCGGTCGGCGCGCTGTTTCGCGAACCAGTCGAGGCGCTTTTTCAACTCGCGCTCGTAGCCGCGTTCGACCGGCTGGTAGAGGACCGGGCGTTTCATGCCGTCGGGGAAGTAGTTCTGGCCGGAAAAGCCGTCCTCGGCGTCGTGGTCATAGGCGTAGCCGGCGCCGTAGCCCTGGTCCTTCATCAGCCGCGTCGGGGCGTTGAGGATGTGTTTCGGCGGCGGCTCCGAGCCGGTCCTGCGGGCGGTTTCGCGCGCTGCCTTGTAGGCGGTGTAGCCCGCATTCGACTTGGGCGCGAGGGCGAGGTAGGTCAGCGCCTGGGCCAGAGCCAGTTCGCCCTCGGGGCTGCCGAGACGCTCGTAGACCTGCCAGGCGTCGAGGCAGACCGACTGTGCCTGCGGATCGGCCAGGCCGATGTCCTCGACCGCCATGCGGGTGATGCGGCGGGCGAGAAAGCGCGGGTCCTCGCCGCCCTCGAGCATCCGGGCGAACCAGTAGAGGGCTGCGTCGGGGTCCGAGCCGCGGACCGATTTGTGCAGCGCCGAGATGAGGTTGTAGTGCTCGTCGCCGGACTTGTCGTATTTCGCCGCGCGCCGCATCAGCCGTCCGGCGAGGGTCTCGGTGGTGAGCGGGCTGGCGGGCTTCCAGGCTGCGACCTGTTCGATCAGGTTCAAGAGCGCCCGGCCATCGCCGTCGGCCATGCCGATCAGCGCGGCGCGCGCCTCGGGCACAAGCGGCAGGGCGCGGCCGAGATCCTGTTCGGCCCTTTGCGCGAGGCGTTCGAGATCGGCCGGGGTCAGCCGGTCGAGGACGATCACCTGTGCCCGGCTGAGCAGCGCGGCGTTCAGTTCAAACGAGGGGTTTTCGGTGGTGGCGCCGACCAGGAGGATGGTGCCATCCTCCATATGCGGCAGGAAACCGTCCTGCTGGGCCTTGTTGAAGCGGTGGATCTCGTCGACGAAGAGAAGCGTGCCGCGGCCCTGGGTGCGGCGCAGCTTCGCCGTCTCGAAGACCTTGCGGAGCTCGGGCACCCCGGTGAAGATCGCGCTGATCTGGACGAAGGCGAGGTCGGTCGCATCGGCCAGAAGCCGGGCGATCGTGGTCTTGCCGACGCCGGGCGGGCCCCAGAGGATCAGCGACGAGAGGCTGCCGGAGGCCAGCATCGCGCCTAGCGGGCCTTCCGGGCCGAGGACGCGGTCCTGGCCGATGACCTCGGCGATGGCCGAGGGCCGCAGCCGGTCGGCAAGCGGCCGCGGCCCCGGGGCGGGCGCCGGGCCGGTCGTGGCGGTGTCGAAGAGATCGGCCATGGCGCCAGACTAGCGCCGGCCGCGGCGCGGGGGAAGGGCCGGCACAGGGCCGCACGAAGGGGCGGCGGGAATGCGGGCTGCCGGATACGCCATCGCCGTCACCGCGCCCGGCCCCGGCCCCGGCCCCAGGTCAACCCCGGTCAACCCCGGCCGGTCAATGCAGCTTGGCGGTGAGGTTGATCGAGACGCATTGGAAATCGCCGCCGTCGATCTTCAGCATCGGGCCGATCGCCTCGGCGTCAAGCCCGCAGCGGCCATACCAGCGTTCCCAGTTGCCCGCCGTCAGGGCGATGATCCTGGTCGCGCCAAGCTCGCGCGCCGAGCGGGTCATCGCCTCGACCATATAGGCATGGACGCGGCGGCGGATGCCCATCGGCGTCTTGTGCGAGACAAAGACCCGGGTGCTTTCCCAGACATGGGGATCGACCGGGGCCTCGCCGTAGAGCAGATCGTGCGGGATGGTGTCGAGCAGACCGCGCTGGGCGTCGCGGATCATGTAGCTGTAGATGCCGCAGCGCGCCGTGGTCGGGGTCAGCCGCATGCCGCCCAGCACCTCGCCGAAGTCATGCACCGCGATCCAGCGGCTGGCGGGGGTGTCATACTGGTCGTATTCCATCCCCATCGCTTCGGGCAGATCCCAGTTGTTCTGCACGATGAAGGACTGCTTTCTCGCGCGAAACAGATTGGCGAACAACTCTCCATGGTTGTGGAGGTTCTCGAAGGACAGGGTGGTGGTCTGCATGCTCGGTCTCCTTCTGGAACCTTGTAAACACCGGCGTCAGCGCGGCACATGCGAACGGAGACGGGATCAGAGAACCTTGTAATCCTTGGCCCTCTGGATCGCCTCTGCGGTGGTCCGCGCAAGCAGTTTCTGCCGGGCCGAATTCAGCCGCGCCTTGAAAGCGCTTTCCGAGATGCCCAGCTTGGCCGCCGCCGCCGCATGCCGATCGCCCATTGCCACGCAGCGCAGGGCATCGATCTGAGCCTTGGTCAGGCTTTCCGGCGGCTCGGTGATCTCGTGCAGGCGCCGGACAATCTGCGAGATCCTCTCGATCTCGTCATCGCTGAATTCCCGTTCCGCGCGGGCGAAACTGGCGATGGTGCGCGAACTGATCGGACCGCAGGCGACCGAAAGACCAAAGCGCAGACCGAAGTCGCGGGCCTCTTTCAGGATGCCGAAAGTGTCGGGAATGGTGAACTCGCTCCAGCGGCTGGCGCCGGTCACGCTGAACCCCCAGGCGATGGTCGGATCGCGCAGCGCATAGGCCTGTGCGGTATAGTGATCCAGCCAGGCCTGGTCATAGGTCTGAAAGGAAATCAGCGGCGAGGCAAAGCGGATATGCAGGCCGACGAAATAGCCAGCCGGGGCCAGAAGCCCCAGCTTGTGCAGTTCCATGTCGAGGCCTAGCTTTGCGGACATGTCTTTTTAGACAAGTTGCTTTCGGGGCAGTCAACCGTAAATTGAGCGCCATGTGATGTGACGTTGAGGACTGAAAAAGTGCGTACGATCAATCCGGGACTGTTTGCAAGACTGATGCGTTTGCCCGACTTCGCGCGGGCGGATCTGCTGGAATTTCTCGGCGCGACTCCGCTTGCCGATGCCCAGCTGTCGGCGATGATCGATGATTTTGCCGAAAAGTTTAGGGCCGAGCGGCAGGTGGCCCGGGCCGAGCCCAACTGAGACCGCGCGCCGCGACATATTGTCCAGTGACTTTGACAAGACCGAACCCCGCCAGTCGCCTGGCGGGGTTCGGTGTTTCGACCGCGCCGCGACCGGATGATTCGGTCCCGGCGCCCGGGTCGGGACCGAGGGTCAGGCTTCGGCGTCATCGGTGGCGGTGCGGGCACGGTCGGCCGCGCCCTTGGCGGCCGGGTCGCGGTCGACAAACTCGATGATCGCCATCGGCGCCATGTCGCCATAGCGGAAGCCCGCCTTCAGCACGCGGATATAGCCGCCCTGACGGTCCTTGTAGCGCGGCCCGAGAATGTCGAAGAGCCGCGTCACATAGGCGTCCTGCTTGAGCTGCGAGGCCGCCATGCGGCGGGCGTGCAGGTCGCCGCGCTTGGCCAGCGTGATCAGCTTCTCGACGATCGGGCGCAGTTCCTTGGCCTTGGGCAGGGTGGTCTTGATCTGCTCATGCTCGATCAGCGACCCGGCCATGTTGGCGAAAAGCGCCTTGCGGTGCTCGTGGGTGCGGTTCAGGCGGCGGTAGCCGGCTCCGTGGTTCATGATGTTCTCCTATCGTCAGGTTTTGCTTTGTCCGGCAGCACCTTTGCGCTGGTGCCGCTCACCTTGGGGCTTGCGCCCGGTCATTCCCCGCCAGTGCGGGCATTGCGGGGCCGGTTGCCCGGCCCCCTCGTCGATCAGAACTGGTCTTCGAAACGCTTGGCCAGATCCTCGATGTTCTCCGGCGGCCAGTCCTCGACATCCATGCCGAGGTGCAGGCCCATGCCCGACAGCACTTCCTTGATCTCGTTCAGCGACTTGCGGCCAAAGTTCGGGGTCCGCAGCATCTCGGCCTCGGTCTTCTGGATCAGGTCGCCGATATAGACGATGTTGTCGTTCTTCAGGCAGTTCGCCGAACGCACCGAAAGTTCCAGCTCGTCGACCTTCTTCAGGAGAAGCGGGTTGAACTCCAGCCCGTCCTCGGCCTCGCCCTTGGTGGCCGATTCCGGCTCGTCGAAGTTGACGAAGATCGACAGCTGGTCTTGCAGGATGCGCGCGGCATAGGCGACCGCGTCATCGGGGGTCAGCGAGCCGTCGGTCTCGATCTTCATGGTCAGCTTGTCGTAGTCCAGAACCTGGCCCTCGCGGGTCGGCGTGACCTCGTAGCTGACCTTCCTGACCGGCGAATAGATCGCGTCGATCGGGATCAGGCCGATCGGCGCATCCTCGGGGCGGTTCTTGTCGGCCGCGACATAGCCCTTGCCGTTGTCGACGGTCAGTTCCATGAAAAGATCGGCGCCCTCGTCGAGGTGGCAGATCACATGGTCCTTGTTCAGGACCTCGATGCCGTTGGATTCCGAGATATCGCCGGCGGTGACGACACCGGGCCCCTTGGCCGAGATCGACAGCCGCTTCGGTCCCTCGACCTCCATCTTCAGGCTGACGCCCTTGAGGTTCAGCACGATGTCGGTGACATCCTCGCGCACCCCGGCCACCGACGAGAATTCGTGCAGCACGTTGTCGATCTGCACGCTGGTGATCGCCGCGCCCTGCAGCGAGGACATCAGCACCCGGCGCAGCGCATTGCCAAGCGTCAGGCCAAAGCCGCGCTCCAGCGGTTCGGCGGTCAGCGTCGCCTTGCGCTGCGGATCGTTGCCCGGCTTCACGTCAAGCTGCAACGGCTTGATCAGTTCGGCCCAATTCTTGTGGATCATGCGGTCTGCCTCCATACCAGTTTCCGGCTCATGTCCTAAGTCCGGAAACGCCCGAGGGATAAAACGAAAAACAGCCCGGGCCGCGCGGGGATCGCGCAGCCCGGACGATGGCAATACCGTCAGACGCGGCGGCGCTTCGGCGGGCGGCAGCCGTTATGGGCCATCGGCGTCACGTCGCGGATCGAGGTGATGTTGAAACCGGCCGCCGCCAGGGCGCGCAGCGCGCTTTCACGGCCCGAACCGGGGCCCTGCACCTCGACCTCGAGGGTCCGCACGCCATGTTCCTGCGCCTTGCGGCCGACATCCTCGGCCGCCATCTGCGCGGCATAGGGCGTCGACTTGCGGCTGCCCTTGAAGCCCATGGTGCCGGCCGACGACCAGGCGATCGCATTGCCCTGCACATCGGAAATCAGGATCTTGGTGTTGTTGAAGGACGAGTTCACATGCGCCACGCCGGCGGCAATGTTCTTGCGTTCCTTCTTTTTCACACGGGTCTTGTCACGCGCCATCTCTGATCCCTCCCCTTATTTCTTCTTGCCGGCAATGGCTTTTGCCGGGCCCTTGCGGGTGCGGGCGTTGGTATGGGTGCGCTGGCCGCGCACCGGCAGGTTGCGGCGATGACGCAGGCCGCGGTAGCAGCCGAGGTCCATCAGGCGCTTGACGTTCATCGTCACTTCGCGGCGCAGATCACCCTCGACGGTCAGGTTGGCGTCGATATGCTCGCGGATCGCCAGAACCTCGGCGTCGGAAAGCTGGTTGACCCGGCGCGATTCCTCGATCTTCACCGCCTCGCAGATCTTGCGGGCGGTATCGGCGCCGATGCCGTGGATATAGGTGAGGGCGATGGGGACGCGTTTCCCCGTCGGAATGTTGACGCCAGCAATGCGTGCCACGCGTTATGTCCTTTCGTTGCGGTTCCGTGATGCCGGAACCTTTTTTCACAACTGTTGCCCGGAATGGCATGGATGCCGCCGGGCAAGCCGATTCTCTTGCGAGACGCCGTGACCTAAAGGCTTTGGCCGCCCCCGTCAAGGGAAGCCGGTGGCGATGCGACAGTAGGCCCCCGGTCGCCCCTTGGGCGCCCCTGGCAGACTGCCGAAAAAGTCACGCGCCCAGCCGGTTTCAACCTTGAGATCGGGAAACTGTTCCGCGCCACGCTTTCCACAAGCACTGGCCCGGGCGACCAGCCCGGGCCGCGCCAGACCCTCCCGGCGGGAGGGCGCATGGCACTGTCGCAAATCGCGCGACGGTTGGAACGACTTGGCTGCGATAAAGCGCCGCAACCCCGGCGTGGCAAGGCGCCCCCCAGGGTCGGGCGCGCCCCTCGGCGCCGGGATCGGATGGCGGGACAGGAAAGGCTTCTCCGCCAGACCCTGCCCGAATTCCTTTCTCAGCGGCCTGCTAGGCGACGCGGGACTGATCGAGGATATTGGCGATCGCACCGGCCACCTCGTCGATCGCGGCCAGGCCATCGACCGAGAAAAGATCGCCGGCATGATAGTAGTAGCCGATCAGCGGCGCGGTCTTCTTGTAGTATTCCATCAGCCGGGTCTTCAGGCTTTCGGCGTTGTCATCGGCGCGCCGCACCAGGTTTTCCGATCCGCAGTCGTCGCATTTGCCGGCAACCCGGGTCGGGCGCGTCTCGTCGTGATAGACCGCGCCGCAGTCGGGGCAGCTGTAGCGCCCCGAGATCCGCGCCACCAGCGCCGCGTCATCGACCCGCATCTCGATCACCGCGTCCAGCCGGCGGCCAAGCCGGCCAAGCAGCGCGCCCAGCGCGTCGGCCTGCGCCAGCGTGCGCGGGAAGCCGTCAAAGATGAAGCCGGCGCCGGTCGCCCCGCGCAACTTCTCCTCGATCAGGCCGATGACGATCTCGTCGGTGACCAGCCCGCCGCTGTCCATGACCGCGGCCACCTTGCGGCCCATCTCGGTGCCGCTCTTGCGGGCCTCGCGCAGCATGTCGCCGGTCGACAGCTGCACCATGCCGCGGTCCTCGACCAGGCGGCGGGCCTGCGTTCCCTTGCCCGCCCCCGGCGGCCCCAGAAGAATGATGTCGGTCATGGATGTCCTCTCAGCGCCGCGCCGGCGCCTTCTTGGGCCCGCCGCGCTTGCGCCCGCGCAACTGCGACCGCTCGATCAGCCCTTCGTATTGATGGGCCAGAAGATGCGACTGGATCTGGTTGATCGTGTCCATCGTCACGCTGACCACGATCAGCACCGAGGTGCCGCCGAAATAGAACGGGATCGCGAATTGCGAGCGCAGGATCTCGGGCAAGAGGCAGACCGCGGCCAGATAGGCCGAACCGACGACAAGGATGCGCGCGACGACGTAGTCGAGGTAATCCTCGGTCTTCTTGCCCGGCCGGATACCCGGGATGAAGCCGCCCTGGTTCTTCAGGTTGTCGGCCACGTCATCGGACTTGAAGGCGACGTTGGCGGTGTAGAAATAGGCGAAGAAGACGATCATCGCGGTGAAGAACAACAGGTAAAGCGGCTGGCCGGGGCCGAAATAGGCCAGGATCGTCGACATGATCGGCCCGGTCTGCGAGCCCGAGAAGGTCGAGATCGTGGTCGGCAGCAGCAGTAGCGACGAGGCGAAGATCGCCGGGATCACGCCCGCCGGGTTGACCTTGACCGGCAGGTGGCTGCTGGAGCCGTCATAGATCTTCATCCCGACCTGGCGCCGCGGATACTGGATGTGGATCTTTCGCAGCGCCCGTTCCATGAAGACCACGAAGCCGATCACCGCGACCACCATCACGATCACCCCGACGATGACGGCCGGAGAGATGCTGCCGGCCCTGCCCTGGCTGAAGAACTGCGCCATCGCGCCGGGGATCTCGGCGACGATGCCGACGAAGATGATCAGCGAGATGCCGTTGCCGATGCCGCGCGCGGTGATCTGCTCGCCCAGCCACATCAGGAACATCGTGCCGCCGACCAGGGTGACCAGCACCGACAGCCGGAAGAACATGCCCGGATCATGCGCGAGATCGCCGGCCTCGAGGCTGACCGCCAGGCCCCAGGCCTGGAAGGTCGCCAGCGCCACCGTGCCGTAGCGGGTATACTGGTTGATCTTCTTGCGGCCCTGCTCGCCTTCCTTCTTCAGCTGTTCCAGCGCCGGCACCATCGCGGTCAGAAGCTGCACGATGATCGAGGCCGAGATATAGGGCATGATGCCCAGCGCGAAAATGCCCATCCGGCCGAGCGCGCCGCCGGTGAACATCTGCAGCATGCCGCCGATCCCGTGCGAGGCATCCTCCATGAAGCGCAGCAATGCGGCGGCATCGATCCCCGGCACCGGGATGTAGGTGCCCAGCCGGTAGATGATCAAAAGCCCGATGGTGAAGAAGATCCGTTGCCGAAGGTCGGTCGCCTTGCCCAGCGCACCCCAGCTGAGGTTCGCCGCCATTTGCTCTGCCGCAGATGCCATTCGCGTGCTCTTTCATGGACGGCGCCGCACGACCGTCTTCCGGTCGGCGGCGCCTGGAAAACCCCTGTCTATGTAGGCGCCCCGACGGGCACCGGCAACAGGTTATTCGGCCGCAGCCACCTCGGCGACGCTCAGCGTGCCGCCCGCCGCCTCGACCGCCGCGATCGCCGGCTTCGATGCGCCGGTCACCGTCAGCTTCAGCTTCGCGGTGACCGCGCCCTTGGCGAGGATCCGCACCCCGTCAAGCTTGCGCCGCACCAGGCCCGCGGCCAGCAGCACATCCTCGGTGATCTCGGCTTTCGCGTCGAGCTTGCCGGCATCGACGAATTTCTGGATCAGCCCGAGGTTGACCACCGCGTAGTGGCGGGCATTGGGTTTGGTGAATCCGCGCTTCGGCAGGCGCCGGTAAAGCGGCATCTGGCCGCCCTCATAGCCGCCGATCGCCACGCCCGAGCGCGATTTCTGGCCCTTGATGCCGCGGCCGGCGGTCTTGCCCTTGCCCGAGCCGGGACCGCGCGCGACGCGCTTGGATTTCTTGGCGGCGCCGGGATTGTCCCGAAGTTCATTGAGTTTCATGTCGCTTCTCCTTAGCCGGAAACGACCCCCAGCGACGGGATGGGTCGAACGCGGCATTGCCCTGATCGCGCCGGTCGCCCGACTTCGGGCTTGCGGCACCATGAGTCGCCCCTGCGGGGCCACCGGGCGCGTATAGACGGGTTACCATGACCGATCAAGGGGGCCGATCAGGGGCGGGCCATTGCGGGCGGGGCCGCCGGTGTCAGTCCCGGGTCTGTCGGGTCTGGCGCAGATAGTCGGCCCAGTAGGGGGCCGGTTCGGCGGGCACAAGCCGCACCAGGATGCGCCCGATGCCGTGCAAGGCGCGGGTGATGTCGCCCGCGATGCCGCTGTGGCGTGCAATCGCAATCATCGTCGTTACTCCGCAGGCAGGATTGCCCGTTGCCTGCGGAGTTAGGCTTTGTGCGCACCCGTGACCACCGCCGTTTCGGCAGTTCCGCGATGCGCAAGGCGCATGGGCCCGCGTTGCGCCCGGCGCATGGGCCCGCGTTGCGCCCGGCGCATGGGCCCGCGTTGCGCCCGGCGCATGGGCCCGCCTTCCCGGCGCATGGAATGGCCCGCGCCTTACGCCCCCTTCGGCCAGACGAACTCCGGGCGCAGCGCGGCATAGACCGGGCGGCCGTCAGCGGGCTTGGGATAGCCCTTGGTGTCGTCGTAAAAGGCGTGATAGCTGGCGGCCGGGAAATGCGCGTCGTCATAGCCCATGATGTTGGGCACCGCGACGCGGATGCGCCCTTGCCGGTCGTCGAGCATGATCGCAGCACCGCATTCGGCGCAGGTGCACAGTTCCAGCGGACCATCCGGGTTGCCGGCGTTGAAGGGCTGGCGCTTCAGCCTTTCGGGATGATCGACCGCCAGGTCGCCGTGCTTGAAGAAGGCGACATGGGTGGTCTGCTGGCCGGTCACGGCCTTGCAGACATTGCAGTGGCAGACGTGATTGTCGATTGGCTCGGCCCTGGCATGGGTGTGAACATGCGCGCAG
The DNA here is from genome assembly GCA_002841115.1 of Alphaproteobacteria bacterium HGW-Alphaproteobacteria-6. Lineage (GTDB taxonomy): Bacteria > Pseudomonadota > Alphaproteobacteria > Rhodobacterales > Rhodobacteraceae > Albidovulum. The sequence goes on along the minus strand of PHEC01000030.1, from coordinate 3,474 downwards.
CCTCCCTGGTAATCGGACATGGTTCCTCCCTCGGGTTTGTCGCGAAAACCGCCCGGCGACTCGGTCCGCGGGGCTTGGCGACGACGGTAGTCTGGCACAGTTTCGGCACCTGACGGCACCGAATCCACCACGACAAAGGTCTTGCCCGCGCGGTGGCGCGACAGCAGGCCCCGCGCCGGAAAACCGCCCGCCGACCCCGGCGGCCAGCGGGCACCAGGACCGCGGCGGCGCGCCCACCAGCCCCCCTAAAGGGCCGGCCAATGACCGCGACCAAGGGCGGCAATCGCCGCGGTGATGCGCCCGAAACTGGCCGCGGCGCGCGGCACCGATGCCCGCGCCCGCAGATAGCCATGCACCAGCCCCGCCTCGCAGATCCAGTCGGCCCGGCCGCCGGCGGCGCGGATCCGGTCGCGGTAGTCGCGCCCGTCGTCGGCCAGCGGATCGCATTCGGCGCTGATGATCACGCTTGGCGGCAGGCCGGCGAAATCGCTGTCGCGAAGCGGGTCGGCGGTTGGGTCATCGCACCGCGCCTGCCCGCCGCCATGGCGGATCCTTGCATACCACAGCACGTCGTCGCGGCTCAGCATCGGGGCATGGGCATGGCTCAGATAACTGCCCCGGTCGGAGGCGCCACCAAGCCCGGGATAGATCAGCACCTGCCCCGCCACCGCCGGCCCGCCTGCCCGCGCCCGCTGCGCCACCGCCGCCGCCAGACAGCCGCCGGCACTGTCGCCGGCCAGGATCAACGGCCCGGGAAATTCCACCGCGACCGCCCGTGCTGCCGCCAGCGCATCGTCGAAGGCCGCCGGGTGGCGATGCTCGGGCGCCAGCCGATAGTCGACCGCGACGACCCGCGCCCCGGTCGCCGCCGCGATCTCGGCGCAGATATCGTCATGGCTGTCCAGACCGCCGACGACAAAGCCGCCGCCGTGCAGATAAAGCACGGTGAAGACGACGGCGCCGGCCGGTCGGTAGACCCGGCAGGCCACGCCGCCGAAGGGACGGTCGCGGGTGGTGACGCCGGCCGGGCGGCCGCGGTGAAAGGCCCGGGCCATCCGGTCATAGACCGCGCGTTGCCCGGCGATCGTCAGGCCGGTGGCATCGGGCGGATACCAGCCCTCGGTCTCGCGGATGAAGGCCCAGGTCGCGGCATCGATCAGGCGGGCATAGTCGGGCTGGCCGGCGGGATCGGGCAGGCGGGCGGGATCGGGCGCGGTCATCGCAGGCTCCCTCGGTCGTCGGTCGGGCAGGTCTTGGCAGGTCTGGGCAAGTCTTGGCAGGTCGGGGCACTCTGACGCGCCGCCACCCTGCCGGCAATGCCCCGAATTGGCCTGCTTCGGCCTTTCCGAACCAATGCTTCGAAAGAATATGCTTTTCCTGATCATGGCACCGGTGATGCTGCGGCACAGCGCCCGAACCTCTCGTCCCTGATCGCAATTTCCCGCGTGCCGGACCGGGCGCTTGCCGCTAACCTGACCGAAACCCGAGGAGGGAACCGACAATGTCCGTCGAGAAAACCGAAGCCCTGGTGGTCGGTGCCGGCCAGGCCGGTCTGGCGATGAGCGAACATCTCGGCCGATGCGGCGTGCCGCATCTCGTCCTCGAACGCCAGCGGATCGCCGAACGCTGGCGCAGCGAGCGCTGGGATTCGCTGGTCGCCAATGGCCCGGCCTGGCATGACCGCTTCCCCGGCATGACCTTTGCCGGCGCCGATCCCGACGCCTTCGTCGGCAAGGAGGCGGTCGCGGACTACTTCGAGGCCTATGCCCGCCAGATCAAGGCCCCGGTCCGCTGCGGCGTCACGGTGACGGGCGTGCAGCGCAATACCGGCCGCCCCGGCTTTCGCGTCGAAACCTCGGATGGGGTGATCGAGACCACCGCGCTGATCGCCGCCACCGGCGCCTTCCAGCGCCCGGTCATCCCGGCCGTGGTCCCGCCCGGGGCCGGGGTCCTGCAGATCCATTCCACCGCCTACCGCAACCCCGGCCAACTGCCGGCCGGCGCGGTTCTGGTGGTCGGATCGGGATCGTCCGGGGCGCAGATCGCCGAAGAGCTGCTGCGCGCCGGCCGGCGGGTCTACCTCTCGGTCGGCCCGCATGACCGGCCGCCACGCCGCTACCGCGGCCGCGATTTCGTCTGGTGGCTCGGCGTGCTCGGCAAATGGGATGCCGAGGCGACACCGGGGGCCGAGCACACAACGATCGCGGTCAGCGGCGCCCATGGCGGCCAGACCGTCGACTTCCGCCGCCTCGCCGAACAGGGGATGACCCTTCTCGGCAGGACCGAGGCCTTCCGCGACGGCGCGGTGAGCTTCGCGCCCGACCTTGCCGCCAATCTCGCCCGGGGCGACGCCAACTACCTGTCGGTGCTGGACGAGGCCGATGCCTATGTTGCGCGCAATGGCCTTGATCTGCCCGAGGAACCCACGGCCCGCCTGATCGGCCCGGACCCCGATTGCGTGACCAACCCCCTGCCCCGGCTCGATCTTGCCGCGGCCGGCGTCGCCACGATCATCTGGGCCACCGGCTTCGCGCTCGATTTCGGCTGGCTCCCGCCCGGCGCCTGTGACCGCGACGGCAGACCCCGGCACCGGCGCGGCATCTCGGCCGAACCGGGGATCTATTTCCTCGGCCTGCCCTGGCAGACCCGGCGCGGCTCCTCCTTCATCTGGGGGGTCTGGCACGACGCCAAATACCTCGCCGACCACATCTGCAAGCAGCGCGACTACCTCGCCTACAGGCCGGCCGCAGCCGGCCCGGCCGACCCGCCGTGACCCGGCGCGACCCACCGCAACCAACAGTGCGCGCCCTGCCGCCAGATCACCCCCGACGGAGACCCCGATGGCCCATACCCGCATCCGCCCCTTCAACACCCGCGACACCTACCCCGAGCAGAAACTCGACAACGACCTGTGCCAGGCAGTGGCGGCACGCGGCACGATGATCTTCCTGCGCGGCCAGTGCCCGCAGGACCTCGACACCGCGCAGTCCATCGCCAGCCATGATCCGGTCGCCCAGACCCACAAGGTCATGAAAAACATCCGCCAGCTGATCGAGGAAGCCGGCGGCGGCATGGAGCACCTGTGCAAGATCGTCGTCTACATCACCGATGTGCGCCACCGCGAGGCGGTCTATCGCACCATGGGCGAATACATCCAGGGCGTCCATCCGGTCTCGACCGGGGTCTGCGTCACCGCGCTGGCGCGGCCCGAATGGCTGGTCGAGATCGATGCCATCGCCGTCATTCCAGATTGATCCGTCTCAGTTGAGTATTTTCAGAACGATGAAGGGGGGCCGGGCATGACCTTTTCGCTGGTGGCGCGTTGTGCCGAGACGGGGATGTTCGGGGTGGCGATCTCGTCTTCGTCGCCTGCGGTGGCGGCGCGTTGCGCCCATGCACGGGCGGGCGTGGGGGCGGTGGCCTCGCAGAACGTGACCGATCCGAGGCTGGGGCCGCGCATTCTCGATCTTATGG
>PHEC01000029.1 GCA_002841115.1 Alphaproteobacteria bacterium HGW-Alphaproteobacteria-6 | reverse complement strand
TCGGGCGTGATCCGGCCCAGCCGGCAAGCGACCTGAAGTGCCGCGAGCCGGCCCGCCGCCTCGGCCGCCAGCGCGCCCGCGATCCCGGCGCCGTCGCCGGCGATGAAAAGCCCGCGCAGCGCGGTCTCGCCCCAGCCGTCGCAGCGCGGCACGAAGGCGCGCTGGCCCTCGTGCCAGTCATGATCGATCCGCAGGAGCCGGCTGGCTTGGGTATTGGCCACCACGCCCTGATGCAGCAGCACCGTGTCGCAGGCGATCCGCTGGTCACGCCCGCCGGCGCGGAAGGCCAGCGCCTCGGCCCGGCCCCCGCCTCCCCCGCCCTCGATGCGCAGATCCGTCGCACCGGTGATCCGCCGCACCCCGGCACGGCGCAGCTCAGCCAAAAGCACGAGCCCCTTCAGGACCACCCGCCAGCCGCGCAGCCCGGCGGCAAGCCGGGGCAGCGCGCGGATCAGATCGGCGCGACCGCAGGTCTCGACCAGCGCCAGCGGCGGCACCCCGGCGCGGACCATCTGCGCCGCCAATAGGTACAGCAGCGGTCCCGCACCGGCCAGGACCGCGCGATCGGCCACCAGCCCCGAGGATTTCAGCAGGATCTGCCCCGCCCCCGCGGTCATCACCCCGGGCAGGGTCCAGCCCGGCACCGGCACCGGCCGTTCCAGCGCGCCGGTGGCGAGGATCAACGCGCCCGCCGCGATCTGCGCCGCTCGTCCTTCCCGCGAGAAGGTGGCGACAAACCCTGGCCCCGACGCCTCGATGGCCCAGACCGCCGCGCCGGGCAGGTGGCGGACCCCGGGCGCGCGCAACCCCTCGGCCAGTGCCGCGCCGCGCAGATAATCGGCGCCGAGGATGGCACCCCGCCCCGCCCCGGCGCCGGTCACCGCGCGAAAGACCTGCCCGCCCGGCCCGGCCTGCTCGTCCAGCAGCGCAACCCGCAGGCCCTGCGCCGCCGCCACCGCCGCCGCCGCCATGCCGGCCGGGCCGGCGCCGATGACGATCAGGTCGGCCCCGTTCGTCGCGACCCCGTCTGTCGCGGCATCAGTCATCGCGGCCCCCGATGCTGCGGACCACAAGACCCTCGCGCACCTCGGTCATGCAGGCCTGAACCCGGGTGCCGTCGATCTCGACCAGACAGTCGAAACAGGCGCCCATCATGCAAAAGGGTCCGCGCGGCGCGCCCGAGACCGGGGTGGTGCGCAAGACCAGGGTCCCGGCGGCCAGCAGAGCTGCGGCAAGGCTCATGCCCGCCGGCAGATCGAGCGGGCGGCCATCGAAGGTTACCCCGACCCGCGGCGCATCGGGGGCAAGGTCACGAAAAGCGGTGCTCACCGAAGACCTCCAGGTCGGGGGCGGCCGCCGTGCCTTCCAGCCAGTCGGGCAGAAGGCGGGCATGGGCGGCGGCCAGGGTGATGCCGGAATGGCAGGTGACAAGGCTGGCGCCGGGCATCGTCGCCGAGTGCTGGTAGATCGGCAACCCGTCCGGCGAGAGGATCCGCAGCGCGCCCCAGCTTCGCAGCATCCGCACCCCGGCCAGCGCCGGCACCACCGCCACCGCCCGCGCCGCGATCCCGGCGATGGTCGGCAGGCTGACGCGGTCATCGGGCCCGACCTCTTCCTTGCTGTCGCCGATCTGGATGCCGCCCTCGTCGACCTGGCGGATCGTGCCCGAGGGGCGGCGCAACAGCGGCGGCAGCCTTTCGGTGATCAGGATCTGCCCGCGCTGCGGCCGCACCGGCGCGCGAAAGCCAAGCCCCGGGCCCAGCGCCGCCGCCCCCAGCCCGGCCGCCAGCACCAGCCGCGGCGCCTCGACCACCCGCCCCGAGGCGGTGGCAAGCCGGAACACCCCGCCCTGCCGCCCGACGCCGGTCACCGTCTCGGCGGTGATCAGTTGCCCGCCCTTTCGCCGCACGTCCTCGGCCAGCACGCGAAGCAGGCGCAGCGGATTCACATGGCCGTCCTGATGGTGCAGGATCGCGCCTGCCACCCGCTCGCCTACCGCCGGCTCCTCGCGCCTGAGCGCGTTGTTGCCGAGAACCTCGAACGGATAATCGCCCCCAAGCGCATCCCGCAACGCCGAATACTGCGCGGCGCGGGCCTCGAGTGCGGCCTCGGTCAGGGCATGGTCAAAGCCGCCCTCCTGGCGCAGCGCCAGATCGGCGCCGGCAGCGTCGCCAAGCTCGGCGGCAAAGTCGCGCCAGAGCGCGGCCGAGCCTTGCGTCCAGCGCGCATAGCGCGGCTCGGCCAGGCCCTTGCCCTGCACCCAGATCAGGCCGAAGTTGCCGCGGCTGGCGCGGAAGTCGCCATCACCGCCGTCGATGACGACGACCCGGCGGCCGCGCGTCAGCAGCCCCCAGGCCACCGACAGGCCGACCACCCCGCCGCCGATGATCGCGTAATCGGCCTGCATTGCCGCCCCCGCTCAGATCAGCCCCTCGGCCCGGAACAATGCCTTCACATCGGTCTCGGGCCGGGCGCCGAAATGGCTGATCACCTCGGCCGCGGCGATGCAGCCCATGCGGCCGGCCTTGGCCAGACCCTGGCCGGTGGCCAGCCCGTAGAGGAAACCGGCGGCAAACTGGTCGCCCGCCCCGGTCGCATCGACCGGCACCACCCGGTGCACCGGCACGTCGGCGCGCTCATTGCCGCGCAGCAAGATCACGTCGGCGCCCGAGCGGGTGCAGACGACGACCGGGCATTCGCTGCGCGCCTGCGCCAGCGCCGCCGCCAGATCCTCGGTCTGATAAAGCGAGGTCCATTCCTGCTGGTTGCCGATCACATAATCCATCTCGTCGCGGACCAGGCGGCGGAAATCGTCGCGGTGGCGATCGACGCAGAACGGATCGGACAGCGCGATCCCGGCCTTGCCGCCGCCGGCATGACAGGCCCGCGCCGCCTTCAGGAAGGCCGCCTTGCCCTTGTCCTTGTCAAAGAGATAGCCCTCGAGGAAAAGGTAATCGGTCTGCCCCGCGACATCCTCGGCAACATCCCCGGGGCCGAGATCGGCCGAGATGCCGAGATAGGTGTTCATCGAACGCTCGCCGTCCGGGGTGACGAAGATCATCGAGCGCGAGGTCGGAAGGTCGGCGTCCGCGACCGGCGGGTTGGGAAAGCCGGTGCCCTCGGCGGTCAGCGAGCGGGCGAAGAACCGGCCCAGCGCATCGTCGCGCACCCGGCCGATGAAAGCCGCGCCGAGGCCAAGGTTGCCAAGCCCGGCGATGGTGTTGCCGACCGAGCCGCCGGGCGCCTCGGTGCGCTCCTTCATCGCGGCGTAAAGCATCTCGCCGCGCTCGCGCTCGACCAGTTGCATGATCCCCTTGCGGATGCCCATCAGGTCAAGCGCGGTGTCGTCGGTCTGGGTCAGCACATCGACAATCGCATTGCCGATGCCCACCACCTGATAGCGGTCGGTCACGGGGTTTTCTCCTCATAGGGGCAAAGATCGCGGATCAGGCAGTCGCGGCAGCGCGGCTTGCGGGCGGTGCAGATATAGCGGCCGTGCAGGATCAGCCAGTGATGGGCATGGCGCTGGTATTCGACCGGCACGTTGTCCTCGACCCCGCGCTCGACCGCCTCGACGCTGCGGCCCGGCGCGATGCCGGTGCGGTTGGCGACGCGGAAGACATGGGTGTCGACCGCCTGCGCGGGATGGTGGAACCACATGTTCAGCACCACGTTGGCGGTCTTGCGCCCGACCCCGGGCAGCGCCATCAGCGCGGCGCGCGACGAGGGCACCCGGCCGGCATGATCATCGACCAGGATCCGGCTGAGGCGGATCACGTTGCGCGCCTTCTGCCGGTAAAGCCCGATCGTCCGGATATGCCCGATCAGCCCGTCCTCGCCGAGGTCAAGCATCTTTTGCGGCGTGTCGGCGACCTGGAACAGCGCCCGTGTCGCCTTGTTCACCCCGGCATCCGTCGCCTGCGCCGAAAGCGCCACCGCGACCAGCAGGGTGAAGGCATTGACATGCTCAAGCTCGCCCTTCGGTTCGGGCTCGGCCGCGTGAAAGCGGCGAAAGATCTCTGCGATCGCGTGATGATCAAGGTGGCCTGCCATGGCGCCGGTATGCCCCGCCGCGCCCCCGCCGGCAAGCGTGCCGATCGCGGTTAACCCGGTCTTAGCCCAACCGCGCGATGCTGGCGGCAAATCCGGAGACCGAGCCATGGCCACCTATCAGTTCCACGCCTACGCCCCCGGCGCGCTGGTCTACAATTCCGCCAGCAACAGCTATTCGCTGCGCGCCGACTACGACCCCGACCTGCACCGCGTGCTGATCACCATCACCGATGACGATGCCTTCATCGACGGCGACCAGTATCGGAACGAGGTCGGCGACGACACCAACCAGACCGCCGTGGTCACCGGCCTTGACGGCACCGTCATCGCCTCGGGCCGGATCTATGACGAGCTTTTCGTCGAGGTGACGCGGCCCGATGGCGGCATCATCGACATGGAGCGGATGGAGATCGGCGGCGTCGCCGTCGGCACCCTGACCACCGAGGCCCTGGTGCCGGGGCAGTCCTATCCCTTCTACGCGACATCCGAGGTGGTCGGCAGCAACCGGCTGGTCTACTCCGATATCCAGTCGGTGCCCTGTTTCGGCGCAGGCACGATGATCGCCACCGAGGCCGGCGCGCTGCCGGTCGACTGGTTGCGTGCCGGCGACCGGGTGCTGACCCGCGACATGGGCTATCAGCCGCTGCTCTGGACCGGCCGGTTCGAGGTGGCGGCGGATGCGCCGGCCGAGGATGCCGGCGCCGTGGCGATCGCCGCCGATGCCTTCGGGCCCGGCCTGCCGGCCCGCGCGATGCGCCTGACCCCGAGCCACCGGATCCTGCTGCACGACGCCGCGCTGGAACTGCATTTCGGCGAGGCCGAGATGTTCGCCGCCGCCCGCCATCTGGTCGACGATGACAGGGTGCGTCTGGCCCCCGGCGGCGCGCGGCAGGTGTTCCATCACCTGCTGCTGGCCGAGCATCAGGTGATCCTGGCCGAGGGGCTCTGGATGGAAAGCCTGTTCGCCGGTGACCGGATGGTCGCGTCGTTGCCGGTGCGGACCCGCAAGCGCATCGCGGACCTGATCGGCTCGGGCCACCGGCAGACCGCAAGGGCCTGCCTGAAGGCGCATGAGATCGCGATCCTGCCGAAGGGGGTGATCCCGGCAACGGGCCGGGTCGCGGCCTGAACGGACGGGGTGTCGCCTGCCGGGATGACGCCGGTCGGGACGACGCCTGCCGGGGTGAATCCGGGCGGGGTGAACCCGGGCGAGCCAACGAGGATTGCGCAGCTTTCGGGTCGCCGGGATGTCGCCTTGCGGCTATGGTCGGGGCATGGAGGATGCCATGCACCCGAACGATGACGACAGCCGCTATCACTACAGCCTGGTGGCGCGGGCGCTGGCGCTGATCGAGGCCGACGCGGCGGGAACACTGACGCTCGATGCGCTGGCGGCGCGGATGCAGATGAGCCCGGCGCATTTCCAGCGCGTCTTCTCGCGCTGGGCCGGGGTCTCGCCCTTGCGCTACCGGCAGTATCTGACTCTTGATCTGGCGCGGCGCCTGCTGGCCGAGCGCTTCACCCTGATCGATGCCGCGGCCGGCGCCGGGCTGTCGGGAACGGGGCGGCTGCACGACCTTTTCCTGCGCTGGGAGGCGATGACACCCGGAGAGTTCGCCCGCGCCGCCGAGGGGCTGGTGATCCGCTGGGGCTGGTTCGCCTCGCCCTTCGGCGAGGCGCTGGCGATGGGCACCGATCGCGGGCTGTGCGGGCTGGCCTTCGCCGAGGAGGCCGGGCGGGCGGCGGCCTTCGCCGATCTTGCCGGACGCTGGCCGGCGGCACGGTTCCGCGAGGATGCGGAGGCGGTCGCGCCCTGGGTCGCGGCGGCCTTCGCCGGGCGTGGCGAGGCCCGGCTGCACCTGATCGGCGCGCCCTTCCAGATCAAGGTCTGGGAGGCGCTGCTGAGCGTGCCCTCGGGTCAGGTCACCACCTATTCCGAGATCGCGCGCGCCATCGGCAATCCGCGCGCGGTGCGTGCTGTCGGCACCGCGGTCGGGCGCAACCCGGTCAGTTGGCTGATCCCCTGCCACCGGGCGCTGCGCAAGTCGGCCGGGCCGGCCGGCCATCTCGGCGGCTATCACTGGGGTCTTGCCCGCAAGCGCGCGATGCTGGCCTGGGAGGCGGCGCGCGCCGATACCGCCGATCGGATGGGCCCGCTGCGGGCTGCAACAGTCTAGGCGGAAATCGGCTGGTCTGCGGCACCGCGTCCCCTGTTCGCGCCCCAAGGCGTTGCGCTATAATAGACGCGGTGCCCGACATGCGGGCGAGAATACGAGGCGGCAGACATGACCATGGGCCCGGCCGGCACCAATACCGCGGGCGGGGCCGCCGCCGGCGCGCTTCTGGGCGGGGTGATCGGCGCCACCAGCGGCGGCGACGAGCGGCTTACCAAGGCGGCGGCAGGCGCGGTCGTGGGCGGGCTGATCGGCGGCGCCATCGGCAGCCAGCTTGACAAGCAGGCGGCCGAACTGGAACGCGACATCAACAACAACCAGGTGCGCATCGTCAATACCGGCAGCGCGTTGATCGTGACCATGCCCGACGGCATCCTGTTCGCGACCGACAGCGCCCAGGTCTCGGCCTCGATCCAGAACGATCTTTTCGCGCTGGCCGACAACCTCAACCGCTATCCGTCGAGCCAGGTCGAGATCATCGGCCATACCGACAACACCGGCTCGGCCGCCTACAACCAGGACCTGTCGCAGCGCCGCGCCGCCGCGGTCGCGTCGGTCCTGCGCAGTGCCGGGGTGCCGGGCGGACGGCTGGTGTCCTACGGGCGCGGCGAAAGCCAGCCGATCGCGTCGAACCTGACGGTCCAGGGCCGCGCCCAGAACCGCCGGGTCGAGATCGTCATCACCCCGAACCGCTGAGGCCACAAAACGCTGAGGCAGGCCCGGGTCTGCACGCCAAGCCCATTGATGCCCAGCCGCATCACCTCGCCGCCCTTCAGATAGCGCGGCGGCTTCTGGCCCAGCCCGACCCCCGGCGGCGTCCCGGTCGAGATCACGTCGCCGGGCTGGAACGACATGAAGCGGCTGCAATAGCTGATCAGATGGGCCACCCCGAAGACCATGGTCGCGGTCGAGCCGTTCTGGAACCGCTTGCCGTCGACCTCCAGCCACATTGCCAGATCGGCGATATCACCGGCCTCGTCCGGGGTCACCAGCCAGGGGCCGATCGGCCCGAAGGTGTCGCAGCCCTTGCCCTTGTCCCAGGTGCCGCCGCGCTCGATCTGGTATTCACGCTCGCTGACATCGTTGACGACGCAGTAGCCGGCGACATGGCCCAGCGCCTCGGCCTCGGGGATGTAGCGCCCGCCCTTGCCGATGACGACGCCCAGTTCGACCTCCCAGTCGGTCTTCTGCGAGCCGCGCGGGATTTCCACGTCATCGTCCGGCCCGCTGATCGCGCTGGTCCACTTGTTGAAGATCACCGGTTCCTTCGGCACCTCAAGCCCGCTTTCGGCGGCGTGGTCGGCGTAGTTGAGGCCGATGCAGACGAACTTGCCGACCGCGCCGACACAGGGGCCAAGCCGCAAGCCGGCCTGCGGCGTGCCCGCGACCAGCGGCAGCGTCGCGGGGTCGATCGCCGCCAGCCGCACCAGGCTTTCGGGCAAAAGCGCCGCGCCGGCGACATCGCCGATCACGCCGGAAAGGTCGCGCACCCGGCCATCCTTGTCCAAGAGCCCGGGTTTTTCCTGGCCCTTCGGCCCGTAGCGCAGCAGTTTCATGTCCAGCTCCTTCAATTTCGGGGCACGGGGGGTGCGCACCCTGTCAGATCGTATTGCGTCAGATCGTCACGCCGCCATCGACCAGCAGCGCCTGCCCGGTGACGAAACGCGATTCGGGCGACAGCAGATAGACCACCAGCGGGGTGATGTCATCGACCGTCGCCAGCCGGCCCATCGGCTGGCGGGCGATGAAATCACGCTCGGCCTGCACCGGGTCGGCGGCGGCGGCGATCCGGCCGCGCAGCGACGGCGTGTCGACGGTGCCGGGGCAAAGCGCGTTGCAGCGCAGCCCCTGGCGGACGAAATCCGCCGCCACCCCCTTGGTCAGCCCGATCACCGCTGCCTTGGTCGCCCCGTAAAGCGTGCGCCGCGGGAAGCCCTTGATCGAGCCTGCCATCGAGGCCATGTTGAGGACCGCCGCATCACCGCTCTCGGCCGCGCGATCCAGCATGCCGGGCAGGAAGGCGCGCAGCATCCGCATCATCGACGTGACGTTCAGATCGAAGCTGAAGGCCCAGTCCTGATCGCTGATCTCCAGAACCGTGCCGTCATGGACAAAGCCCGCGCAGTTGAACAGCCCGTCGAGCGGCCCGACCCTGGCCGCCAGCGCCCGGATCGCCGCATCGTCGCGCACATCAAGGGCCGCCACCTCAAGCCCCGGCGCGGCGCGCACCAGATCGTCCAGCAGCGCCTGGTTGATGTCGGTGGCGATCACCTCGGCACCCTCGGCCGCGCAGGCAAGCGCACTGGCCCGCCCGATCCCCTGCCCCGCGGCACTTACCAAAATCCGTCTGCCCTTGAGCCGCATGGTCATTCCTTTCCCCCGCGCCATCGGTGCGGTTCGATCCATCCGCGCCGACCCTATGCGCGGGAAACTTCTGTTTCAATATCATCCGGTCGAGTTTCAGACGCCGTCTCGGCACCCTCCGGATCGAAGGGCGCTATCGCCGCGAATGTCCTTGACTTCAATTTTGACCAAGCGGTTAATCGCCCCCAGCCGCCTGACCCCGACAAGGGCGCGGGCGGGCGACATGGGAACCAACAGCGGAGATTGAAGGAATGCTACACAGTCGCAGACTGCTCGCGGCGACGGTTGCCGCGTTCACGCTTTTCACGGCCCCGGCCGTGCGCGCGGAAACGCCGGCCGACACGCTGATCCAGGCCTGGGCGATCGATGACATCATCTCGCTCGACCCGGCCGAGATCTTCGAGTTCACCGCCTCCGAGGTCGCCGGCAACGCCTACGAGGGACTGATCGGCTACGACCCGATGGACGTGACCAAGATCTTCGGCAAGGTCGCCGAAAGCTGGGAAGTGGCCGAGGACGGCCTGTCGATCAGCTTCAAGATCCGCCCCGGCCGCACCTTCGCCAGCGGCAACGAGATCACCGCCGAGGACGTGGTGTTTTCGCTGACCCGCGCGGTCAAGCTCGACAAGTCGCCGGCCTTCATCCTGACCCAGTTCGGCCTGACGCCCGAGAACGCCGACCAGATGGTGGTGCAGGAAGGCGATGACACCGTCGTCTTCAAGATGGACAAGCCCTATGCGCCGACGCTGCTGCTTTACTGCCTGACCGCCACGGTGGGCTTCGTCGTCGACAAGAAGCTGGTGATGGAACACGAGGCGAATGGCGATTTCGGCTATGAATGGCTGAAGACCAACTATGCCGGCTCGGGCCCCTTCACCATCCGCGAATGGCGCGCCAACGAGGCCGTGGTGATGGAGCGCAACCCGAACTATTCGGGCGACGCCCCGGCGATGGCCCGCGTCATCTACCGCCACATCCCCGAAGGTGCGACCCAGCGCCTGCTTCTCGAACAGGGCGACATCGACATCGCCCGCTCGCTGACCGCCGAGGAACTTGACGCGGTGCGCGCCAATGCCGACCTGAAGATCCAGGAAGGCCCGAAGGGCTCGATCTACTACCTCGGCCTCAACCAGAAGAACGAGAACCTCGCCAAGCCCGAGGTGCGCCAGGCGATGAAATACCTCGTCGACTATGCCGCGATCGCCGACACGATCATGAAAGGCAAGGTCTCTGTCCACCAGGCCTTCCTGCCCAAGGGCTTCCTTGGCGCGCTGGAAGACACGCCCTTCGCGCTCGACGTGGCCAAGGCCAAGGAATTGCTGGCGGCCGCGGGCCTGCCCGATGGATTCTCGGTCACCATGGACACCCGCAACACGCCCGAGATCACCGGCATCGCCCAGGCGATCCAGCAGACCATGGCGCAGGCCGGCGTGAAGATGGAACTGATCCCCGGCGACGGCCAGCAGACGCTGACCAAATACCGTGCGCGCAACCACGACATCTACATCGGCCGCTGGGGCCCGGACTATCAGGACCCGCACACCAACGCCGACACCTTCGCGCGCAACCCCGACAACGCCGATGACGCGACATCGAAGCCCTTGGCCTGGCGCAACGCCTGGGACATCCCGGAGATGACCGCCAGGGCCGACGCCGCGGTGCTCGAAGGCGATGCGGCCAAGCGTGCCGAGATGTATCTGGCGCTGCAGGCAGAGCATCAGCAGACCTCGCCCTTCGTTGTGATGTTCCAGGAGATCGAGGTCTCGGCGATGCGCGCCAACGTCAACGGCTTCATCGTCGGCCCGTCGTTCAACGACAACAGCTTCGCCCATGTGACCAAGTAGCATGAGCGACATGACTGCCGATGGGGGGCGCGAAAGCGCCCTCCTGCGGTTCCTCTGGAAGACCGCAAAGCTGATCGCGACGGTGGCGCTGACCTTTCTCGGCCTCCTTGTCGTCACCTTCCTGATCGGCCGGGTGGTGCCGGTCGATCCGGTGCTTGCCGTGATCGGCGACCGCGCCTCGCAATCGGTCTATGACCGGGTCTATGTGGAACTGGGCCTCGACAGGCCGCTTTACGAACAGTTCTGGATGTATCTCCAGAAGGTCTTCACCGGCGACTTCGGCGAAAGCTTCCTGACCAAGCGCGCCATCGCCGACGATATTGCCCGGGTCTTCCCCGCGACGCTGGAACTGGCCACGATCGCCATCGTCATCGGCACCGCGCTCGGCATCCCGATGGGGGTCTGGGCGGCGGTGCGGCAGGGAAGGCTCGCCGACCAGGTGGTGCGGGTCTTCGGCCTCATCGGCTACTCGGCACCGATCTTCTGGCTCGGGCTTCTCGGGCTTCTGGTCTTCTACGCGCGGCTCCAGTGGGTCGCCGGCCCCGGCCGGATCGACATCGCCTACGAATATGCGATCACCCCGGCGACCGGGCTACTGCTCCTTGACAGCGCGATGCAGGGCCAGTGGGACGCCTTTCGCAACATCTTCTCGCACATCATCCTGCCCGCCTCGCTTCTGGGATATTTCTCGATGGCCTATATCAGCCGGATGACCCGCAGCTTCATGCTCAACGAACTGGCGCAGGAATACATCACCACCGCCCGGGTCAAGGGCGTGCCGGAATGGCGGATCATCTGGGTCCATGCGCTCAGGAACGCCGCCGTGCCGCTGGTCACCGTGGTGGCACTCTCCTACGCCAGCCTCCTCGAAGGCTCGGTCCTGACCGAGACCGTCTTCGCCTGGCCCGGCCTCGGGCAATACCTCACCAATTCCCTGCAGAACGCCGACATGAACGCGGTCCTCGGCGGCACCCTGGTGATCGGGGCGATCTTCGTCGGGCTGAACCTGCTCTCCGACCTGCTCTACTCGCTGCTCGATCCCCGCGTGCGGAGACAGGCATGACCACGATCTCCCGCCGCGACTGGCTTCTCACCGACCGCCCGGCCTCGCGCCGCCAGGCGCGCCTGGGACAGATCTACCGGACCTGGCTCACCTTTCGCGGCAACTGGCTTGCCATGGTCGGGCTCGCCATCGTCCTCGCCCTCATCATCGTCGCCCTCTTCGCCAATGTCATCGCGCCCTATGATCCGGTGATCGGCGGCGACCTCAGGACCGCGCGCTTCCTGCCGCCCCTGACCGGCAATCACCTGATGGGCACCGACGACCTGGCCCGCGACATCTTCTCGCGCATCGTCCACGGCTCGCGCCTCACGCTGATGGTGGTCGTCCTCGTCGCCGTCATCGCCACCCCGATCGGGCTTCTGGTCGGCACCAGCGCGGGCTATTTCGGCGGCTGGACCGATACCATCCTGATGCGGATCACCGACATCTTCCTCGCCTTCCCGCGGCTCATCCTCGCGCTCGCCTTCGTCGCCGCCCTCGGCCCCGGCATCGAGAACGCGATCATCGCCATCGCCATCACCTCCTGGCCACCCTACGCCCGCCTCGCCCGGGCAGAAACGCTGACCATCCGCGACAGCGACTACATCAACGCGGCGCGCCTGCAGGGTGCCTCATCGGCCCGCATCCTGTGGTATCACGTGACACCCTTGTGCCTCTCCTCGGTGATCATCCGGGTGACGCTCGACATGGCCGGCATCATCCTGACCGCGGCGGGCCTGGGCTTTCTCGGCCTCGGCGCCCAGCCGCCGCAACCCGAATGGGGCGCGATGATCGCCTCGGGGCGGCGCTTTCTCATCGACCAGTGGTGGGTCGCCACCATGCCCGGCATCGCCATCTTCGTCGTCTCGCTCGGCTTCAACCTGCTCGGCGACGGGCTGCGCGACGTCCTCGACCCCAAGGCGCGCAAATGACCCTGCCCATTCATCTTGGCCCAAATACCTCCGCCGGAGGCCTGCCCCGATGACGCCGCTCCTGACGGTCGAGGACCTGCGCATCACCTTCCCGACCCGGTCTGGCCCCTCCGAGGTGGTCCGCGGCGTCTCCTTCACGCTTGGCCGCGAACGGCTCGGCATCGTCGGCGAATCGGGCTCGGGCAAAAGCCAGACCGGCCGCGCCATCCTCGGGCTGACGCCGCCGCCCGGAAAGGCCACCGCGAAGGTGCTCGACTTCGACGGCACCGACCTGCGCGACGCCTCGCCCGCCACCTGGCGCAAACTCAGGGGCGCGCGGATGTCGATGGTGATGCAGGACCCGAAATTCTCGCTCAATCCGGTGATGACGATCGGCAGGCAACTGGTCGAAGCGCTGAAGTTCGGCGCCGGCGAGACCCGCAGGCAGGCGCGCGACCGCGCCCTTGCGATGCTGGAAGCGGTGCAGATCCGCGATCCTGAGCGGGTCTTTCGCGCCTATCCGCACGAGCTTTCCGGCGGCATGGGCCAACGCGCGATGATCGCGATGATGCTGGTGACCGAGCCCGACCTGCTGATCGCCGATGAACCCACATCGGCGCTCGATGTCACCGTGCAGGTCGAGGTGCTGCGCATCCTCGACCGGCTGGTCACGACCCGCGGCATGGGCCTGATCTTCATCAGCCACGATTTGCGCCTCGTCTCGTCCTTCTGCGACCGGGTGCTGGTGATGTATGCCGGCCGGGTGGTCGAGGAACTGAAGGCCTCCGACCTCGACCAGGCGCAGCACCCCTATACCCGCGGGTTGATGAACTGCCTGCCGAAGATCGAGGGCAGCCAGCGCCCGCTGCCCACCCTTGAAAGGGACGCGGCATGGGCGAAGTGATGCTGGAGGTGCAGGCGCTCGATGTCACCTTCCGCCGCGGCGGCGACACGGTGCGGGCGGTGCGCGGCGTCTCCCTCGACGTGGCCCGCGGCGAAAGCTTCGGCATCGTCGGCGAAAGCGGCTCGGGCAAATCGACGGTGCTGCGCGCGATCTGCGGCCTTGCCCCGACGACGGCGGGGACGATCGGGCTTAAGGGCACATCGCTTGCCACCCCCCGCCCGGCCGATTTCTACCGCCGGGTGCAGATGGTCTTTCAGGACCCCTATGCCTCGCTGCATCCCCGCCACACCGTGGACAAGGTGCTCGCCGAACCGCTCGCCATCCACGGCTTTGACCGGCGCGAGGCGCGCATCGAACAGGCACTGTCCGAAGTCGGCCTCGGGTCCGACTTCCGCTTTCGCTACCCCCACCAGCTTTCCGGCGGCCAGCGCCAGCGCGTCGCCATCGCCCGCGCGCTGATCCTCGAACCCGAGGTGCTGCTGCTCGACGAACCGACCTCGGCGCTTGACGCCTCGATCCAGGCCGAGGTCCTGAACCTTCTCGACCGGATCCGGGCCGAGCGCGGGCTGACCTATATCATGGTCAGCCATGACCTTGCCGTTGTCGCCCACATGTGCGACCGGCTGATCGTGATGCAGCACGGCGAGGCGGTGGAGGAACTGACCCGCGCCGCGCTTTCCGCCCACCGGGCGACGACCGACTATACCCGCAAACTGCTCTCGGCTTCCGAGGGCTATACCCCTGCCTGAGGCGCCATGATCCCTGTATTCGACGGCCATAACGACTTTCTGCTGCGGCTGCTGCGCGACCCCGACCGGCGCGAGGCGATCTGGCTGACCGGCGAGGGCAAGGGCCATCTCGACCTGCCCCGCGCCAGGGCCGGCGGCTTTGCCGGCGGCTTCTTCGCGGTCTACATCGCCTCGCCCGTCGCCCATGATGCCGCCGATTACGAGGCGATCATGGATGCGCCGCCCTACGATCTGCCGCTGCCGGACCTGATCGGGGCCGAGGCTGCCCAGCCCGTGGCCGCCGCGATGATCGGCCACCTGATGTGGATGGAGCGCACCGGCACGCTGGCGATCTGCCGCACGGTGGCCGAGATCCGCGCCGCCATGGCCGCCGGCAAGATCGCCGCGATCCTGCATTTCGAGGGTGCCGAGGCGATCGGCGAGGATCTTGACGCGCTCCACCTCTGGCACGCGGCGGGCCTGCGTTCGCTCGGCCCGGTCTGGTCACGCCCCACGATCTTCGGCCACGGCGTGCCGTTCCGCTTCCCGGGCGACCCCGACAGCGGGCCGGGGCTGACCGCGGCCGGCAAGCGTCTGATCGCCGAATGCAACAAGCTCAAGGTGATGATCGACCTCAGCCACCTGAACGAGGCCGGGTTCAACGATGTCGCGGCGATCTCCGACGCGCCCCTCGTCGCCACCCATTCCAACGCCCATGCGGTGACGCCGTCCACCC
Organism: Alphaproteobacteria bacterium HGW-Alphaproteobacteria-6; assembly: GCA_002841115.1. Lineage (GTDB taxonomy): Bacteria > Pseudomonadota > Alphaproteobacteria > Rhodobacterales > Rhodobacteraceae > Albidovulum. The sequence goes on along the minus strand of PHEC01000029.1, from coordinate 17,777 downwards.
GCAACCTGACCGACCGCCAGCTGGCGATGATCGCCGAGTCGGACGGTCTGGTCGGGCTCAACTACGCCACCGTCTTCTTGCGCGCGGACGGGCGCAAGTCGACCTTCGAGGGCTGGGAGCCGGTGCTGCGCCACCTCGACCACCTGATCGCGAAACTTGGCGAGGACCGGGTCGGCCTCGGCTCGGATTTCGACGGGGCGACGATGCCGGCGGGGATCGGCGATGCGGCCGGGCTGCCGCGGCTGATCGAGGCGCTGCGCGCGCATGGCTACGATGAGGCGCTGTTGCGCAAGATCGCCCATGAAAACTGGCTTTCCCTGCTCGGGCGGACCTGGGGCGCATGAGCCTTCAGGTGCTGCCGAACGCCTCGGCGCGGCGGCTTTTCCTTGACCGCCACGCGCTTCTGGAACCACCCACCGGCCCGGCGAAGGGCGCCGACCTGCTGGCGCTGATCGAGCGGCTGGGCTTCGTGCAGGTCGACAGCATCAACACCGTCGAGCGCGCCCATCACATGATCCTCTGGGCACGGCGCCCGCGCTACCGGCCCGACAACCTGCGCCCGCTTCTGGAGCGCGACCGCAGCCTGTTCGAGCACTGGACCCATGATGCCGCGATCATCCCAACCGGGTTCTTCGGCCACTGGAAGCTGCGCTTCGCCCGCGACGCGGCGCGGATCCGCGCACGCTGGGCCGACTGGCAGGGCGCCGCCTTCCACGACCGGATCGAGGATGTGCTGGCCCATGTCCGCGCCGGCGGCCCGGTCGGATCGGGCGAGGTCGGCGCCGACGAGGCGCGCGGGCGCGGCGGCTGGTGGGACTGGCACCCGTCCAAGACCGCGCTGGAATACCTCTGGCGAACCGGCGTGCTCAGCGTCTGTCAGCGCCGCGGCTTTGCCAAGATCTATGACCTGACCGAGCGGGTCCATCCGCGTGCCGATGCCGCCGCCGCACCGGACGAGGCGGCGACCATCGACTGGGCCTGCAACGCGGCGCTCGACCGGCTGGGCTTTGCCACCTCCGGAGAGATCGCCGCCTTCTGGGCGCTGGCGACGCCGGACGAGGCGAAGGCCTGGTGCGCCGCGGCGCTGGCCCGCGGCGCGATCACCGAGATCGCGGTCGAGGGTGCGGACGGCGCGCTGCGCCGCAGTTTCGCGCGCCCCGGTGCGATCGAGGCGGCCGCCGCCCTGCCCGCGGCGCCGGCACAGGTCCGGATACTGTCGCCCTTCGATCCGGCGCTGCGCGACCGGGCCCGGGCCGAGCGGCTTTTCGGCTTTCGCTACCGGATCGAGGTCTTCGTGCCCGAGCCCAAGCGGCGCTACGGCTATTACGTCTTTCCGGTGCTGGAGGGTGACCGGCTGATCGGTCGGATCGACCTGAAATGCCGGCGCGCCGAGGGGCGGATCGCGGTTACCGCCTTCTGGCCCGAGGCCGGTATCAGGCTTTCGAAGGCCCGCCACGCCCGGCTGATCGCGGCGCTGGACCGGCTCGGCCGCTTCACCGGCTGCCCCGAGATCGCCCTTGCCGAGGGCTGGCAGCGCGAATGTCGGGATTTGTAACAGCCATGTAACAGTTTTGTTGCAAGTGCCGCGATTCGTGGTTTAGGTAGGTCAGCTTGCAGGGCGTCGTCGCAAATTTGTGATCATGCCAACATAAAGCGGGCTGGAGCCCATGACGGGCCCGGCTTCAACAATGGGGAGACGATCCGAGATGAGAACGAAACGGTTTGTATTCGCGGCAAGCGCCGCAGCACTGATGGCCTCGACCGCGATGGTCAGCGCCCAGTCGCTGGCCGAGATCGAAGCCGCGGCCAAGGCCGAAGGCATGCTGACCACCATCGCGCTGCCGCATGACTGGTGCGGCTACGGCGCCGTGATCGACGGGTTCAAGGCGAAATACCCCGAGATCACCGTGAACGAGCTGAACCCCGACGCCGGTTCGGCCGACGAGCTTGAGGCGATCCGCGCCAACAAGGGCAACACCGGCCCGCAGGCGCCCGACGTGATCGATGTCGGCCTCGCCTTTGGCCCGCAGGCCAAGGAAGAAGGGCTGACCATGCCCTACAAGGTCTCGACCTGGGACGAGATCCCCGACAGCATCAAGGATGCCGACGGCCACTGGTATGGCGACTATTACGGGGTGATGTCGTTCATGGTGAACAAGGACCTGGTGGCCGAGACGCCGTCGGACTGGTCCGACCTTCTGAAGCCGGAATACAAGGCCTCGGTGGCGCTGGCCGGCGATCCGCGCGCCTCGAACCAGGCGATCCTCGGCGTTCTGGCCGCGGGCATGGCCGCCGGTGGCGCCGCCGGCGCGGAATCGGGCGAAAAGGGTCTTGGTTTCTTTGCCGAACTCAACAAGGCCGGCAACTTCGTGCCGGTGATCGGCAAGGCCGGCACCCTGGCGCAGGGTGCGACCCCGATCGTGGTGATGTGGGACTACAACGCGCTTGCCGCCCGCGACACCCTGGCCGGCAACCCGCCGGTCGAGGTCGTGGTGCCGAAGTCGGGCGTTCTGGCCGGTGTCTATGTCCAGGCGATCAGCGCCCATGCACCCCATCCCAACGCCGCGAAACTGTGGATGGAATACCTGTACTCGGACGAGGGGCAGAACCTCTGGCTGAAGGGCTATTGCCACCCGGCGCGCTTCAACGCGATGTCGGCCGCCGGCAAGATCCCGGCCGACCTGCTCGAGGCGCTGCCCCCGGCGGAAGCCTATGAGGCCGCCTATTTCCCGACGCTGGATGAACAGTCCGCCAACAAGACCGCGGTTACCGGCGCCTGGGACAGCGTCGTCGGCGCCAACGTCCAGTAAGCGGATCCCGCATCCGATCTGCCCGCCCCGGTCGCCGGGGCGGGCAAACCAATCATAACAACGCGACCAACAGGACAGTTCATGCAGCCTCCGACACCGGCCCCCAGCCGACGGCGCCTATCGCTGGACTGGCTGGGCATCGCGCCCTTTGTGGCCTTTGTCGCGCTTTTCCTGATTCTGCCGACGATGAACATCGTCCTTGGCGCCTTCCGCACCCCGGCCGGCGACTACACGCTGGCCAATGTCCGCGGGCTTTTCACGCCGTCGATCATGGCCTCCTACTGGATCTCGATCAAGATCAGCCTCGCCTCGGCGATTCTCGGCTGCCTGATCGGCTTTTCGGTCGCCGCCGCGATCGTGCTGGGCGGGCTGCCGAAATGGATCCGCTCGCCGATGCTGACCTTTTCCGGGGTCGCGTCGAATTTCGCCGGGGTGCCGCTGGCCTTCGCCTTTCTGGCGACGCTTGGCCCGGTCGGCCTGGTCACGGTCTTTCTGCGCACCCAGTTCGGGCTTGACCTCAGGATGATGGGGTTCTCGATCCTCAGCTTCTGGGGGCTGACGATCACCTATCTCTTCTTCCAGATCCCGCTGATGATCCTGATCATCACCCCGGCACTTGACGGGCTGAAGCGCGAGTGGCGCGAGGCGGCGGCGATCCTCGGCGCCACCGGGTTCCAGTATTGGCGGATGGTCGCCTTCCCGATCCTGTTCCCGTCGATCCTCGGCACGCTGGCGCTTCTCTTCGCCAATTCCTTCGGCGCGGTCGCCACCGCCATCGCGCTGACCGGATCGTCGCTGTCGATCGTGCCGATCCTGCTTTTCGCGCAGATCCGCGGCGACGTGCTGGGTGATCCGCATCTCGGCTATGCGCTGGCCTTCGGCATGATCGTCATCACCGGGGTCGCCAACGGCCTTTACATCTGGCTGCGCGCACGGTCCGAGAGGTGGCTGAAATGACCCGGATCGGGGCCTGGATCGCGCTTGCCTTCGGGCTGGGCTATTTCGCGCTGCCGCTGATCGGCATGACCGAGTTTTCGCTGAAGATGCGGCGCGGGGTCTATTCCTTCGACGCCTATGCCAAGGTGCTGGCCGATCCGCGGTTTCAGGAGACCTTCGGCTATTCGGTCTTCATGGCGCTGATGACCATCGCCTTCGGCGTGCTCCTGGTGGTGCCGACCGCCTATTGGGTGCGCCTCAAGCTGCCGCGCGCCCGCCCCTTCGTCGAGTTCGTGACCCTGCTGCCGCTGGTGATCCCGGCGATCGTCATCGTCTTCGGCTATATCCGGATGTTCAACACCTCGTCCTTCCTGCCCCTGACCGGAACCGCGACCGGGACCAACCTGCTTTTGATGTTCGGCTATGCGACGCTGTCGCTGCCCTACATGTACCGCGCCGTCGATACCGGGCTGCGGACCATCGACGTCGCCACCCTGACCGAGGCGGCGCAAAGTCTTGGCGCCGGCTGGACGGTGATCATCGCCCGGGTGATCCTGCCCAATGTCCTGGTCGCGGTGCTGTCGGGCGCCTTCGTCACCTTCGCCATCGTCATGGGAGAGTTCACCATGGCGGCGCTTCTCAACCGTCCGGCCTTCGGCCCCTACATGCAGCTTCTCGGCGCCAACCGCGCCTACGAGCCGGCGGCGCTGGCGGTGATCGCCTTCGCCATCACCTGGGCCTGCATGGGTCTGATCCAGCTGGTCACCCGATTTTCAAAACATACCAAGGCGGCACGCTGATGGCCTTTCTTGACATCGAACATCTGGAAAAGTCCTTTGGCCCGATGAAGGTCGTCAAGGATTTCAACCTCGGCATCGAGAAGGGCGAGTTCATCTCGCTGCTCGGGCCCTCGGGCTGCGGCAAAACCACGGTCCTGCGCATGGTCGCGGGGTTCGAGACGCCTTCGACCGGGGCGATCCGCATCGACGGGGCTGACATGGTCGGGCTGCGGCCGAACCGGCGCAAGATCGGCATGGTGTTTCAGGCCTATGCGCTTTTTCCCAACCTGACGGTGGCGCAGAATGTCGGCTTCGGCCTGAAGATCGCCGGGGTGAACCGGACCGATGCCGATGCCCGGGTGGCCGAGATGCTGGCGCTGATCGGGCTTTCGGACCTTGGCCCGCGCTATCCCTTCCAGCTGTCGGGCGGCCAGCAGCAGCGCGTGGCGCTGGCCCGGGCGCTGGCGCCGCGGCCGCAAGTGCTGTTGCTGGACGAACCCCTGTCGGCGCTCGACGCCAAGATCCGGGTCAGCCTGCGCACCGAGATCCGCGAGATCCAGCAGCGGCTGGGGATCACCACGATCTTCGTCACCCACGACCAGGAAGAGGCGCTGTCGATCTCGGACCGGATCGTGGTCATGCACCAGGGCATCGCCGATCAGGTCGGATCACCCTATGAGATCTACAACCGCCCCTCGACCCGGTTCGTCGCGAATTTCGTCGGCACCCTCAACGTGATCGAGGCCGAGGTGACCGATCCGGCCAAGGGCCATGTCCGCATCGCCGGGGCGGCGGCCGATCTTGGCCGGGCGCTGCCCTCGGGCAAGGTGTCGCTGGCGGTGCGGCCCGAGATGATCAGCCTCGGCATCCATCCGGGCCGCGAGACGGTGCTGGACGGGACCATCACCGATGTCCACTTCCTCGGCTCGGTGATCCGGCTCAAGGCCGATATCGGCGCCGCGGTTCTGGCCTTCGACACCTTCAACGCCACCGATGCGCCGCCGCCGAAGGCCGGGGCGCGGGTGCAACTGTCGCTGTCGGCCAAGGATCTCTTGCTGTTGCAGGACTGACCCGGCGCCGGTCCCGCCCCGAACAAGCCGCGTTTCCACCCGGCCCCGGCGCGTCGATTGCGACCGCCCGCGCGTCGGCATCGCGACAGACCACCGCGCCCCGCCCCGGCCAGTCTGGCCCGGAAGACGGGGGGGCGGCGGCAATGACCTATCGCGGCGGTGTGGCGCTGGTGCTGGCGGCGGCGGTGATGTGGTCGCTGATGGGGCTGGCGATCCGGGCGCTGGGTGATGCCGGCACCTGGCAGGTGCTGTTCTACCGCTCGCTTGGGCTGGTGCCGGTGCTTTTCGCGGTGATCTGGCAGCGCTCGGGCGGGCACCCGGTCGCGCGGATCCGCGCCATCGGCTGGCCCGGGCTGGTCGGCGGGTCGGGGCTTGTCCTGGCCTTCGCCGGGGGGATCCATGCGATCCAGGCCACCACCATCGCCAATGCGGTCTTTCTTTTTGCCGCCGCCCCCCTGATGACCGCGGTCATGGCCCGGGGCCTTTTGAAGGAACCGGTGCGCCCGGCGACCTGGGGCGCGATCGCGCTGGCCGGGGTGGGCATGTTCGTGATGGTGCGCGAGGGGCTGGCCATCGGCGCCGGCTGGGGCAACCTTTCGGCGCTGCTGTCCGCGGCCGGCTTTGCCGCTTTCACCATCGCCCTGCGCTGGGGGCGGCTTGCCGACATGCTGCCGGCGGTGCTGATCGGCGGGGTGCTGTCGGCCGTCGTCGCCGCCGGCGTCATCGCGCTCAGCGGCGACGGATTTGCCCTGCCGCTGCGGTCGGTCGCGCTGGCGATGCTGATGGGGGCGGTCCTTCTCGGCTTCGGCATGGCGATCTATACCGCCGGCAGCCGGGTGGTGGCGGCGGCCGAACTCGGCCTTCTCAGCATGGCCGAGGTGATGCTGGCGCCGCTCTGGGTCTGGCTGGTGCTGGACGAGGGCGCCAGCGCCGGCACCCTGCTTGGCGGCGCCATCCTCTTGGCGGCGATCGCCTTGAACGCAGCGACCGGGATGCGCCACCGCCCGCCGCCGCCGGCGATGTGATCACTTCGAGCGGCGAAAGAACCGCGAGCGGGCGTAAAGCTCTTCCAGCCGGCGCATCCTTGCTTGCGTCTCGGGCCAGGTCAGGGTCTGGACCGCGGCCAGAAGGGTTTCGACCAGCACCTGGATCGCCACCGTCGAATCCCAGGCCGAGGGCACCTCGATATGCGCCGACAGCCGGTAGCGCGCCCGGGCCGCCGCCGGCGACACCCACTGATCGGTGATCAGCACCACCTCGGCGCCCTGGTCGGCGGCGATCTCGACCAGTTGCAGCACGTTGTTTTCATAGCGCCGGATGTCGAAGGCGATCAGGATATCGCCCGGCACCATGTCGATCAGCGCCGGCGGCCAGGCGTTCGACATGTCGGAAATCAGCGTCACCCCCTGGCGGATCACCTTCATGTGCGTGGTGAAGTAGTCGGCCATCGCATGGGTGATGCGCCCGCCCATGGCAAAGACCTTGCGGTCGCGGTCGGCCAGAAGCCCGGCGATCGCGTCGAAGTCGGCGTGGTCGATCTGACCCAGCGTCGCCTGAAGATTGCCGACCACCGCATCGGCGAAACGGTTGAGGATATGGGTATCGGGCGCCCCGCCGGCCCAGCGGTCATGCTTGGCGAGGGGCGAGATCAGCCGCTCCTCGACCTCGGCGCGGATCGATGTCTGAAAGTCCGGATAGCCCTTGTAGCCAAGCTTCTGCGCCAGCCGCACCACCGTCGGGGTCGAGACCTCGGCCCCTTTCGCCAGCGCGGTGATCGAGCCGAGTGCGGCCACCGGATAGTTGTGCATGATATGGTTGCACAACTGCCGCTCGGCCCGCGTCAGCCCGTCGAAGGCCGCCCGGATCTGCTGTTCGATGGTCTGGCTCGCCGCTGCCAAGTGCCTCTTCCGTCCATCGGCCGCAGGGCGGCGCAGGGATGCGCGCGGCGGCTTTCCGAAAGGATTGTAACAGAAATTCCGAAAGAGAAAACATCTTGACAGAATCCGCCGCCCGGATGAGCCTTGTGGGCAAGAATCAAGGGGGGAAGGCCGCGCATGACGGCGAAGCTGGACATCGGCGGCGAGGTGGCGCGCATCGAGAATGCCGCGGCGCCGGGGCCGTTCCTGATTGTCTGCGAACATGCCTCGAATCACTTTCCCGCCGAATTCGGCACGCTTGGCCTGTCCGAGGCGCAGCGCCGCGCCCATATCGCCTGGGATCCGGGCGCGCTGGGGCTGGCGCGCGGGCTGGCGCGGCGGCTGGGCGCGCCGCTGGTTTCGGCCACGGTCTCGCGCCTCGTCTATGACCTCAACCGCGCGCCCGATGCCGCCGGCGCCATCGCTGCAAGAAGCGAGATCCACGAGATTCCCGGCAATGCCGGCCTTGGCCCCGAGGCGCGGCTGGCGCGGGTCAATGCGGTCTACCTGCCGTTCCACGCCGCCCTGCACGCCGAGATCGCCCGGCGCATCGCCACCGGCCCGGCGCCGGTGATCGTCACCGTCCACAGCTTCACCCCGGTCTGGTTCGGCGCACCCCGCGCGGTCGAGTTCGGGGTGATCCATGACGCCGACCCGGCCCTGGCCGAGGCGGTTCTGGTCGAGGCAGGGGCGCGGACCGGGCTGAACGCGGCGCTGAATGCACCCTATTCGGCGGCCGACGACGTGACCCATACGCTGCGCCTTCAGGCGACGCCCTACGGGCTGATGAATGTGATGCTGGAGATCCGCAACGATCTTCTGGACACTGCCGCGGCCGAGGACCGGATGGCCGAGACGCTGGCCCCGGTGCTGGCGGCGGCACTGGACCGGGTCCGGCCCGCGTCACGCCATGACACGGAAAAGGCGGCCGCCCGACATGCCTAACTGGATCAGGACCTATGTGCGCCTTGTCGATGCGCTGAACTACCGGGTCGGACGGTTCAGCATGTATCTGCTCTTCGTGCTGATGGGGATCCTCTTGTGGTCCTCGTTCACCAACATCATCCGGCAGAACGCGCTCTGGACCCTGGAGATGGCGCAGTTCACCATGGTCGCCTATTACATGCTGGGCGGGCCCTATTCGCTGCAACTGGACAGCAACGTGCGGATGGACCTGCTTTACGGCCGCTGGTCGGACCGCACCCGCGCCTGGGTCGATGCCTTCTCGATCTTCGCGCTGATGTTCTATCTGGGTGTGCTGCTTTACGGCGCGGTCGAAAGCACCGCCTATTCGCTGCAATACAACGAGCGCAGCCCGACCGCCTGGCGGCCCTACATGGCGCCGATCAAGATCGTCATGTGCCTGGGCATCTTCCTGATGCTGTTGCAAGCCATCGCCTTTTTCTTCCGCGACGTGGCGCGGCTGCGCGGGGAAGACCTCTGATGTCCCATGACATGATCGCCATCGCGATGTTCAGCACCATGATGGTGATGATGATGACCGGACAGCGGGTGTTCGGCGCGATCGGCTTCGTCGCGGTCGCCGCCTCGGTCTCGCTCTGGGGGGTCGGCGGGTCCGACCTTGGCTTTTCGGCGGCGATGAAGCTGATGAAATGGTATCCGCTTCTGACCCTGCCGATGTTCATCTTCATGGGCTATGTGCTGAGCGAGAGCCGCCTAGCCGACGATCTTTACCGGATGTTCCATGTCTGGTTCGGCCCGGTGCCGGGCGGGCTGGCGATCGGCACCATCGCGCTGATGGTGGTGATCTCGGCGATGAACGGGCTTTCCGTCGCCGGCATGGCGATCGGCGCGACCATCGCGCTGCCCGAACTGCTGAAGCGCAACTACGACAAGCTGATGGTGACCGGGGTGATCCAGGCCGGATCGAGCCTTGGCATCCTGGTGCCGCCCTCGGTGGTGTTGGTGCTTTACGCGATGATCGCGCGCCAGCCGGTCGGGCAATTGTGGCTGGCGGGCGTGTTTCCGGGGCTGATGATGGCTTCGATGTTCATCCTCTACATCTGGTTTCGCTGCAAGCTGAACCCCGCCCTCGGCCCGGTGCTGGCGCCCGATGAACTGGCCGGGATCAGCCGCGCCGAGAAGCTGCGGCTGCTGCAGGCCGGCATTCTGCCGCTGATCATCTTCCTGGTGATGATGGTGCCCTTCGTCTACGGCAAGACCAGCCTGGTCGAAAGCTCGGTCGTCGGCGCGCTGGCCTCGGTCTTTGCCGCCGTGGTAAAGGGCCGTTTCACCCGCAAGGTGTTCGAGGAATCGACCCGCCAGACGCTGGCGATCTCGTGCATGTTCATGTGGATCATCCTGGCGGCGCTGGCCTTCGGGGCGGTCTTCGACGGGCTTGGCGCGGTCAAGGCGATCGAGGGGTTCTTTATCGGCAAGCTTGGCCTCGGGCCCTGGGAAGTCCTGATCCTGATGCAGCTTTCCTACCTGATCATGGGCACATTCCTGGACGATACCGCGATGCTGGTGATCGTCGCGCCGCTCTATATCCCGCTGGTCGGGGTGCTCGGCTTCGACCTGATCTGGTATGGTGTTCTTTACACCATCACCAGCCAGATCGCCTACATGACCCCGCCCTTCGGCTACAACCTGTTCCTGATGCGGGCGATGGCGCCGCCCGAGATCAGCCTGGCAGACATCTACCGGTCGATCGTGCCCTTCGTCGGCGTGATGATCCTGGCGCTGGCGCTGGTGATGATCTTCCCGCAGATTGCATTGTGGCTGCCCGAACACGTCTATTCAAAGTGACCAAGCCCCGCCAAGAGGGACCAACCAGCAAGGAGAGACCGATGACCACGACAAGACGCAAGTTTCTGGCCGCCGGCGCTGCCGCCGGGGCCGCGACCGCACTGGCCGCACCCGCGGTGCGCGCGCAGGCGCCGATCAAGTGGCGGCTTCAGACCTATGCCGGCCCGGCGCTGGGCGAGCATGTGATCAAGCCGGCGATCGATGCCTTCAACGAGATGGCGCAGGGCCAGATGGAGATCGAGCTTTTCTTCGCCGATCAGCTGGTGCCGACCGGCGAGTTGTTCCGGGCCATGCAGAAGGGCACGATCGACGCGGTGCAGTCGGATGACGACAGCATGGCCTCGCCGACCGATGTCACCGTCTTCGGCGGCTACTTCCCCTTCGCGCTGCGCTACTCGCTGGATGTGCCGGCCTTGTTCAACCACTACGGGCTGGGCGACATCTGGGCCGACGAATATGCCAAGGTCGGGGTCAAGCACATCTCGGCCGGGTCCTGGGATCCGGCGAACTTCGCCACCAAGAAGCCGATCACCGAGCTCGCACAGCTGAACGGGCTCAGGATCTTCACCTTCCCGACGGCGGGCCGCTTCCTGTCGCGCTTCGGCGTGGTGCCGGTCACCCTGCCCTGGGAGGATGTCGAAGTTGCGTTGCAGACCGGCGAGCTCGACGGCATCGCCTGGTCGGGCATCACCGAGGATTACACGGTGGGCTGGGCCAATGTCACCGACTACTTCCTGACCAACAACATCTCGGGCGCCTGGATCGGCCATTTCTTCGCCAACATGGACCGCTGGAACGAACTGCCGCCGCATCTTCAGACCATGATCAAGGTCGCCTTCGACAGCTCGCACTACTATCGCCAGCACTGGTATTGGGCCGGCGAGGCGCAATTGCGCGTCGAGGGAAGCGAGTTGAAGCTGACTTCGATCTCGGATGCCGAATGGGGGCAGGTCGAGGCCGAGGCGCAGAAGTTCTGGGAAGAGATTGCCGCCGAAAGCGAGACCAAGGCCAAGGTCGTCGAGATCATCAAGAAATACAACGACACCATGGTCAAGGCCGGGCGGCCCTACCGCTACACCTGAGCGGTGGCGGCGTGACAAGACGGGCGCGGCGGCAACGCCGCGCCCGACGTGGTGACAAGGGGAAAAACCGCAATGCCTGCAAACCTGACGTTCGACGCGCTGAAGAAAGCGGTGGCCGCCGGCGAGATCGACACCGTTCTTGCCTGCTTTCCCGACATGCAGGGGCGGCTGATGGGCAAGCGTTTCGTCGCGCGCCATTTCATCGACAGCGCCTGGCAAGAGACCCATTGCTGCAACTACCTTCTGGCCGTCGATGTCGAAATGGCCACGGTTCCCGGCTACAAGTCGGCGGGCTGGGAAAAGGGCTATGGCGACTACATGCTGAAGCCCGACCTGGCGACGCTGCGCCGCATCCCCTGGCTGGACGGCACCGCGATGGTGCTGTGCGACCTGCTTGACCACCACAGCCATGAGGAGATTTCCGTCAGCCCGCGCGCGATCCTCAAGCGTCAGGTCGCCCGCGCCAAGGCGATGGGCTTTGACGCGATGATGGCGACCGAACTGGAATTCTACCTTTTCGAGGACAGTTTCGACACGCTCCATGACCGGGGCTACCAGAACCTGCGCACCCTCGGCCGCCACAATGCCGATTACGCGATCTTCGGCACCTCGAAGGAAGAGACCGTGATGCGGGCGATCCGCAACGGGCTCTGGGATGCCGGCATCCCGATCGAATGTTCGAAGGGCGAGGCCGATGCCGGGCAGGAAGAGGTCAACGCGAAATATTCCGACGCGCTCGACACCTGCGACATGCATGCGATCATCAAGAACGGCATCAAGGAGATCGCGCACGGGCAGGGCCGCGCCGCGACCTTCATGGCAAAATACGACCACCGCCGCGCCGGCTCGTCAAGCCATGTCCACCAGTCGCTGTGGCAGGGGGCCAAGCCCGCCTTCCGCGACGAGGCCGATCCGCACGGCATGTCCGACCTGATGCGCCACTACGTCGCCGGGCAACTGACCCATGCACGCGAGATCACCCTGATGCTCGCGCCTTACGTCAACAGCTACAAGCGCTTCGTCGTCGGCATGTTCGCCCCGACCAAGGCGGTCTGGTCCTTCGACAACCGCACCGCCGGCTTTCGCGTCTGCGGCGAGAATACCGGCGCGATCCGGGTCGAATGCCGGATCGGCGGTGCCGACCTCAACCCTTATCTCGCCTGCGCCGGGCTGCTGGCCGCCGGCCTTGCCGGGATCGAGCAGAAGCTGGAACTGGAACCGGCAAGCGCCGGCGACATCTATCACGCCAAAAGGGTGCGCGAGATTCCCCATACCCTCGGCGAGGCGGCCGATCTTGCCAACCGCTCGAAGATGCTGCGCGCGGCCTTCGGCGACGACGTGGTCGATCACTACGTCCATGCCGCCCGCTGGGAGGTCGAGGAACAGAACCGGGTGGTGAGCGACTGGGAAGTGAAACGCGGATTCGAGCGGCTCTAGCTGCCGTGAAAGGTGCTGCGGGCGCCAAGTGAGGACCAGATGACCAAGATGATCCAATGTATCTCGCCCGTCGACGGGCGGGTCTATGCCGAGCGTCCGGCGCTGACGCTGATCGAGGCCGAGGCCCGCGTGGCGCGTGCCCGCGCGGCCCAGCCGGACTGGGCCGACCGGCCCCTGGCCGAGCGCATCGCGCTGGTCAGGGCCGGGGTGGCGAAGCTGAACGGGATGACCGAACGCCTGGTCGAGGAACTGGCCTGGCAGATGGGCCGGCCGACCCGCTACGGCGGCGAGTTCGGCGGGGTGAACGACCGCACCAACCACATGGCCGGGATCGCCGCCGAGGTGCTGGCGCCGATGGTGGTCGAGAACTCGAACCTGTTCGAGCGGCGGATCGAGCGGGAGCCGCATGGCGTGGTCTTCATTGTGGCCCCCTGGAACTACCCTTACCTCACGACGATCAACACGCTTGCCCCGGCGCTGATCGCCGGTAATGCGGTGATCCTGAAGCACGCGACCCAGACCCTGCTGGTCGGCGAGCGGCTGGCCGAGGCCTTCCATGCCGCCGGCGTGCCCGAGGATGTGTTCCAGAACCTCTGTCTCGATCATGCGGTGACCGAAGAACTGATCGGCAGCCGCGCCTTCGGCTTTGTCAACTTCACCGGCTCGGTCGGCGGCGGCAAGGCGATGGAGCGGGCGGCGGCCGGCACCTTCACCGCGATGGGGCTGGAGCTTGGCGGCAAGGATCCCGGCTATGTCATGGACGACGCCGACCTTGACGCGGCGGTCGACGGGCTGATGGACGGGGCGATGTACAACGCCGGCCAGTGCTGCTGCGGGATCGAGCGGATCTATGTCGCCGAGCGTCTTTACGACGCCTTCGTCGAAAAGGCGGTGGCCTGGGTCAAGGCGCTGAAGCTGGGCAACCCCTTCGATCCGGCGACGACGATCGGCCCGATGGCCAACCGCCGCTTTGCCGAGACGGTGCGCGGCCAGATCGCCGATGCGGTCACCGACGGCGCCACCGCGCTGATCGACCCCGCCTTGTTTCCGGCCGATGACGGCGGCGCCTATCTGGCGCCGCAGATCCTGGTCGGCGTCAACCACGAGATGCGGGTGATGCGCGAGGAAAGCTTCGGCCCGGTCGTCGGCATCATGGCGGTCAAGGACGACGATCATGCGATCGCGATGATGAACGACTGCGACTACGGGCTGACCGCCTCGCTCTGGACCCGCGACGCGGGCCGGGCGGCGCGGGTCGGGCGGCGGATCGAGACCGGCACCGTGTTCCAGAACCGCTGCGACTATCTCGACCCGGCGCTGTGCTGGACCGGCTGCAAGGACACCGGGCGCGGCGCGGCACTCGGTCCTTTGGGCTTTCACTCGGTCACAAGGCCGAAATCCTACCATCTGAAGAAGGTGACGCAATGAAACTGAGGGGCAACTGGTCCTATCCGACGCTGGTCAAGTTCGGCGCCGGGCGGATCTCGGAACTGGCCGATCACTGCAAGGCGGTCGGGCTGACGCGGCCGCTTCTGGTCACCGACAAGGCGCTGGCCAGCCTGCCGATCACCGCGCAGGCGCTGGGCATCCTCGAGGCCGCCGGCCTTGGCCGGGCGGTGTTCTCCGAGGTCGATCCCAACCCGCACGAGGGCAACATGGCCGCCGGTATCGCCGCCTACAAGGCCGGCGGCCATGACGGGGTGGTCTGTTTCGGTGGCGGCTCGGCGCTCGATCTCGGCAAGATGATCGCGCTGATGCATGACCAGAAGGTCAGCGTCTGGGATCTGGAGGATATCGGCGACTGGTGGACCCGGGCCAACCCCGACACGATCGCGCCGATCATCGCGGTGCCGACCACCGCCGGCACCGGATCCGAGGTCGGCCGCGCCGGGGTGCTGACCAATTCGGTGACCCACAAGAAGAAGATCATCTTTCACCCGAAACTCCTGCCCGCCGTCACTATCTGCGACCCGGAACTGACGGTCGGGATGCCGCGCTTCATCACCGCCGGCACCGGCATGGATGCGCTGGCCCATTGCCTTGAAGCCTACTCAAGCCCCTTCTACCACCCGATGAGCCAGGGCATCGCGCTGGAAGGGATGCGGCTGGTGTTCGAGAACCTGCCCAAGGTCTTTGCCGACCCGAGCGACCTTGAGGGGCGCGCCCACATGATGAGCGCCGCGGCGATGGGCGCGGTCGCTTTCCAGAAGGGGTTGGGGGCGATCCACAGCCTCAGCCATCCGGTCGGCGCGGTCTACGGCACCCATCACGGCACCACCAATGCGGTGGTGATGCCGATGGTGCTGGACTTCAACCGCGCCGTCATCGAGGACCGTATCGCCGCGGCGGCGGCCTATCTCGGCTTCACCGGCGGCTTCGACGGGTTCCGCGCGCAGGTGATGGACTTGCGCGCCGCGCTGTCGATCCCGGCGACCCTGACCGCGATGGGGGTCGAGGCGGCGCGGCTTGACGAGTTGACCGAGATGGCGCTGGAGGATCCGTCCTGCGGCGGCAATCCGGTGGCGATGACGCGCGACAATACCCGGGCACTGTTCGACGCCTGCATGTGACCGGCCCGGCGGGTTCCGGGGTGGCGACCTTGCCGGCCGGCGCCGCGGCGGGTTTCCGCCCGGCGCCGGTGACCGCTGCGGCGCACATCGGGATTATTCTTGCCGGCCCTGCCGCTTGGCCCTTAAAGCCGGGGTGGATCCATGTATAGTCGCCGAAAAATGCGACGCACCCGGAGGGCAGTGTGACCAGAGGCAGGGCAAGGCTCTTGCGCCTTGGCGTGGCGGCAGGCGCGGTCGCGGCAGCACTCGGGGCCGCACTCGGGGTTGCCGCCGACCCGATGCAGGGCTTCGGCCCGGGCAGCTTCGGCCTGCCCGGCCTGATCGACATGCCGACCGCCGAAAGCGCACCTGACGGCACCATCGGCGGCAGCTTTTTCCGCTTTGACGCCGGCACCCGCATCACCCTGACCTTCCAGGTCACCAAGGGCCTTGCCGGGGCGTTCCGCTATTCGCGCATACCCGGCGTCGGCGCCGGCGGCGAGACGCTTTACGACCGCTCCTTCGACCTGCACTACCAGCTTTTCGGCGAGACCGCGCTGCGCCCGGCAATCGCCATCGGCCTGCGCGATTTCGTCGGCACCGGGGTTTTGTCGTCGGAATATGTCGTGGCGACGAAATCGCTCACGCCGCGGCTGCGGGTCACGGCCGGGCTTGGCTGGGGCCGGCTGGCCAGCCTCGGCGGCATCGGCAGCCCGTTCGGATCGCGCCCCGCGCTGGATTTCGGCAAAGGCGGCAAGGCCAATGACGACCAGTGGTTTCGCGGCGAGGTGGCGCCCTTCGCCGGCATCGCCTGGCAGGCCAGCGACCGGCTGACGCTGAAGGCGGAATATTCGTCCGACGCCTATGAGCGCGAGGAAGCCGCCGGCAGCTTCGATCGCAAGTCGCCGGTCAACTTCGGCGTCGACTACCGCATCGGCAAGACCAACACCCTGTCGGCGCAGTATCTTTACGGGACCGAAATCGGCGTGCAGTTCAGTGTGGCGCTTGACCCGCATGTCTCGCCGGTGCCAAGCGGGATCGAGACCGCGCCCCTGCCGGTGCGCCCGCGCCCGGCGCGTGCTGCCGACCCCGAGGCCTGGTCGACCGGCTGGGTCAGCGATCCGACGGTCGCGCCGGGGGTGCAGGACGCGGTGGCCCGGGCGCTGGAGAAGGACGGCCAGCGGCTTGAATCGATGGCGCTGTCGGCGACCAGGGTCGAGGTCCGGGTGCGCAACGAGCGCTACGGCGCCGAGCCCGAGGCGATCGGGCGCACCGCGCGGATCCTGACCCGCGCCCTGCCCGCCTCGGTCGAGACGTTCGTCATCACCCCGGTGGTTCGGGGGATGGCGGCAAGCGCCGTCACGCTGCGGCGCAGCGATGTCGAGGCGCTGGAACATGAAGCCTCGGGCGCGCTTCTGGCGCGGGTCAGCTTCGGCGATGCGCTGCGCGTCTCGGATGGCGGGCTGAGCCGCACCGACGGTCTTTACCCGCGCTTCCTGTGGTCGGCCGCACCCTATGTCGATCTGAACATCTTCGATCCCGATGATCCGCTCCGCGGCGATGTCGGCCTGCGCCTGGGCGGGCGGGCCGAGATCCGGCCCGGCCTGTTCGCTTCGGGGGCGGTGCGCCAGAAGGCGCTCGGCAATCTTGACGAGATCACCCGCAAGTCGGATTCGATCATCCAGCATGTCCGTTCCGACCTTGCCGAATACCAAAAGCAGGAAGACCCGGTGATCGAGCATCTGACGCTGGCGGGCTATGCCCGCCCGGCGCCCGATCTTTATGCGCGCCTCACCGTCGGCTATCTGGAACGGATGTTCGGCGGCGTCTCGGGCGAGGTGCTGTGGAAGCGGGTCGACAGCCCGCTCGCCCTCGGGGTCGAGGTCAACTACACCGGCCAGCGCAATTTCGACCAGCTTCTCGGCTTTCAGGATTACGAGGTCGCGACCGGCCATGCCTCGGCCTATTACGATCTCGGCAAGGGCTTTCTGGCCCAGCTTGATGTCGGCCGCTATCTGGCCAAGGACTGGGGGGCGACCTTCACGCTGGACCGCGAGTTTGCCAATGGCGTCCGGGTCGGCGCCTTCGCCACCGTCACCGACCTGTCGTCGCGCGAGTTCGGCGAAGGATCGTTCGACAAGGGCATCCGGGTGACCATCCCCTTGGGCTGGGCGACGGGGCGGCCGTCGACCGGCACGGTCGACACCACGATCCGGCCGCTGAACCGCGATGGCGGCGCGCGTCTGGCGGTGGACGGTCGGCTTTACGAGACGATCCGCGGCAGTCATCAGGGCGAATTGTCCGAGGAATGGGGCCGGGTATGGCGGTGATCGGTCGGACATGGCGCAAGCGGCGGGTCGGGCCGGCGCTGCTGGCGGGGCTGATGCTGCTGGCCGCCTGCGGCAGCGACCCGCGCGGCACCGAGACCG
>PHEC01000194.1 GCA_002841115.1 Alphaproteobacteria bacterium HGW-Alphaproteobacteria-6 | reverse complement strand
CCGTGTGGTGGTGCCTTGCCGACGCCGGCGCGGCGGGCGATCCACTCGGCCATGTCCTCGGTCCGGGTATTGCCGTTCGCCATCGCCCAGGAAAGCCCCCTGGCGCGTTCGAAGGTGGTCAGGTCGGCAAGCCCGCCGTCAAGTTCCAGCACCCCCTGCCGGCCGCGCGCAAGGTTGTATTTCTGCAGCCGGACGCCCTTGCCGCGGCTCATCTCCGGCAGTTCGTCCAGCGCGAAGACCAGCAGCTTGCGGTTCTTCGATACCACCGCGACGTGATCGCCCGCGACCGGCCGGCACACCGCCATCCGCACCGTGTCGGCGAGGTTCATCACCTGCTTGCCGGCGCGGGTCTGTGCCACGACCTCGTCGGCGGGCACCACGAAGCCCTCGCCGGCGGTCGAGGCGACGATGAATCTTGCGCCCGGCCGGTGAACGATCAGATCGACGATCCCGGCCTCGTTCGGCAGATCGACCATCAGCCGCACCGGCTCGCCCATGCCGCGGCCGCCGGGCAGGCTGGCGCCCAGGAGGGTGTAGAAGCGGCCGTTCGATCCGGCCAGCAGGATCTTGTCGGTGGTCTCGGCGTGGAAGGCAAGGCGGCCCTCGTCGCCGTCGCGGAACTTGACCTCGGCGTCGAGCGGTTGGTGCCCCTTCAAGGCCCGGATCCAGCCCATCTTCGAGCAGATCACGGTGATCGGCTCGCGCTCGATCATCGCTTCCAGCGGCACCTCCTCGATCTCTCCGGCCTCGGTGAAGGTGGTGCGGCGCGCGCCGCCGGGGGCGTCCTTGCCGAATTCCTTCCGGATATCGCGCAGCTCGGTGGCGATCCGCTTCCACTGCGCCGCGTCCGAGTTCAAGAGGTCGTCAAGCTCGGCCCGCTCGCGCATCAGCGCGTCCTGTTCCCTGAGCAGCTCGATCTCTTCGAGCCTGCGCAAGGACCGCAGGCGCATGTTCAGGATCGCCTCGACCTGGACCTCGCTCAGCGTCTCATCGCCGTGCGGCAGCGACAGGGGCGAGACGTAATCCTTTTCGGAGGTGGCGCGTGCCTGTTTCCGGCCCCAGTCCTCGGCCATCAGCCCCGCCTTGGGGTCGGCGTCGTAGCGGATGATGTCGATCACCCGGTCGAGGTTGAGAAACGCGGTGATGAAGCCTTCGAGCACCTCGAGCCGGTGGTCGATCCGCTCCATCCGGTGGCGCGAGCGGCGGATCAGCACCGCGCGGCGGTGGTCGAGGAAGGCGCGCAGCACCTCCTTCAGGCCGCAGACCTTCGGCACCCGCCCGTCGATCAGCACGTTCATGTTGAGCGAGAAGCGGGTTTCCAGATCCGAGTTGCGAAAGAGCATGCCCATCAGCATCTCGGGATCGACATTGCGCGAGCGTGGCTCCAGCACGATGCGGATGTCGTCGGCACTCTCGTCGCGCACATCGGCCAGCAGCGGCACCTTCTTCGTCCGGATGATCTCGGCCAGCCGCTCGATCAGCTTCGATTTCTGCACCTGGAACGGGATCTCGGTGACGACGATGGTCCAGGTGCCGCGGCCCTGGTCCTCGACCGACCAGCGCGCCCGGGTGCGAAAGCTGCCGCGCCCGGTGCGGTAGGCCTCGAGGATCGCCGCGCGCGGCTCGACGATCACCCCGCCGGTGGGAAAGTCGGGGCCGGGGACGAGTGCGACAAGCGTCTCGTCGCGCGCGTCGGGCGCCTTGATCAGGTGCAGGCAGGCCTCGATCAGCTCGTCGAGGTTGTGCGGCGGGATGTTGGTGGCCATGCCGACCGCGATCCCGGAAGCACCGTTGGCGAGCAGGTTGGGGAAGGCCGCCGGCAGGACGATGGGCTCGCTCAGCGTTCCGTCGTAGTTCGGGCGGAAATCGACGGCATTCTCTGCCAGCCCTTCCATCAGCGCCTCGGAGGCCGCGGTCAGCCGGGCCTCGGTGTAGCGCGAGGCGGCCGGGTTGTCGCCGTCGATATTGCCGAAGTTGCCCTGCCCGTCGACCAGCGGGTAGCGCATGTTGAAATCCTGGGCGAGCCGGGCCATCGCGTCATAGATCGCGGCGTCGCCATGGGGATGGTAGTTGCCCATAACATCGCCGGCGATCTTGGCGGATTTGCGGAAGCCCCCGGTTGGCGACAGCTTCAGCTCGCGCATCGCGTAAAGGATGCGCCGGTGCACCGGCTTCAGCCCGTCGCGTGCATCCGGCAGTGCCCGGTGCATGATGGTCGACAGCGCATAGGTCAGATAGCGCTCGCCGATGGCGCGCGAAAGCGGCTCGGACAGGGTCGCGGGGACGATCTGGTGGTCGTTCGGCTCGTCGCTCATGGATGTGGTGTAGATCGCGCCGGCGGTCCGGTCCAGCCGGAAATCGCCATGCGCCGGACCGGGACCGGGACCGGGCGCGGGATTTTCCCCCAAGACGCGGCGGCGCAAGGCTGTCAGGATGGCACCGGGCCGAGGCAGGGGTGGCAGGTCGGGTGCTGAGACTGGCGTTGTTCATGGTTGCAGTGTTGCTGCTTTTCCGTGCCGGCACCCTTGAGGCGCCCGGCCCGCGCCAGGATTCGCCGGCGCCGGGCGCGGCCGGTGACGATCCCCGGGCCGAGGCGATGACCGAGCGGCGCATTGCCGCCCGGCGACCGAAGGGGCTGGCGCCGGTCGGCTTGCCCGATGACGGCACGGCACCGGCCGCCGGGCCCTTCGATCTGTCGCAATCGACCGCCGCCGAGCCGGCCGGACTGAGCGCAGCGGCCCGCCCGGCGCGCCGGTTCTGGCAGGTCACCGCAAGGCGGCTTGCGGTCCGCGCCGGCCCTTCGGTGCTTTATGCCGAGATCGCGAGCCTCGGCCGTGGCGATCTGGTCAGCGGCATCGACAGCGCCGAGGCCGGCTGGCTCTGGCTGCGCAACGACGCCGGCGGTATCGTCGGTTTCGCCACGGCCGCCGATCTGGCCCCCTGGCCGCTGCCGGACCGGTAGCAGACTGCTGAAAAGGGCACGCCTCCAGCCGGTTTCAGCCACCAGATCGGAAATCCGTTCCGCGCCACGCTTTCCAAAAGCTCTGGCCCGGGCGACCAGCCCGGGCCGCGCCCGACCCTCCCGGTGGGAGGGCGCATCGCAACGTCGCAGATTGCTCAACGGCTGGAATGATTTGGCTGCGATAAACCAGCGCAGCCCCGGCGTGCCATAGCGCCCCCCAGGGTCGGGCGCGGCCCTCGGCGACAGGATCGGATGGCGGGGCGGGAAAAGTTTCCTCGCCAGACACTGGCCGAAGTGCTTTTTCGGCAGCCTGCCAGGCGCGCCATCGCGGCGATTGCCAGGGCGCGCGAAACCGCATAGCCATGCGCCGCGACGGGATCGGGCGGCAACGCCCCGCGGCAAGGGGCGCCATGGCAATGCAGCGCAGCATTCTCATCACCGGATGCTCTTCCGGCATCGGCCATGACGCGGCGCAGGGGTTGGCGCGCGCCGGCTGGCGGGTCTTTGCCACCTGCCGCGCCGAGGCCGATTGCGAGCGGCTGCGCGGCGAGGGGCTGGAAAGCTTCCGGCTCGATTATGCCGACGAGGCAAGCATCGCCGAAGCGGTGGCCGAGGCGCTGGACCGGACCGGCGGCACCCTGGACGCGGTCTTCAACAACGGCGCCTATGCCTGCCCCGGCGCGGTCGAGGATCTGCCGCGCGCAGCACTGCGCGAGATATTCGAGGTCAATCTTTTCGGTGTCCACGACCTGACCCGGCGGGTGATCCCGGCGATGCGGGCGCAAGGTGCCGGCCGTATCGTCAATTGTTCCTCGGTTCTGGGTCTGGTCGGGATGCGCTGGCGCGGCGCCTATGTCGCGACCAAGTTCGCGATGGAGGGGCTGACCGATACGCTGAGGCTGGAGATGGCCGACACCCCGATCAAGGTGATCCTGATCGAGCCGGGCCCGGTGACCTCGCGCATCCGCGCCAATTCGATCCCGCATTTCGAACGCTGGATCGACTGGCGGGCCAGCGCCCGGCGCGACCAGTACGAGGCGAGCCTGATCAAGCGGCTCTACCGGTCGCGCAAGCCCGACCGGTTCGAACTGCCGCCGGCGGCGGTGACGGCGAAGCTGCGCCACGCGATCGAGGCGAAGCGCCCGCGCAGCCGCTACTACGTCACCACGCCGACCCATGTCGCCGCCGCCGCGCGCCGGCTTCTGCCGGGCTTTCTTCTCGACCGGCTGCTCGGCAAGGGCTGAGGCCAGCGGCTCAGGCCAGCCGCAATACCCCCGCGCCCAGCGCGATCGCCAGGGCCGCGGCGATCCGGCGCGGGCCTATGCCTTCGCCCAGCACCAGCGCCGAGATCGCGATGGCGAACAGGATCGAGGTCTCGCGCAGCGCCGCGACCATCGCCACCGGCGCCTCGGTCATCGCCCAGAGCGCGATGCCGTAGGAGGTCATCGTGCCCGCCGCCCCGGTCAGCCCGCCGCGCCAGCGCGCCGCGACCGCGCCGGCCAGCGGCCAGCCGCGGATCAGGAAGGACCAGAGCAGGACCGGCGGCGCGGTCAGAAGGAAGATCCACAGCGTATAGCCGATCGCGGCGCCCGATCGCCGCACCCCGGCCCCGTCGCCCAAAGTATAGGCCGCGATCACCACCGCGGTTGCCAGGGCAAGGGCGCTGC
>PHEC01000193.1 GCA_002841115.1 Alphaproteobacteria bacterium HGW-Alphaproteobacteria-6 | reverse complement strand
CGACCTGGTAGTTGGGATAGCTGATCACCCCGCGTGCATCGGCGACCGGGCGGGCGGCGATCGCCTGCCGTGCCGCCGCCGAGGTGTCGAGGTTGGCGCTGTTGATATGGCGAAAGTCGGGGTCGAACCCGCCGGCCGGATCGCAGGCGGCCAGCGCCATCAGCGCCGCCCCCCCGAGAAACCGGCGCAATCGCAGCGGGGGCAGTCCCTGTCCGTGGCGTGAAATCGGCATCGCTCGTTCCTCATGTCACCGGCCGCGTTGTCCCGCGACCTTTGTTCTGGCGGCGGGCACCCGACCGGCGCAAGTCCCGCGCTCAGTCCTGACCCAGCCCTTCGACCAGCGGCACGAAGCGCACCGGGCGCAGCTCCTCGTAGTCATAGCCACGCTCTCCTCGCGTGACCTTGATCAGGCTCTGCACCGCGTCCGATTGCCCCACCGGCAGCACCATGATACCGCCGATCCGAAGCTGCGCCAAGAGGGGGCCGGGCGGATCCTCGGCCGCCGCGGTGACGAGGATGCGGTCGAAGGGCGCCTGATCGGGCAGCCCGAAGCTGCCGTCGGCGGTAAGCGCGGTGATATTGGCCAGGCCCAGTGCGGCAAAGCGCGCCTCGGCCTCGCGGACCAGGCGGCGGTGGCGGTCGACGGTATAGACCCGGCGCGCAAGCTGGCTGAGGATCGCCGCCTGATAGCCCGAGCCGGTGCCGACCTCGAGCACCTTGTCGCGCGCACTGACCGCCAATGCCTGGGTCATCAGCCCGACCACCGAGGGCTGGCTGATGGTCTGGCCGCAGGCGATCGGCAGCGGCATGTCCTCATAGGCGCGTTCGGCGAAAAGCCCGGTGACGAAGACGCCGCGGTCGACCGTCTCCATCGCGCCGAGAACCCGGGCATCGGTGACCCCCTTGGAGCGGAGCGCGTAGAGAAAGCGCATCTTCCGCTCGGCCTCGTCGCTCATCCCAGCCGCGCCCCGAGATCGGCCAGCACGTCATGCGCGGTCAGGTCGGCCCGCATCGGCGTGACCGAGACATGGCCCGCGAGGTTGACCGCGACATCGGTTCCGGGGGCGGTCGGGTGGTGCTGCGGCCCGCCGGTGATCCACAGGAACTTGCGCCCCGAGGGCGAGACATGCGGCTCGACCCCGAAGAAGGTATCGGTGCGGTAGCCCTGGGCGGCGACCTTGGTGCCCTTGACATCCGCGGCCGCGACCGGCGGGAAGTTGACGTTGTAAAAGAGCCGGTAGTCGCCCTTGTCCCAGATCCCGTGATCGAGCAGCCGGCGCACGATGCCGGCGCCGTGGACGCGCGCGGCCTCGAACGGATCGGCCATATCCTCGGTGGCCGGGCCCATGAACTGGCTGAGCGCGATCGCCGGCAGGCCCTGCAGCGCGGCCTCCATCGCGCCGCCGATGGTGCCGGAGTAGAGCACGTTCTCGGCGGCGTTGTTGCCGCGGTTGACGCCCGAGAGCACCAGATCGGGCCGCCCGCCCTGAAGCACGTCGTAGATCCCCGCCAGCACGCAGTCGGCCGGGCTGCCCTCGGCGGCATAGCGGCGGGTGTCGAGCTTCATGATCATCATCGGATGGGTGTAGCTGATGCAATGGCCGACGCCGGATTGCTCGAAGGCGGGGGCGACGGTCCAGACCTCGCCGCCGGGGCCGGCGATCTCCTCGGCGATGGCCTGCAGCACCGCGAGGCCGGGGGCGTTGATGCCGTCGTCATTGGTGATGAGGATGCGCATCCTGGTTCCCGTCGCGGTTGGCCTGACTGCCTGATTAGACCGCATCGGTTCCAAGGACAAGCGGCGCCCCGCCGTCCGGGCCCGCCGTCCGGGCCCCGCCATCTGGGGCAAGCCGTCAGGCGTCGAGGGTGATCCAGACCGGGACGTGGTCGGAGGGCTTGTCGCCGTCCCGCACCGCCTTGTCGATGCCGGCGCCGGTCACGAGGTCGGCGGCTTGCGGGCTGACCAGCAGGTGATCGATGCGGATGCCGTGGTTCTTCGGCCAGGCGCCGGCCTGATAATCCCAGAAGCTGTAGTGACCGGGGCCGGGGTGGCAAAGGCGCAAGGCGTCCGAATAGCCGAGGTTGAGGATGCGCCGGAAGGCGGCGCGGCTTTCGGGCAGGAACAGCGCGTCATCGCTCCAGGCCTCGGGTCGGGCGGCGTCGGCGGGGTCGGGGATGACATTGTAGTCTCCGGCCATCACCACCGCCATCTCGGTCGCCAGAAGGGCGGCGGCGCGGTCGCGCAGCCGCGCCATCCACGAAAGCTTGTAGTCGTATTTCGGCCCCGGTGCCGGGTTGCCGTTGGGCAGGTAGAGCCCGCAGAGCCGGATCGCGGCCTGTCCGGTCACCGTCGCCTCGATCCAGCGCGCCTGCTCGTCGGTCTGGTCGCCGGGCAGGCCGCGGGTCACATCCATGAGCGGCAGCCGCGACAGGATCGCGACACCGTTGAAGCCCTTCTGGCCATGGGTCTCGACGGTGTAGCCGCGATCCTCGAAGGGCGCGCGCGGGAAGGCATCGTCGGGCGACTTGATCTCCTGCAGCAGGACGACATCGGGGCGGGCGGCGTCGAGCCAGGACGGCAGCGCCTCGGCCCGGGCCCTGATGCCGTTGATGTTGAACGTGGCGATCTTCATGCGCCCCCCTGCCAGTGCCCTCGGCCTTGCCGATCTTGGCGCAGTCTCTGCGTGCGCGGGTCGGGATGCAAGATCTGGCTGGCCGGAGGCGGGGGGCTGTCTGCCCCCCGCCCCCCCCGAAGGTATTTTCGAACAGAAGAAGGGCCATCAATGCGCCCCCCCCGCCGCGACGCTTTCGTCGATGAATTTCCCCTCGCGGAAGCGGTACATGGAAAATTCCTCGGCGAGCGGCGAATGGCCCCGCGCCATCAGGTCGGCCATCGCCCAGCCAGAGCCGGGAATCGACTTGAAGCCCCCCGTCCCCCAGCCGCAGTTGACAAAGAGCCCCTCGACCGGGGTCTTCGACAGGATCGGCGAGCGGTCGCCGGTCATGTCGACGATGCCGCCCCACTGGCGCAGCATCTTCAGGCGGCTGATCATCGGGAAGGTCTCGATCAGGGCGCGGACGGTTTCCTCGATGTGATGGAAGCTGCCCCTCTGGGTGTAGTTGTTGAAGCCGTCGGTGCCGCCGCCGATCACCATCTCGCCCTTGTCGGACTGGCTCATGTAGCCATGCACGGTATTGGCCATGACGACGACATCCATGCAGGGCTTGATCGGCTCAGAGACCAGCGCCTGCAGGGCGAGGCTTTCGATCGGCAGGCGGAAGCCGGCCATCCCGGCGAGGACCGAGGAATGGCCGGCGACGACAAGGCCGAGCCGGTCGCAGTCGATCGCGCCCTTGGTGGTGTCGATGCCGGTGACGCGGCCGGCCTCGCGCCGGATGCCGGTGACCTCGCATTGCTGGATGATGTCGATGCCCATCGCCGAGCAGGCGCGCGCATAGCCCCAGGCGACCGCGTCATGGCGCGCGGTGCCGCCGCGGGCCTGATAAAGCGCGCCAAGCACCGGATAGCGCGGCCCGTCGATGTTGATGATCGGCACCAGCCGCTTGACCTCGGCCGGCTCGATCCAGCGGGTCTCGACGCCTTGCAGGGTATTGGCGTGGACCGTGCGCTTGTAGCCGCGGACCTCGTGTTCGGTCTGACCCAGCATCAAGAGGCCGCGGGGGGAGAACATGACGTTGTAGTTCAGATCCTGGCTGAGGGTCTCGTAAAGGCTGCGGGCCTTTTCATAGATCGCCGCGGACGGGTCCTGCAGGTAGTTCGAGCGGATGATCGTGGTGTTGCGCCCGGTGTTGCCGCCGCCGAGCCAGCCCTTCTCGATCACCGCGACATTGCGCAGCCCGTGGTTGCGGCCGAGGTAATAGGCGGTGGCAAGGCCGTGGCCGCCGGCACCGACGATCACCGCGTCATAACGCGGTTTCGGCGCCGGGCTTTTCCAGGCCCGCTCCCAGCCCTGATGGAAGTTCAGCGCCTCGCGGGCGACGGCGAAGACCGAATAGCGTTTCATGGCCATGGCGAATCCCCTGTCGGGGACGGCGGCCGCCCCCTCGCCGGCTTGATGGCGCATAGGCGCGGTCTGAGGCGGCCAGCAAACGTCCCAAACAGGGAAGAATGCGACACAGGCGGCGGGCTGCGACACTGCGACCATGCCCTGGCCCGGGCCGCGCGGGCTTGTCGGCCTTGGAGGGCGGCGCGCGACAGTCTATGTGGGGGGAGGAAAAAGCGGAGGCGTGATGCTGGTCTGGATGGTGGCGGCGGGACTCGTGATCTTGTGCGGCGCGGTGCTGGCACGGGCGCTGACCGGTGCCGGCACCCTGCCGGCGACGGAAGGGGCCGGGCCGGGCGATGTGCTCGGGGCCGGCAAGGATCTTGCGGTCTACCGCGCGCAACTGGACGGGATCGGGCGCGACCTCGAGCGCGGGGTGATCGACGAGACCGAGGCCGGGCGGCTCCGGGTCGAGATCGCGCAGCGCATCCTTGCCGCCGACCGCGCCCGTCGGGCCGGGTCGGCCGGGGGTGGCGCGCCGGGGGGCACCGCGATGCGGGTCGCGGTGGTCGCACTGGTCCTGGCGCTGGTGGCCAGCCTCGGGCTTTACCGCACGCTCGGCGCG
>PHEC01000192.1 GCA_002841115.1 Alphaproteobacteria bacterium HGW-Alphaproteobacteria-6 | reverse complement strand
GCCCACCGCCTCGGCGATAGCCTGCGGTTCGGCACCGGTCGTGTCCTCCGCCGCGACACCCTGCGCTTCGGCCACCGCCGAGGCGATCCCGTCCAGCATCGCCAGCATCCGCGCCTCGTCCCCGGCCGCCACTTCGGCTGGCGCAGCATCGGGCACGACCGCCACCAGCGCCGTCGGCCGCATCTGCGGGCGCGGGCTTTTCGTCACCGCACGGATCAGCCGCAGCGTCTTGCCGGCGCCACCGGCCTCGGCGCCGTCCCCGGCCTCGGCCAGAAGATCGGCGCCCGCCGCCTCGGGCACATAGACCGGCAGGACCGGCTTCTGCACGGTCGCCCGCCGCGGCGCCTTGGCAAAGCCCAGATCCAGCAACTCGGCCATCCGCGCATTGCGCTGCGCGGTCGAGGTGCCGCCGAAGACCGCCGCGATGATCCGCTTCTCGCCGCGCTGGGCCGAGCCGACAAGGTTGAAACCGGCCGGATTGGTAAAGCCGGTCTTGATCCCGTCGGCGCCCTCGTAGCTGTCCAGAAAGCGCCGGTTGGTCGAATTGACCTGGGCAATGCCGGCATCCGCGGTGCGACGCGAGAACAGGTTGTAATACTGCGGATAGTCGTAGAACACCCGGCGCCCGAGGATCGCCATGTCGCGCGCCGTCGACAGATGGCCCTTGGCGGTCAGCCCGTTGGCATTGGCAAAGGTCGTCCGGGTCATGCCCAGTGCCTTGGCGGTGCGGGTCATGCGCCGGGCAAAGGCCGCCTCGGACCCCTCGATCGCCTCGCCGATCGCGGTCGCCGCGTCATTGGCCGACTTGACCGCGGCGGCACGGATCAGATAGCGCAGCGCGATCGTCTGACCGGCGCGCAGGCCAAGCTTCGACGGCGGCTCGGATGCGGCCTTCTTCGAGACGGTGACCTTGCTGTCCAGCGAGATCTCGCCGCGCTCGATCGCCTCGAAGGCGATATAGAGCGTCATCATCTTGGTCAGCGAGGCCGGGTGCAGCCGGGTCTCGGCATTGGTCTGGTGCAGGACCTGACCGCTGCGCGCATCGATGACGTAATCGGCATAGGGTGCGGCGCGCGATGCCATCGGCACGGCCACAAGGACCATCACCAGAACGGCCAGCACATATCCCGAACGGACACACTGCCCCGCGAAAGCGGCTGCGTTTTTCACCCGAATTCCTGCCTCTCGACCGCGATCATTGCGCCGCAGTTCGTCTGATTTGCCAGCAAGGTAGCACAAGCGACCCCCGCAGGAAAACAGATTATCCGCCAGTCGGGCGGGCAAATGTCCCGGCCGGCCTGCCGGCAGGCCACCCCTGCACCGCCCCACCGCACCGCCCGACCGCACCGGCATTCTTCGTTGCCCAAATACCCCGGGGTCCGGGGCAGCGCCCCGGCCGCGCGATGCGCCGCTACGCGCCCGCATCCCCGACCCGGCCGACCCGATCAAGCAGCCCCCCGAGCGCCCCGAGATCGGCGATCTCGCGAAACCGCGCATGGTCGCGCGGTGCCGCCTCCTCCTCCAGCGCCCAGGTCAGGTCATGCGGCACATGCACGGCCCAGCCGCCGACCGCCAGTACCGGCACTATGTCGGATTTCAGCGAATTGCCGATCATCATCGCCCGTGCCGGCCGGGTGCCGTGGCGGGCGAAGACCGCGGCATAGACCTCGGGCGTCTTTTGCGACACGATCTCGACCCCGTCGAAGGCATCGCCCAGCCCCGATTGCGCCAGCTTGCGCTCCTGATCAAGCAGGTCGCCCTTGGTGATCAGCAGGATCCGGTAGCGCCCGGCCAGCGCGCGCACCGCCTCGCCGGCATGGGGCAAAAGCTCGATCGGGTGGCCCAGCATCTCCTGCCCGGCCGCGATCAGCTCGCCGATCACCCGTGCCGGCACCCGTCCCTCGGTGACCTCGATCGCGGTCTCGATCATCGACAGCACGAAGCCCTTGATGCCGAATCCGTAGCGGCCGATGTTGCGCCGCTCGGCCGCCAGCAGCCGCTCGGCCAGATGGTCGGGCGGTGCGTAATCGGCCAGGAGTGCCGCAAAGGCGTCCTGGGTCAGGCGAAAGAACCGCTCGTTGTGCCACAGCGTGTCGTCGGCGTCGAAGGCGATGGTGGTGATCGGCTCCATGTCGGCCCTTTCCGGCGGCGCCTCGGCCCTTGTCCGCATGACGCGATCCTTGCCGCGTCCTGTGGCCCGGATCAAGCCGCTCCGCAATGCCGGCGCCGCCGGTTTTCGGCAACCCTTTCATCATCCGGCAATGCGATTATATTGAAGGCCCGTGCCAGAATGCCGAATCCCCGTGCCCGCCGGGCCGGGCAGCCCCGTGACGCAACCCCCGTGATGCAGACCCCCGTGATGGAGTGCCGTTTCGTGATCCAGCGCCAGACCAGGATGTCCGACCGCAAGGACGGCCCGGGCGGTCCGGATGGCGAGGCCGGCGTTGCCACCAAGACCCGGACGAAGACCCAGCGCCCGCCGCTCTACAAGGTGCTCCTGCTCAATGACGATTACACGCCGATGGAATTCGTCGTCCATGTGCTGGAACGCTTTTTCGGGCTGAGCCATGCGCAGGCCTTCGAGATCATGCTGACGGTGCACAAGAAGGGGCTGGCGGTGGTCGGTGTCTTTTCCTTCGAGGTCGCCGAGACCAAGGTGGCGCAGGTGATGGATTTCGCCCGCCGCCACCAGCACCCGCTGCAATGCACGATGGAAAAGGAATAGGGCCGCCGGCCCGTTCGCCAATGACCCGATCCCGCCTTGCCATCGCCCTTTCGGCAGAAAGTGCCCTGCCGCCCTCTGGCCGGATCGCCGTTCTGGCGCCGCCGGCGGGAACCGATCTGTCGATGCTGCCGAAGGATCGGCTGGTGGTGGTGCAGGGCTTCCGCCCCGATCACGATGCCTTCGCAGCAGCGGGCTTCGCCGTCACCCCGGCGCTCGAAGGCGACCATGCCGCCGGCATCGTCTTCCTGCCCCGGGCGCGGGCGCGGGCGCGCGCCTGGCTGGCAGAGGTGCTTGACCATGTAAGCCCCGGCGGTCCGGTCTGGATCGACGGGCAGAAGACCGACGGCATCGACACCATGCTGAAGGACCTGCGCGCGCGCCTGCCGGTGGGCGAGGTCATTGCCAAGGCGCATGGCAAGATCTTTGCCATTCATGCCCCCGGGGCCGGCGCCGCCAACCCGCTGGCCGCCAACCCGCTGGCCGCCAACCCGCTGGCCGACTGGCGCGCCACACCGATCGAGGTGGCGCCGGGCCTTGTCACCCTGCCCGGGGTGTTCTCGGCCGATGCGCCCGATCCGGGGTCGCAGGCCCTGGCGGCGGTGCTGCCCGAGGGGCTTTCGGGCCGTGTCGCCGATCTTGGTGCCGGCTGGGGCTGGCTTTCGGCCGAGGTGCTGAAACGGCCCGGGGTGACGCATCTCGACCTGATCGAGGCCGATCACGCAGCACTTGACTGCGCGCGCCGCAACATCGCCGATCCGCGCGCGCAGTTTCTCTGGGCCGACGCGACGCGCCACCTGCCCGAGACGCGCTATGACGCGGTGGTCTGCAATCCGCCGTTCCACAATGGCCGCGCCGCCGATCCGGCGCTTGGTGCGGCCTTCATCCGGGCGGCGGCGGCGATGCTGGCGCCTTCCGGGCAATTGTGGCTGGTCGCCAATCGTCACCTGCCCTACCTGCCGGTGCTGGAGGCCGCCTTTCGCGACCTGACCGACCTTGGCGGCAGCGGCAGCTACCGTCTGATCCGCGCCAGCCACCCACGCCGCTCCCCGGCCCGAACTGCGGCCCGAACCCCCTCTGCGCGCCCGGTCGTGACGCGCCATCGCCGCCGGCCGGGAAGCTGAGCGCCGGGCCTCGCCCCGCGCCGGCAATTGCCCTAGTCTGCCGCATCAGAATCAACAACGGTTTGCGCATGTCCCTTTCGATCTCCGGCAAGACCGCCATCGTCACCGGCGCCGCCAAGGGCATCGGCCTTGCCATCGCCCGGCATTTCGTCGATCGCGGCGCGCGGGTGATGTTCGCCGACGCCGACGAGGCGCGGCTGGCCGACGAGGTCGGCGCCGAGGCCGAGGCCGACGGCCCGATCCGCTGCTTTGCCGGCGACCTGTGCGAAAAGCTGACGATGGCCAACCTTCTGTCGGCAACCGTCGATGCCTTCGACCGGATCGACATCCTGGTCAACGCCAGCCGTCAGGTTGCGGTCTCGGACCCGCTCAACCCCGAGGACGAGGCGCTTGAGGCGATGCTGCGCCACAACCTGTTCAGCGCGCTCAGGCTCAGCCAGATGACGGCGAAGCGGATGATCTCGCAGGCCGGGCGCGATGGCCAGAGCGACGGGCCGGTCGGCGCGATCGTCAATATCTCGATGCTGGCGGCGCGGCGGGTGCAGCCCGGGATGCTGGCCTGTTCGGTGGCCAGCGCCGCGCTTGAGCAGGCGACGCGCTCGCTGGCGGTGGCGCTGGCGCCCGAACGGATCCGGGTCAACGGCGTCGCCATCGCCAGCGTGATGAGCGCCAGCCTTCAGGCCGGCCTGCGCGAGCATCCCGAATGGCGCGACCGGATCATCGCCGCGACCCCGATGGGCCGCATCGCGCCGCCCGGCGAACTGATCGAGGCGGTGCAGTTTCTCGC
>PHEC01000191.1 GCA_002841115.1 Alphaproteobacteria bacterium HGW-Alphaproteobacteria-6 | reverse complement strand
CAGACGTTTCCATCCCGCGCAACCGAGATGTGTGAATGTCGTAGCCCGGCGGGGGGGCGCGGCCCGGGCTGGTCGCCCGGGCCCGAGATTGTGGGGGGGTGTGGCGAGGAACGGATTTCCGATCTGGCGGCTGGAAACGGGTGGAGGCGTGACTGCTTCAGCGGCCTGCCAAGACCCCGCCTCAGGGCGCCAACGGCCAGATCAGCGGGATGAACAGGCTTGCGGTCAGCGCCATGACGATGTTCAAGGGCACGCCGATGCGCAGGAAATCGGTGAAGCGGTAGCCGCCCGGCCCGTAGACCAGGGTGTTGGTCTGATAGCCGATCGGGGTGGCGAAACTGGCCGAGGCGCCCATCATCACCGCAATCACCAGCGGGCGCGGGTCAAGCCCCAGATGCTGCGCCAGCCCGATCGCGATCGGGGTCAGGATCACCGCCACCGCGTTGTTGGTGACCAGTTCGGTCAGCACCGAGGCCAGCCCGTAGATCGCCAGCACGGTCAGGAACGGCGGCAGCCCGGCCAGATACGGCGCGATCGCCCCGACGATCAGGCTGACCGCGCCCGAATTGTCCAGCCCCGCGCCGACCGCCAGCATCCCGAAGATCAGCGCCAGCAGCCGGCCGTCGACATGGCCCAGTGCCTCGTCGGCATCGATGCAGCGCGTCGCCAGCACCACGCCGACCCCGATGAAGGCCAGCACCATGATCGGCGCCAGGTCGAAGGCCGACAGCCCGACCACCGCCGCCAGCACCGCCACCACCACCGGCGCATGGCCGCGGCGAAAGGCCTTGGCGGTCGGCCGGGTGACATCGAGCAGGTCCATGTCGGCGGCCAGCCGCGAGATATCCTCGGGCGCGCCTTCCAGCAGCAGCGTGTCGCCGACCACGACCACCAGATCGTCAAGCTGGCGGCCGATGTTCTGGTTGCGCCGGTGCACCGCCAGCGGATAGACCCCGTAGCGCCGGCGCAGCCTGAGTTCGCCCAGCGACCGCCCGATCATCCGGCAGCCCGGGCTGATCAGCACCTCGACCGTCTCGCTCTGCACCGAGGAAAGCTTGTCGACCATCACCACCTGCCGGTTGGCCTGCAGGCCCAGCACCTCGGCCATCGGCGTGCGCAGCACCACCCGGTCGCCGGCCGCAAGCCGGACCGCGTCAAGATCGCGGCGCAAGGAGGCATCGCCGCGCAGGACGTCGATCACCCGGACATTGTCGCGCTTGAAAAGGTCGACCTCGTCGGGCCGCCGCCCGATCAGCGTCGAATCCTCGGGCACCGCGACCTCGGTGAAGAACTTCATCCGCGACCGGCCGCCCAGCAGGTTCGCCATCGACTCGCGCTCGGGCAGCAGCCGGCGCGCGAAGATCGTCAGGAACACCAGCCCGACCGCCGCCATGATCAGCCCGATCGGCGCGATCTCGAAGATGGTGAAATGGTCCAGCCCGGCCTGCCGCGCCACCCCGTCGACCAGGATGTTGGTCGATGTGCCGATCATGGTGATCATGCCGCCGAAGATGGTCAGGTAGCTGAGCGGGATCAGCAGTCGCGACGGCGCCACCGACATCTGCCGGGCCAGTTGCATGAAGACCGGGATCATCACCACCACGATCGGGGTGTTGTTCATGAAGGCCGACATCGCGATGATCCCGACCGCCGCCAGCGCCAGGGTGCGGCGCGGCCGGTCGGAGACATGGCGCGCCACGATCTGCGTCGCCCAGTCGAGCGCGCCGGTCCGCACCAGGGCGCCGACGATGATGAACATGAAGGCGATGGTCCAGGGCGCGCTGTTGGACAGGACCGAGGCCGCGGCCGGGACCGGCAGGATGCCCAGCACCAGCATCACCACCGCACCGCCGATCGCCACCACCTCGACCGGATAGGTCTCGCGCATGAACAGCACGAACATGCCCAGAACGATGCCGATCGCGACCAGCGGGGCCAGGTTCGCGCCAATCTCAAGTCCGAACATCGCCACTCCTTGCGCCGGGGATGGTTCTCATTAGCCGACGGCCGGCGGATTTCAAGCGGCACCGCCTGTCGGTGACGGCGGCGGCGGCGGCAGGGCCGCGCGCGGCCGGACCAGCACCAGCCCGGTCAGGATCAGCCCCATCGCCGCCCAGATCCAGGACGAATAGACCTCGCCGAGGATGACCATCGACCAGAACACCCCGGCCCCGGTGATGATGTAGGAGACCTGCGCGGCAAAGACCGCGCCGGCGCGCCCGACCAGCCAGACATAGGCGGCATAGGTCACCGCGTTGATCACCCCGGAGACCAGCACCGCCGCCTCGCCCGGCCCCCAGGGCAGGCGCGGGTCGATGAAGATGCCCAGCATCAGTGCCGCCGGCAACGCCACCATGGCACTGAGGAGCGAGGCGCCGCACAGGACCTGCACCGCATCGAGCCCGGCCATGCCGAACCGGCCCAGCCCGACCCCCTCGACCGAATAGGACAGGGGCGCGATCAGCGCCAGCGGCACGAAGGCCACCATCGCACGCTCGGGCAGGCTGGCCTCGGGCAGGATCAGCAGCAAGACCCCGCCCAGCCCCAGCGCCAGCCCCGCCACCCGGGCCGGCGACGGCCGGTCGATGCCCAGCGCCAGCGCCAGCGGCAGCGTCATCATCGGCACCAGCGACAGGCAGATGGCGATCACCCCGGCCGGCAGGAACTCGGCCGCGCTGTAGGTCGCCAGCCCCGGCACCAGCGTGCCGAAAAGCGACACGAAGCCGTAAAGCCGGATCGCCGGCCAGCCCAGCGGCAGGCGGCGCCTGCGCGCCGCCAGATGCGCGCCCAGCACCACGACCGCGATCAGCGCGGTCCAGAAGACGATGCCGAAGCTGCGGTGGCCGGCATCGACCGCCAGTTTCGACAAGGGCACGGTGACGCCCCAGGCCATGCCCATCGCGACCAGCACCACGGCCGGCAATGCGCCCTGGCCCTGACCCTCGGCCATGGCCCCGCTCATGGCGCCGCCGGGGCCAGCCGGCCGCCGATCCGCACCGCGACGATGCGCAGCGCCCGGCCGGTCCGCTCGTCGGTCTCGACATAGGTGCCGCAGAGCGTCGCCTCGCCCTCGGCCGGGGTGAAGCGCTCCTTGGCCATGCCGGTGACGAAGCGGCGCATCGGCTCCAGCCGGTCCATGCCGATCACCGAATTGTAGTCGCCGCACATGCCGGCATCGGACTGATAGGCGGTGCCGCCAGCGAGGATCTGCGCATCCGCGGTCGGCACATGGGTATGGGTGCCGACGACCAGGCTCGCGCGCCCGTCGCACCAGTGACCCAGCCCCATCTTCTCGCTGGTCGCCTCGCAATGGACATCGACCACCGCCGCCGCCACCGCACCACCCAGCGGATGGGCGCGCAAGGCCGCGTCGATCGCCGAGAACGGATCATCGAAGGGCCGCTTCATGAAGACCTGGCCCAGCACCTGCGCCACCAGCACCCGGCGCCCGCCGCGCGCCTCATAGACCCGCGCGCCCTTGCCCGGCGCGGTCCGGGCGAAGTTGAGCGGCCTGAGCACCCGCGGCTCGGTCTCGACGAAGGACAGCATGTCCTTCTGGTCGAAGGCGTGATCGCCGAGCGTCACGCAATCGGCCCCGGCATCCAGAAGCGCCTTGGCATGGGCCGCCGACAGCCCGGCCCCGCCGGTCGCGTTCTCGCCGTTGACCACGACGAAATCGAGCGCCCATTCGCTGCGGATCGCCGGCAGCCGCGCAGCCACCGCCGCGCGCCCCGTCCGCCCCATCACGTCGCCGAGAAAGAGAAGTTTCATGGCCCATGCCTAAGCCGGCCGGCCGGCGCTGGCAAGCGCCGGCGCAGCGACCGCCAGCGGTGCGGCCACCGCCGGCCATTGTCCATGATCGGCGGATGTTTGCCGGGCAGCGACCGCGATCGTTGAATAGACGTTGACGATTTCGTGATCGGGCGCCTAGCGTTTCAACCTGGGGGCGTAGTTTCCGCAGAAGGACGGCTTGCATGACCAGCCCGGATATTCGTTCCGTGACCGCTGCCGCGGCAATCGCGCTGACCCTTGGTGTGACCGGCCCGGCGACGGCCAATACCGTCACCTTCGACAGCCTGCCCGATTACGGCACGGTCCTGGGATCGGGCGGCAGCGGCAGCCCCTTTGTCGAGGATGGCATCACCGTCACCGCCACCAACGGTATCCTGGCGCAGTATTTCACCGCCGGCACCGCGCATCTCGACGATTCCGGCACCGACATCACCGCGGGCCTGATCTTCACCATGGCCAGCCCCTTCGCGGCGGTCGGCTTCTCGCTGATCTCGCTCGGCTATGACTTTCTCGACGTGCCGGACCCCCTCAGCGACAACATCCTGGTGACCGGCTTTTCCGGCGGTTCAGCGGTCGCCAGCGCCGGCTTCACCCTGTCGGAGATCTTCGGCCAGGTGCAGAGCTTTGCGCTTGGCCCGGCCTTCGCCGCGCTTGACGCGCTGCTGATCGAGATCGTCCAGCCGCAGAACTCGGCGCTCTGCGGCGCACCTTGCGGGCATCTCGACCTCGATCAGGTAGAGCTGACACCGGCGGCGGCGGTGCCGCTGCCGCCGGCCCTGCCGATGCTGGCGGCCGCCGGCCTGGCGCTGGCGGCGCTGTCGCGGCGCCGGCGCGACCGGCGCTGAGG
>PHEC01000190.1 GCA_002841115.1 Alphaproteobacteria bacterium HGW-Alphaproteobacteria-6 | reverse complement strand
GCGCCGCCGCCGCCGCCGGCGCTTCTTCTTCTTGCCGGGCTCGCCCTCGCCGCTGCCGCCACCGGCCTGAGCGGCCTCCTCGGCCACCGCCTCGCGGGCCTCGTCCCGGGCCTCTCCCGTATCCTCGTCCTCGTCCTCGATCTCCTCGACGATATCCTCGTCTTCCTCGACCTCGGGCATCCTCAGCGCATTGACCGAAACCACCTGGCTTTGCGCCTCGGGCACCACCCGGGTTGCGGTCTTGAACTTCTCGATGACGAAATCGGGGCTGACCAGCGTCGGATCGGCCTCGATCCGCACCGACAGGCCATAGCGCGCCTCGATCCCGGCAAGATGTTCGCGCTTCTGGTTGATCAGGAAGTTGACCACCGCCACCGGCGCGCGCAACAGCACCTCGCGCGAGCGTTTGCGGGTGCCTTCCTCTTCCAGTTGGCGCAGCACCATCAGCGCCAGACTGTCATCCGAGCGGATGATGCCGGTGCCGTGGCAATGCGAACAGGGCGCGGTGGTGGCCTCGAGCATGCCGGGGCGCAGGCGCTGGCGGCTCATCTCGAGCAGGCCGAAGCCCGAGATCCGGCCGACCTGGATGCGGGCACGATCGGTCTTCAGCTTGTCCTTCAGCCGCTTCTCGACGGACGCGTTGTTGCGCCGCTCCTCCATGTCGATGAAGTCGATGACGATGAGGCCGGCAAGGTCGCGCAGGCGCAACTGGCGCGCCACCTCTTCGGCGGCCTCGAGGTTGGTCTTGAGCGCGGTCTCCTCGATCGAGCCTTCCTTGGTGGCGCGACCGGAGTTCACGTCGATCGCCACCAGCGCCTCGGTGACGCCGATCACGATGTAGCCACCGGATTTCAGCTGCACCACCGGGTTGAACATCGCCGCAAGGTAGCTTTCGACCTGAAAGCGCGCGAACAAGGGCAGGCCCTCGTGGTAATGCTTCACGTTCTTGGCGTGGGACGGCATGATCATCTTCATGAAGTCCCTGGCGGCGCGGTAGCCGGCCTCGCCCTCGACCAGGACCTCTTCGATGTCCTTGCTGTAAAGGTCGCGGATCGTGCGCTTGATCAGGTCGCCTTCCTCGTAGATCGGCGCCGGCGCGATCGAGCGCAGCGTCAGGTCGCGGATCTGTTCCCAAAGCCGCATCAGGTATTCGTAGTCGCGCTTGATCTCGGTCTTGGTGCGCTGGCTGCCGGCGGTGCGGATGATCAGCCCGGCGCCTTCGGGCACCTCGATCTCGCCGGCGATTTCCTTCAGCTTCTTGCGGTCGGCGACATTGGTGATCTTGCGGCTGATGCCGCCGCCGCGGGCGGTATTGGGCATCAGCACGCAGTAGCGGCCGGCGAGGCTGAGATAGGTGGTCAGCGCCGCACCCTTGTTGCCGCGTTCCTCCTTGACCACCTGGACCAGCATGATCTGGCGGACCTTGACCACTTCCTGGATCTTGTAGCGGCGCGGGCGCGGCTTGCGCGGCTGGCGGATTTCCTCGGCGACATCCTCGTCGGCGACCGATTCGATCTCGTCGTCGGTGTCGGAGGCGTGGTCGGCGGCGACATAGGGTTCGTCGGCCTCGGCGCCGTTGTCGTTGGCCCCGCCGTCGTGATCCGTGTCGTGATCGCCGTCATGGGCGCCGGCCTCGTCGGCATCGCCGTCGAGGTCAAGGACCGCCATGCCGGGGATGTCGTCGCTTTTCAGCGTCGCGTCATCGCCCTGCGCGCGTGCCGCCGGGCGGGCAGCGCCGCGCGGCTTGCGCCGCGACCGGCCACCGGATTCCTCGGCGTCCATCTCTTCGGCATAGGCGCGTTCCTCGGCCAGAAGCGCCTGACGGTCGGCGACCGGGATCTGGTAGTAATCGGGATGGATCTCGGAAAAGGCGAGGAAACCGTGGCGGTTGCCGCCGTAATCGACGAAGGCGGCCTGCAGCGAGGGCTCGACCCGGGTGACCTTCGCCAGATAGATGTTGCCGGCTAGCTGGCGCTTGTTGACGGTCTCGAAGTCGAATTCCTCGACCTTGTTTCCGTCGACCACCACGACGCGGGTCTCTTCCGCGTGGGTGGCATCGATGAGCATTTTCGTGGCCATGAATACTTTCCGAACCCGCACGGCCGCGATCCGTCTGACGAAGGACGACGGCGGGCGGGTTGCATTGCTGGGGCGGGAAACGACGGCGGACGCAGGGCGAGGACGGCCGATGGCCTGCCCGTTTCCTGCTCGACTGCCCGCTCGCGTTTCATCGCGGTTTTGTCCCGGATGCCGTGTGGCACCCTGTTTCCGGCCCCGAGGGCCCGGGGGGCCTGCGGGGCGAATGTGCGGCCTTGCGGCCAATCGATCTGCCCTGTCGCCACCGGGGACCCGAAGGCCCGAGGCACGGCAGTTCAGCGAAACTGATGGGTCGGGGCGCACCAACGGCGCGCCGGGCCCGACATCGGTGGACATTAGCGGGGATCGGCGGGAAATGACAATGGCGATTTTTCAACCGCCCCGCGAGAGGCCGCCGCCGCCCGGCCTCAGCCGATCGGCCCGGGGCGGCGCTCCTCGGACAAAAGCACATTGGCCTCGACCTGGCCAAGCCCCGGCAGGGTCATGATCCGGCGCCGCAGCACCCGCTCGAAATCGGCGAGGTCGCGGGCGGTGACCCGCAGGCGGTAGTCGTAAAGGCCAAGGACATGCTGCACGGTCTGGACCTCGGGGATCGCGGTCGCCGCGCGCTCGAAATCCTCAAGCCCGACCCGCCCCTTGGTCGCCAGCTTGACGCCAAGAAAGACGGTGACGCCGAAACCGAGGGCCGCGGCATCGAAGTCGACCCGCTGGCCGGCGATGATCCCGGCCTTTTCAAGCCGCCGGATCCGCCGCCAGGCCGCCGGCTGCGACAGGCCAAGCGCCCGGCCGATCGCCCCGGCGCCCTGGGTCGCATCCGCCACCAGCGCGCGCAGCACGCGACGGTCGATATCGTCGAGGTCGGCCGCCGGGCCTGTCACAGCGGCAGGCTTTCGCTGTCCTTGATCGTCGCGACCAGCATCAGGCTTTCGATATCGGCGATATGCGGCAGGGTCAGGATGCGGCTTCGGTAGATATCCTGGTAATGGCCCATGTCGCGGGCGATGACGTTCAGCCGCACGTCGACCCGGCCGAGGAAGGTCTGGATCTCGATCACCTCGGGCACCGCGCGGGCGGCGGCAAGAAACTCGTCGAAGGCGCGCGGATTGGTCTTGTCGAGGCTGAAGCGCAACGACACCTCGACCGCCCAGCCGAGTGCCCGCCAGTCGATCACCGCATGCCGCCCCTTCAGCACCCCGGCCTGGGTCAGCCGGTCCAGCCGGCGCCAGCAGGTGGCCGCCGCCACCCCCGCCCGCGCCGCCAGATCGGCGGTGGCAAGGCCGGGTTCGGCCAGAAGCTGGCGCAGGATGCGGCGGTCGGTATCGTCGATCTGCATGATCATTTCAATGTTTGGACCATCTGCGAATGATTTTTCGCATAGATGACCGTTCGCGTCAAATTTTGCACGGGACCTCGCCGCAACCCGCCTATGCTCGCCCGCGGAGACACACCGAAAGGAACCCCCGATGCGGGTCTATTACGATCGCGATTGCGACATCAACCTGATCAAGGACCGCAAGGTCGCCATCCTCGGCTATGGCAGCCAGGGCCATGCCCATGCGCTGAACCTGCGCGATTCGGGCGCCAAGAACGTGGTCATCGCGCTGCGCGACGGCTCTGCCACCGCGAAGAAATGCGCGGCCGAGGGCCTCAAGGTGATGGGCATCGCCGAGGCCGCCAAGTGGTGCGACCTGATCATGTTCACCATGCCGGACGAGTTGCAGGCCGAGACCTATCGCAAATACGTCCACGACAACCTGCGCGAGGGCGCCGCCATCGCCTTCGCCCATGGCCTCAACGTCCATTTCGGCCTGATCGAGCCGAAGGCCGGCGTCGACGTGATCATGATGGCGCCGAAGGGCCCCGGCCACACGGTGCGCGGCGAATATGTCAAGGGCGGCGGCGTGCCCTGCCTGGTCGCGGTCCATCAGGACGCGAGCGGCAAGGCGATGGAGCTGGGCCTCAGCTATTGCTCGGCGATCGGCGGCGGCCGCTCGGGGATCATCGAGACCAACTTCCGCCAGGAATGCGAGACCGACCTTTTCGGCGAGCAGGCGGTGCTCTGCGGTGGCCTTGTCGAACTGATCCGGATGGGATTCGAGACCCTGGTCGAGGCCGGCTACGAGCCCGAGATGGCCTATTTCGAGTGCCTGCACGAGGTCAAGCTGATCGTCGATCTGATCTATGAGGGCGGCATCGCCAACATGAACTACTCGATCTCCAACACCGCCGAGTATGGCGAATATGTCTCGGGCCCGCGCATCCTGCCCTATGACGAGACCAAGGCGCGGATGAAGGCGGTCCTCAAGGATATCCAGACCGGCAAGTTCGTCCGCGACTTCATGCAGGAAAACGCCGTCGGCCAGCCGATGTTCAAGGCGACAAGGCGGCTGAACGACGAGCATCAGATCGAGCAGGTCGGCGAGAAACTGCGGGCGATGATGCCGTGGATCTCCAAGGGCAAGATGGTCGACCGCGCGCGGAACTGATCGCGACCCCGGCTGACGGGGCCGTGACGGCGAATTGATGCGGCGGGGCGGCGGCGAC
>PHEC01000028.1 GCA_002841115.1 Alphaproteobacteria bacterium HGW-Alphaproteobacteria-6 | reverse complement strand
GGAGGGAAGAGAAAATGCGCTGGTTGGCCCTTGTCCTGCTGTCGGTCTCGCCTGCCCTGGCGGGTGGCGAACGGGCGGGGAATTTCGACTATTACATTCTGGCGCTGTCCTGGTCGCCGACCTTCTGCGCGCTTGAGGGTGATGCGCGCGGTGCCGATCAATGCGATCCGCGCCATGATTCTTCCTTCACCCTGCACGGGCTCTGGCCGCAGTATGAGTTCGGCTGGCCGAGCGATTGCCGCACCGGCGAGCGCGACCCGTCGCGCGCCGAGACCGCGGCAATGGCCGATGTGATGGGGTCGGGCGGACTGGCCTGGCACGAGTGGAAGAAACACGGGCGCTGTTCGGGGCTTTCGGCCAGGGATTATTTCGCGCTGTCGCGCCGGGCGCTGGCGGCGGTGACCATCCCACCGGCCCTGGCCGGGCTTGACCGCGACGTGAGGCTGCCGGCGAGCGTCGTCGAGGAGGCCTTCGTCGAGGCCAATCCCGGCCTTGGGCGCAACATGATCACCATAACCTGCAAGGCCGGACGCATCGAGGAGGCGCGGCTCTGCCTGACCCGCGATCTGAAGCCGCGCGCCTGCGGGCCGGATGCGGCGCGCGACTGCCGGATGCCGGACGCGCTGATGGAGGCGGTGCGTTAGGCTGCGGGCGGGGCCGGCGCGGCGCGCCCGCCGGTCGCCGCCGTCACCTCGTCGGCCGCGGCGCGAACCAGGGCGCCGATTTCCTCGGCGCGGGCGGGCGTCAGCCGGAAGGCCGGGCCGGAGACCGAGAGGCCGGCGACCGGTTCGCCATGGGCGTTGAAGACCGGGGCGGCGACACAGCGCATGCCTTCGGTCCGCTCCTCGTCATCGAGCGCATAGCCGCGCGCACGGGTTGCGGCGAGATCGGCGCGCAGGCCGGCCGCATCGCCGATCGAGCGGACGGTGAAGCGCGGCAGGCCGGCGCCGAGGATCGCACCGAGGCGCGGTTCGGGATACCAGGCCAGAAGCGCCTTGCCGATGCCCGAGCAATGCATCGGGCCAAGCGTGCCCGGCGCGAAGAAGGCGCGGATCGTCTCGTGCGTCTCGACCTGGGCGAGGAACAGCACCTGGTCACGCATCTCGACGCCAAGATTGGCGGTCTCGCCGGTGGCGCGCATCAGCCGGTCCATCGGCTGGCGCGCCCGTTCGACGACCTTGGTCCGGCGCAGGAATTCGCTGCCGATGCGGAAGGCACCGGCGCCGATGTGCCAAAGCTGGCCCGGTTCCTCGATCTCGACGAAACCATGGATCTGCAGCGTGGTCAGGACCCGGTAGACGGTGGGGACGGATTGTTGCGTGCGCTGGGCAATCTCCGAGAGGGTGAGTCCGCCGGCCTCTGCCACCACCCGCAGGATCATCAGCGCCCGGTCAAGTGACTGGATGGTGTTTTCGGCGGTCTTGTCATGGAAGGCCTTGGGGCGGCCACGGGGACGGGGTTCGGCCATGCTGCGGGGCTCCTTTCTTGATCAGGCAAGCCGCCTTCGATCGGTGAAAAACATAAAACCGTTTTGTTTCAGCGGCACACCTGCATTTTTCACTGAGTGAAAAGCATTTCCGAAAAAATTGCAAGCCCACGGGCCGGGATCTATCCTGTGGTCGACAGCGTATCCGACGCCGCAGGAGGAGGTCCCCCATATGTCGATGCAGAACCCGGTCTTCATTCCCGGCCCGACCAATATCCCCGAGGCGATCCGCAAGGCAGTGGACATGCCGACGATCGACCATCGCTCGCCGCTGTTCGGCGAGATCCTGCATCCGGCGCGCGACAACGTCCGCAAGGTTCTGCGCTCGGACAGTGCCGAGGTCTTCATCTTTCCTTCGACCGGGACCGGCGGCTGGGAATGCGCGCTGACCAACACGCTGTCGCCGGGCGACCGGGTCCTGGCGGCACGCAACGGCATGTTCAGCCAGCGCTGGATCGACATGTGCCGGCGCCACGGCCTTGACGTCGAGGTGGTCGAGACGCCCTGGGGCGAGGGCATTCCGGCCGAGCGTTTCGAGGCGATCCTGAGCGCCGACAGGGGCCATGCGATCAAGGCGGTGCTGGCCACCCATAACGAGACCGCGACCGGGGTGCGCTCGGACATCGCCGCGGTGCGCCGGGCGATCGACGCGGCCGGGCATCCGGCACTTCTGTTCGTCGATGGCGTGTCCTCGATCGGCTCGATGGAGTTTCGCATGGACGGTTGGGGCGTCGATATCGCCGTCACCGGCAGCCAGAAGGGGTTCATGCTGCCGGCCGGGCTGGCGATCCTCGGCTTTTCGGCGAAGGCCATGGCGGCGGGCGCGACGGCGACCTTGCCGCGCACCTTCTTCGACATCCGCGACATGGAGAAGGGATATGCCGCCAACGGCTATCCCTATACGCCGGCGGTCGGGCTGCTGAACGGGCTGAAGCTTGCGACCGGGATGCTGCTGGACGAGGGGCTGGAGGCGGTCTTTGCCCGCCACCACCGCATCGCCGAAGGGGTGCGCCGGGCGGTTCACGCCTGGGGGCTCGGGCTTTGCGCGGCCTCGCCCGATCTTTACTCGGACACGGTCAGCGCGATCCGCACGACCGAGGGGTTCGATGCGACCCGGATCGTCACGCTGGCCGCCTCGAAATACGGCGTCGCCTTCGGCACCGGGCTGGGCGAGGTGGCGGGCAAGGTCTTTCGCATCGGTCATCTCGGCAGCCTCACCGATGTCATGGCGCTGTCGGGCATCGCCACCGCCGAGATGGTGATGGCCGACCTCGGCCTCGGCGTGCGGCTAGGCTCGGGCGTTGCGGCGGCGCAGGAGTATTACCGCCACGGCGCGTCGGCGAAGAAGGCCGCCGCGTGAAGGACATGGACATGTATATCCCGACCTATCAGGACATGCTTGACGCCCACGAGCGGATCAGGCCGCATATCCGGCGCACACCGGTTCGCACCTCGGATTACCTGAACGAGGTGACGGGCGCAGAGATATTCTTCAAATGCGAGAACTTCCAGGAACCCGGCGCCTTCAAGGTGCGGGGCGCCACCAATGCGGTCTTCGGACTGAGCGAGGCGCAGGCGGAGAAGGGCGTGGCCACCCATTCCTCGGGCAACCACGCCTCGTGCCTGAGCTATGCGGCAAGGCTGCGGGGCATCCCCTGCAACGTGGTCATGCCCC
The DNA here is from genome assembly GCA_002841115.1 of Alphaproteobacteria bacterium HGW-Alphaproteobacteria-6. Classification (GTDB taxonomy): domain Bacteria; phylum Pseudomonadota; class Alphaproteobacteria; order Rhodobacterales; family Rhodobacteraceae; genus Albidovulum. The sequence goes on along the minus strand of PHEC01000028.1, from coordinate 22,664 downwards.
ACACCGCGCCGCAGGCCAAGAAGGACACCGTGCGCCGCTATGGCGGGCAGATCACCGAATGCGAACCGTCGACCTCATCACGCGAGGCGACCTTCGCCAAGGTGCAGGCCGCGACCGGTGGCGATTTTGTTCACCCCTACAACGACCCCCGGGTGATTGCGGGGCAGGGAACCTGTTCGAAGGAACTGATCGAGCAGACCGACGGGCTGGACATGGTGGTCGCGCCGATCGGCGGCGGCGGCATGATCTCGGGCATCTGCCTGACGCTGGCGACGCTTGCGCCCGAGACCAGGGTGATCGCGGCCGAGCCCGAGCAGGCCGACGACGCCTATCGCAGCTTCAAGGCCGGTCACATCATCGCCGATGATGCGCCCAGGACCATCGCCGATGGCCTTCTGGTGCCGTTGAAGGACCTGACCTGGCATTTCGTGAAGACCCATGTCAGCGACATCCTCACCGCTTCCGACCCCGAGATCATCGAGGCGATGAAGCTGACCTGGAAACACCTTCGCGTGGTGATGGAACCATCCTCGGCGGTGCCGCTGGCAACCATCCTGAAGACCCCCGACCTGTTTCGCGGCCGCCGTGTCGGCGTCATCATCACCGGCGGCAATGTCGATCTCGACAAGCTGCCCTGGATTGCCTGAACTGGGAGAGAAACCATGAACGCACCGGCCAATATCAACGCCCTCGAAGTCGGCTACGACATTCCGGCCCGGCCCGGCATGGACGAGGCCGATATCCAGACCCCCTGCCTGATCCTCGACCTCGACGCGTTGGAGCGCAACATCGTGAAGATGGGCGACTATGCCCGCGCACACGGGATGCGGCACCGCGTGCATGGCAAGATGCACAAGTCGGTCGATGTCGCGAAGTTGCAGGAACGCCTGGGCGGCGCGGTCGGCGTCTGCTGCCAGAAGGTCAGCGAGGCCGAGGTCTTCGTGCGGGGCGGCATCCGCGATGTGCTGGTCTCGAACCAGGTCCGCGATCCGAAGAAGATCGACCGGCTGGCGCGGCTGCCGAAGCTGGGGTCGAGGATCATCACCTGTGTCGACGATATCGCCAACGTGGCCGAACTGTCGGGCGCGGCGGTCCGGCACGGCACCGAGCTTGGCGTCTTCGTCGAGATCGACTGCGGCGCCGGGCGCTGCGGGGTGACGACGACGGCGGATGTGGTGGCGATCGCCCGCGCGGCCGATGCCGCGCCGGGGCTGATCTTCAGGGGCATTCAGGCCTATCAGGGGGCGATGCAGCATCTCGACAGCTATGCGGCGCGCAAGAACAAGCTCGATATCGCCATCGCCATGGTGAAGGATGCGGTGGACGGTCTGACGGCAGCGGGGCTGAAGCCGGAACTCGTCTCGGGTGGCGGCACTGGCAGCTACTATTTCGAGGCGGCTTCCGGCGTCTACAACGAGTTGCAGTGCGGCTCCTACGCCTTCATGGATGCCGATTACGGCCGCATCCTCGACAAGGACGGCCAGCGCATCGACCGCGGCGAATGGGAAAACGCGCTGTTCATCCTGACCCAGGTCATGAGCCATGTGAAACCGGACCGCGCGATCTGCGATGCCGGGCTGAAGGCGCAATCGGTCGACAGCGGGCTGCCGGTGGTCTTCGGCCGCGATGACGTGAAATACATCAAGTGCTCGGACGAGCATGGGGTGATCGAGGATCCGTCGGGCGCGCTGAAGGTCGGCGACAAGCTGCGGCTGGTGCCGGGGCATTGCGATCCGACCTGCAATGTCCATGACTGGTATGTCGGCGTCCGCGGCGGCAAGGTCGAGGTCGTCTGGCCGGTCTCGGCCCGTGGCAAGGCCTGGTAGGGGGGCCTCTGCCCCCCCTGCCCTTCGGGCATTCCCCCCCGAGGTATTTCCGAACAGAAGAAAAGGATCGATGATGCTGGTGGTGCCCGAGGACGCGGTGGCCGGACTTCTGGACGAGGATGACGCCTTTGCCGCGGTCGAGGCGACCTTTGCCGCCATGGCGCGGGGCGAGGCCCGGAATTTCGCGGTGGTGCGCGAGGCGCTGGGCGAAGGCCGGCAATACGGCTTCAAGTCGGGTCTTGACCAGGCCGGCGGGGTGCTGGGGGTGAAGGCCGGCGGCTATTTTCCCGGCAATGCCGCGCGGGGGATCGTCAACCACCAGTCCACCGTCTTCCTGTTCGACCCCGAGACCGGGATCGCGACGGCAATGGTCGGCGGCGGCCTTCTGACCGCACTCAGGACCGCCGCCGCCGCGGCGATCTCGATCGACCGGCTGGCGCGGCCGGAGGCCGGGGTTCTCGGCATGGTCGGCGCCGGTCATCAGGCCGCCTTCCAGCTTCGCGCCGCCGCCAGGGTGCGGCCCTTCCGCAAGGTCATCGCCTGGAACCGCGACCCCGGCAGGCTGGCGGCGCTGGGCCGGGTGGCGGCCGAACTGGGGCTGCCCTTCGAGGCGGTGGCGCTTGAGCGGATGCGCGAGGCCGAGGTGATCGTGACCATCACCTCGTCGCCCGCCGCCGCACTGCTTGACGCGCATGTCGCCCCCGGCACCCATCTGGCCTGCATGGGCACCGACACCCGGGGCAAGCAGGAGGTAGAGCCGGCGATCCTGGCCCGCGCCCGGGTCTTCACCGACGAGGTGGCGCAATCGGTGACGATCGGCGAGGCGCAGCATGCCGTCGCCGCGGGGCTGATCGCGCCGGATGACATCACGCCGGTCGGCGCGGTGATCGCCGGGCTGGCCGAAGGGCGGCGCGGCGCCGACGAGATCACCCTGTTCGATGGCACCGGCGTCGGGTTGCAGGATCTTGCCGTGGCGCGCGTGGCGGTCGACCGGGCGGTTGCCCGCGGCCTGGCTGTATCGGTGACAATATAGCGGTTTTCCTGGCCGCGCGGGGCGGTAGTCTGGCGCCTGGCCACGAGTCGGCCAGAGCGAAACGGGGCCGCCCATGTCCATCCGCATCGCCATCAACGGGTTTGGCCGCATCGGCCGGTCGATCCTGCGCGCGGCGCTGTCCGGTGACGCCGGCAAGGGCGTCGAGATCGTCGCGCTGAACGACATCGCCAGCCCGGCGATGGCCGCCTATCTCTTCGAATATGACAGCACCTTCGGGCCGTGGCGCGGGACGGTCGGGCTTGATGACGGCGCGCTGCTGGTCGATGGCCGGCGGATCCGGCTGACCGGTGTGGCCGATCTTGCGACGCTTGATCTGTCGGATATCGACATCGTCATGGAATGCACCGGCCGGGGCGGCGACCGCGAGGTTGCGACGGCCGGGCTCACCGCCGGGGCCGGCCGCGTCATCGTCTCGGGACCGGCACCCTCGGCCGACCTCACGGTCGTTCTCGGGGCCAACGAGAACGCCCTCGGGCCCCGGCACCGGATCGTCTCGAACGCTTCCTGCACCACCAATGCGCTGGCGCCGCTGGCACGGGTGATCGACCGCGAATGGGGGCTGGAGACCGGCTGGATGACGACGATCCACTGCTACACCGGCAGCCAGCCGACGATCGACGCGGCGGGGGCGGATTTTGCCCGTTCGCGCGCCGCGGCGCTGTCGATGGTGCCGACCACGACCTCGGCGCAGCGGCTGCTCGGCATGGTCCTGCCGGACCTTGCCGGACGGATCGAGGCGGCGGCGGTTCGGGTGCCCACGGCCTCGGTCTCGGCGGTGGATCTGACCGTCCTGACCCGGGCCCGGCCGGATGCGGCGACGGTCAATGCCCTGCTTGCCGAGGTTGGCGGGGTGATCGGCACCACCGACCGGGCGCTGGTCTCGTCCGATCTCAGGGCGCGGCCCGAAAGCATCGTCATGGCGCTGCCGGAAACCTGCGTCACCCGAGGCGGGCTGTTGCGGGTCTTCGGCTGGTATGACAACGAATGGGGCTTTGCCAACCGGATGCTTGACGTGGCCCGGCTGATGGCGCGGCTGTAGCCCCCCGGTCGCAAGGACCGGGAGGACCGAGGCATGCCCGGCGGTTCAGTCGTCCAGATGTTCGGGCAGCGCGAGATTGAGGATGATCGCGATGGCTGCTGCCGGCAGAAGACCCGAGGTGAGAAGGATCTGCGCGGTCCGGCCCATGTGCTGCAACGCCTCTGGCACAAGCTGCAGGCCCAGGCTGACCGAGAGCGCGGTGGCGAAGATCACCATGTTGCGCCGGTTCCATGTCACCTCGGACAGCATGTTGACGCCCGCGGCACAGACCATGCCGAACATCACGACGACACCGCCGCCAAGGACGTTGATCGGAACCGTGTTGATGATCGCGCCGATCTTGGGGATCAGGCCGCAGAAGATCAGGAAGAGCGCGCCGATGGTCACGACGTGGCGGCTCATCACGCCGGTCATGGCGATAAGGCCGACGTTCTGGCTGAACGAGGTGTTGGGCAGGCCGCCGAACACCCCGGCGATCGCGGTTCCCGCCCCGTCGGCGAAGGTCGCGCCCTCGATCTCCTTGTCGGTCGCCTCGCGCCCGGCGCCGCCCTTGGTGATCCCCGATACGTCCCCCACGGTTTCGATCGCCGAGACGATCGCCATGAAGCACATGCCGATGATGATTGCGGCGTTGAACTCGAATCCCCATTTGAAGGGATTGGGAAGCGCGAAATATCCGGCGCGTCCGACAGAGGTGAAGCTGACCTGGCCCATGGCAAGGGCAACGACATAGCCGGCGATGATCCCGATCAGCACCGCGGCCACGGCCATGAAGCCGCGGGTGAAGAACTTGATCGCAAGCGTGACGAGGATCACCACCAGGGCGGGAAGCCACTGCGAGAAGCTGCCGAACCTGATCGCCGACCAGTCAACCGGCGTGCCCGCCGCTTTCGCCTCGGCAATGGTCCGCATGCCGGCTTCCATCGCAGGCACGCCGCCGGCGGCGTACTGGATACCGACCTTGACCAGCGCCAGCCCGATCATCAGGACGATCAGCCCGGTGACGAGCGGCGGCAGGGCATAGCGGATGCGACCGACGATGAAGCCAAGGCAGAAGTGAAAGAGGCCGCCAATGAGGACCCCGGTCATCAGGCCGGCAAGCCCGGCGGTGCCAAGGCCCGCGACGGCGGGGATCATGATCGGCACGAAGGCAAAGGATGTGCCCTGGACGATCGGCAGCCTTGCGCCCATCGGACCCACCCCGATGGTCTGAAAGAGCGTGGCGATGCCGGCAAAGAGCATCGACATCTGGATCATGTAGGTCATGTCCGGAAAGCCCAGCGCGCCCTGATCCGATCCGAAGCCGATGCCGGCGGCGCCGCAGATGATGATCGCCGGCGTCACGTTGGACACGAACATTGCAAGGACGTGCTGAATTCCAAGCGGCACGGCCCGCGCAAGCGGCGGCGTGTAGTCGGGGTCGCGGAGTTGCTCCGGCGTCCCGATGGCGACGTCAGTCATGGTCACTCTCCCCAGGGGCTTATATCTGTTCGCGCCGTCTCCGCGCCGCCCCGTGGGTCGCGGTCCGGTTGGTTGGCTCTGCCCCCCCTTGCCGTTTCCCGGGCCGGGGGCAGAGGTCTTATCCGGTCACGCGCCAGGACGCGCAATACCGGTGTTCCTCGAGGTTCGCACCCTCGCCGATTCGGTCGACGACGGCAAAAAGTCCGGGCGCGGCGAGCGGCGTCAGAACCCCGTGCCAGGTGCCCCGGTGCAGGTTTATTCCCTGCGATCCGTCGGTCACGAAGGCGCGCGGCCGACCGGGCGTGCCGTGTTCGTCCGGCGCGACGATGACGAGGAAAGGATGCTGGGTCATCGGCAGGAAGGCCTGGCTGCCATCCGGATGACGCTCGACCAGATCGAAGTCATGGGGCAAGGCGCGCGGGGTGGCGTCGAAGACCGACAGGCCGGCGCGGCCGGTGCCGAAGTCGAGGGCGGCGCGGTCGTGGAAGCGCCCGCAGAGCCCCTCGTTGATCATCCGGTCTGGCGCGCCGCTGGCCGAGAGCACATCGCCGAAGGGGGCGAAGGCGGTGGCGGTCAGGGGTTCGGTGCGGATCGTCCTTTCCATCGGTTTCCCTTCCGCGGCGGCCGGGGGCGCTGCCCCCGGACCCCCGAGGTATTTCGGCCAAGATGAAATTCAGGGTCAGCGCCCGAAGGCGCCGGGGCCGCGGAGTTTCGCGTGGCGGTTGACATCCTTGTAGAGGAGGTAGCGGAACGGGCCGGGGCCGGCGGCGTAGCAGGCCTGCGGGCAAAAGGCCCTGAGCCACATGAAATCGCCGGCCTCGACCTCGACCCAGTCGCGGTTGAGCTTGTAGACGGCACGGCCCTGCAGGACGTAGAGCCCGTGTTCCATGACATGGGTTTCCTCGAAGGGGATGAGGCCGCCGGGCTGGAAGGTGACGATGTTGACATGCATGTCATGGGCGAGGTCGCCCGGGTCGGCGAAGCGGGTCGTGGCCCAGGCACCGCCAGTATCGGGCATCGGGACGGGCTTCATGTCGCGGTCGGAGGTGACGAAGGCCTTGGGCGCGGCAAGGCCCGGGGCGTATTCGTAGAGCTTGCGGATCCAGTGGAAGCGCGCCGGGTGGTCGGTGCCGTTGTGGAGGCGCCAGTCGGTGCCGGGGGGGATATAGGCATAGCCGCCGGGGCCGAGGTCGTGTTCCTCGCCGTCGAGCGACAGCCAGACCTCGCCCTCGGTGACGAAGATCACCCCTTCGGCAACCGGGTCGGGTTCGGGCAGGTCCGAGCCGCCGCCGGGGCCGACCTCCATCACATACTGGCTGAAGGTTTCGGCAAAGCCCGACATCGGGCGGGCGATGAGCCAGAGCCGGGTGTTCTTCCAGCCCGGCAGGGCGCTGGTCACGATATCCGAAAAGCAGCCCTTCGGGATGACGCAATAGGCTTCGGTGAAGGTGGCGCGGCCGGTCATCAGCGCGGTCTGCGGCGGCAGGCCGCCTTGCGGTGCGTGATAGGGTGGCGCGGAACGGGAGGGGGATCGGTCGGTCATCGGGGCAGCATGTCCTTGAGGCGCAGTTCGGCGATGCGTTCGACCTGGGCGCAGGCTTCGGCGAACTCCGCCTCGCTGTCCTGCTCGAGGCGGCGGCGGAAGGCGGCGAGGATCGTCGCCCGGCTGTTGTCGCGCACCGCGATGATGAAGGGAAAGCCGTGGCGCGCCATATAGGCGGCGTTGAGATCGGTGAACTCGGCGCGCTCGGCATCGGTCAGCGCGTCGAGACCGGCGCCCGCCTGTTCGGCGGTGGAGGCCTCGGTCAGCCGCCGTGCCGCCGCGAGTTTGCCGGCGAGATCGGGATGGGCGGTCAGCACGCCGAGCTGCTCGGCGCGCGATGCCGAGCGGAAGACCCGGGCGAGGGCATTGGCGAGGCCGGTCGCGGTGTCATGGGCGGGGCCCAGCTCCATCGCCCAGGCGCGTTCGGCGATCCAGGGGGAATGCTCAAAGACGCCGCCGAAGCGGGCGCTGAAGGTTGCCCGGTCCATCTGGCTCGGCCGCCCGAAATCCTGCGGCGGATGGTTGGCGGCCCAGTGCCGGGCGATGTCGAGGCGGCGCGGGAACCAGACCCCGTCATGGCCCCGCGCATAGTCGAGAAAGCGCCTGAGGCCGGCGATCTTGCCGGGCCGGCCGATGAGGCGGCAGTGGAGCCCGACGCTCATCATCTTCGCCGCCCCTGCCTGCCCTTCGGCGTAGAGCGTATCGAAGCTGTCCTTGAGATACTGGAAGAACTGCTCGCCGGTGATGTAACCCGGCGCGGTGGCAAAGCGCATGTCGTTGGCTTCGAGCGTATAGGGGATGACAAGCTGGTCGCGGTCGCCGACGCGGATCCAGTAGGGCAGGTCGTCGTCATAGGTATCCGAGACCCAGTCGAAGCCGGCCTCGGCGGTCAGCCGCAGGGTGTTCAGCGAACAGCGCCCGGTATACCAGCCGGTCGGGCGGGCGCCGGTCACATCGGTATGCAGGCGGATCGCCTCGGCGATCTGGCGCCGCTCTTCGGCCTCGGCCATGTCGCGGTGCTCGACCCATTTCAGCCCGTGGCTGGCGATCTCCCAGCCCGCGGCCTTCATCGCGGCGACCTGTTCGGGGCTGCGGGCAAGTGCGGTCGCCACCCCGTAGATGGTGACCGGAATCCCGAGGCCGGTGAAAAGCCGGTGGAGACGCCAGAACCCGGCCCGGGCGCCGTATTCGTAAAGCGATTCCATGTTCCAGTGGCGCTGGCCCGGCCAGGGTTGGGCGCCGGCGATGTCCGACAGGAAAGCCTCGGAGGCCGCATCACCGTGCAGGACCGAGTTCTCGCCGCCCTCTTCGTAGTTCAGCACCAGGCTGACGGCGATCTTCGCGCCGCCCGGCCAGCCTGCGTCGGGCGGGTTGGGGCCGTGGCCCGACATGTCGCGGGGATAGCGGTTCATGCGCACCTTCCGTGGTCTGCCCGGACGTTAGTCGCGGTTGGCACGAATGATTATAGCGAAAATCACGAAAGACCTGCCGGAATATCCGCGGGTCGCATTCCGATCAGCCATCTTGCATGATGGTGGCGGCCAACGGGCCGGACCAAGGGGAGGGCAGCATGGCCGGATATCTCACGACCCATGTTCTTGATACCGCGCGCGGCGTGCCGGCAGCGGGGATGCGGGTCACGCTTTACCGGGTGTCGGACAACGGCCGCCATCCGGTTGGTGAGATGGTCACCAATGCCGACGGGCGGACCGAAGCGCCGATCCTGCCGGCCGAGCATTTCGCGACCGGGCGATACGAGCTGGTCTTTCATGCCGGGGCCTATCTTGACGCGACCGGGCTTGACGCGACCGGGGCGGCGCCGGAACAGCCGCGCTTTCTTGACGAGATCCCGATCCGCTTCGGCATCTCGGACAGCACGGCGCATTACCATGTGCCGCTGCTGCTGTCGCCCTTCGGCTATGCGACCTATCGCGGCAGCTGAGGCGCAGGGATGCCGGCCGGTCAGATCCGGAACCCGCGCAGCCGTTCGTAATGCGGCAGGGCCGCGTCGCTGAGGCGGGCATAGCCGGCGGGCAGGTCCGGCAGCGGGCCTTCGGCGGCCTCGAACCCGGTCGAGCGGTGGACCGCGCCATACCAATGCGCGGCCCAGGTGCCGTCACAGGGCTTCGGGCCGGCGGGCCAGCCCAGCATCGCATCGCTGAAGGGAATGGCAAGTGCTGCGCAAAGCCGGGTCAGGGCGGCGCGCGGGTCGGAACGGATATCGGCGCTGTCGATCACCAGGGGTGCGGCGCCGGTCCAGCCGGCAACCTCGTCGAAAAGCTCGGCCTGCTGGAGAAAGCCGATATCGGCCAGGGTCGGGGCCTCGCGCTTTCTGGCATAGCTGGCGACGACGCGGGCGGGATGGCGGATCAGAAAGACGTTGCGGCAGGCGCGCATCCAGTCGCGCGGGAAGCCGGCGATCATGTGCAGCGTCATGTGTTTTTGGTAAAACAGGGCCTTTCCTTGCGGGATCGGGCCGGCGCAGGCCGCCGCCACGCGGGCGGGGTCGGTGTCATCGGCGGCAATGATCGCTTCGCGCATCGGGTGGTCGATGCCGGTGGCGGCGAGGTAGGCGGCATAGAAGGGTTCATCCCAGACCGCGCAATCGGGGCGCGCGGCAAAGGCATACATCAGCGCGGTCGACAGGTTGCGCGGCCCCGACCACATCGCTATGCGCATGAGGCGACCAGCGACTTGTAAAGCCCGCGCAGCCGTTCGGTGACCGGGCCCATGGCGCCGCTGCCGATCTGCCGTCCGTCGATCATGCCGACCGGGGTCTGGGCGCCGAAAGTGCCGGTCAGGAAGGCCTCGTCGGCCGAATAGGTCTCGACCAGGGAAAAGTTCCGCTCATGGACCGGGATGGCGTTGGCACGGCAGAGGTCGATGACCTTGGCCCGGGTGATGCCGTTCATGCAGTAGTCGCCGGTCGAGGTCCAGACCGCGCCCTTGCGGACGATGAAGAAGTTGCAGGCATTGGTGGTGTTCACGAAGCCGTGAACGTCGAGCATCAGGGCCTCGTCGGCGCCGGCCTTTTCCGCGGCGATGCAGGCGAGGATGCAGTTCAGCTTGGAATGCGAGTTCAGCTTGGGGTCCTGGCTTGTCGGCAGGCCGCGGATATGGGGCACGGTGGCAAGCCGGATCGGCCGCGGGATCTTCGGGCGCGAATGTTCCATGATGATGACGAAGGTCGGGCCGGAGCGCGACAGCGACGGATGCTGGAAGGGCCGCGATTTCGGCCCGCGCGTCACCATCAGCCGGGCGTGGGCGTCGGTCTGCATTCCATTGGCGGCCTGGGTATCAAGAATCGCCCGGCGCACGCCGTCCCGGTCAAGCCCGATGTCGAGGTCGATCGCCTTGGCCGCCTCGAACAGCCGATCAAGGTGGTCGTCGAGAAAGGCCCAGGCGCCGTCATAGAGCCTGATCCCCTCCCACACACCATCGCCAAGCATGAAGCCCGCGTCATAGACGCTGACCGTCGCCTCGGCGCGCGGCACCAGCCGGCCGTTGACATGGATCAGGATACCGGCGTTGCGCGCGTCATCCTCGGCCTGATGGGTGGTCACATGCTCGCTCATCGCTCACTCCGCCTGCGCGGTGCAGGCTATGCGGCGGAAGGGCGCGCGCCAAGGGGCGATTCACGCGAAGATGAGTTGCCATTTGCCGCCCGCGCCGGTCAGATGAAGCCCCCGACCCGACCGCGGAGACTGCCATGCGCATCCTGACACTCGCCCTGCTGGCTGGCGCCGCACTGACTTTCGCCGCCGGGGCCGCCCGCGCCGCGACCGAAACGGCGATCTTTGCCGGTGGCTGTTTCTGGTGCGTCGAGGCCGATTTCGAGCGGGTCGACGGGGTGATCTCGGCGGTGTCGGGCTTTACCGGCGGCAGCATGGAAAACCCGACCTATGCGGCGGTCTCGGCCGGCGGCACCGGCCATTACGAATCGGTGCGCATCACCTTTGATCCGGCGCGGATCGGCTATGACAAGCTGATCTGGGCCTTCTTCCGTTCGATCAACCCGACCGACGCGGGCGGCCAGTTCTGCGACCGCGGCGACAGCTACCGCACCGCGGTCTTCGTCACCGGGCCCGAACAGCGCCGGCTGGCCGAGGCGGCGAAGGCCGCGGCCGCGGCCGATCTGGGCAAGGCCATCGTGACGCCGATTCTTGATGCGGTGCGGTTCCACGAGGCCGAGGAATATCACCAGGATTTCTACAAGAGCACCAAGATCATCCTGACCCGCTTCGGCCCGCGCCAGAAGGCGACGGCCTACAAGCTTTACCGTGCCGATTGCGGCCGCGACCGCCGGGTGCTGGAGCTTTGGGGCGAGAACGCGCCCTTCGCCCACTGACCAGGGGCCGCGCCCGCCTATCCGGTCTGGCCCAGCCGGCAGGCCGCGATCACCGCCATGTTGAGGATGTCGTTGACCGTCGATCCGATCGAGCAGATCTGGATCGGGCTGTCGACCCCGGTCAGGATCGGGCCGATCACCGTCGCCCCGGCCATCTCCTGCATCAGCTTGACCGAGATCGAGGCCGAATGCCGGGCCGGCACCACCAGCACATTGGCCGGGCCTGTGAGGCGGCAGAACGGGTAACGCGCCATCTGCTCGGGGTTGAGCGCGACATCGACGGTCATCTCGCCCTCGTATTCGAAATCGACGCCGCGGCGGTCAAGGACATGGGCGGCCTGATACATCTTGGTCGCGCGCTCCGACACCGGATAGCCGAAGGTCGAGAAGGACAGGAAGGCCACGCGCGGATCGATGCCAAGCCCGCGCGCCACATCGACGCCACGTTCGGCGATGTCGGCGAGGTCCTCTTCATCGGGCCATTCGTGCACCAGGGTGTCACCGATCAGCACGATCCGGCCGCGGTGCAGGACCGCGGTGATGCCGACCGCGCCATCCTCGGCACGGGCATCGAAGACATGGTTGATCAGGCCGAGCACATGCGCCGACTTGCGCGTCGCCCCGGTCACCAGCCCGTCGCCATGGCCATGCGCCAGCATCAGCGCCGAGAACACATGCCGGTCGCGCGCCGCCAGGCGGTGCACATCCTGACGATCAAAGCCCTTGCGCTGCAGCCGCTGGTAGAGAAAGTCGCGGTATGTGTCGAGGTGGCCGGTATTGGCGGCATTGACCACGGTCACGTCGGCGACCGCATCGCCCAGCCCCTCGGCTTGCAGTTTATCGCGCACCTCGCCCTCGCGCCCGACGATCAGCGCCTGGCCGAGGCCGGCGCGCTGATAGGCCACCGCGGCCCGCAGCACCCGCGGATCGTCGCCCTCGGCGAAGATCATCCGCGCCTGGGCCTGGCGGGCGCGGGCATGGATGCCCTGCAGGATCGCCGCGGTCGGGTCCATCCGCGCCTTCAGGCCAAGGACATAGGCGTTCATGTCGATGATCGGACGGCGCGCCACGCCGGTCTCCATCCCGGCCTTCGCCACCGCCGGCGGGATGACATGGATCAGCCTGGGATCGAAGGGCGTCGGGATGATGTAGTCGCGCCCGAAGCTCAGCTTGCGGCCATAGGCCATCGCCACCTCGTCGGGCACATCCTCGCGCGCCAGCTTCGCCAGCGCGCGGGCACAGGCGATCTTCATCTCGTCGTTGATCGCGCGGGCATGGATGTCCAGCGCACCGCGAAAGAGATAGGGAAAGCCGAGGACATTGTTGACCTGATTGGGATAATCCGACCGCCCGGTGGCGACGATCGCGTCGGGGCGCACGGCATGGGCCTCTTCGGGGGTGATCTCGGGGTCGGGGTTGGCCATGGCGAAGATCACCGGGTTGGGCGCCATCGCGGCAACCATCGCCGGTGTCACCGCCCCCTTGGCCGAGACACCCAGAAACACGTCCGCCCCCTGCATCGCCTCTTGCAGCGTGCGCGCATCGGTCTGCGCGGCATGGGCCGATTTCCACTGGTTCATGCCCTCGGTCCGGCCCTGCCAGATCACCCCCTTGGTGTCGCACATGATGCAGTTGTCGTGCTTGGCACCCATCGCCTTCAGCAGTTCCAGACAGGCGATGCCGGCCGCCCCCGCGCCGTTCAGCACGATCCGCACTTCGCCGATCGTCTTGCCGGTCAGGTCAAGTGCGTTGATCAGCCCGGCGGCGCAGATCACCGCGGTGCCGTGCTGGTCATCGTGAAAGACCGGGATGTCCATCATCTCCTTCAGCCGGCTTTCGATGATGAAGCATTCCGGTGCCTTGATGTCTTCAAGGTTGATGCCGCCGAAGGTCGGGCCCATCAGGCGCACCGCCCGGATGATCTCCTCGGGGTCCTCGGTGTCCAGTTCGATGTCGATCGCGTTCACGTCGGCGAAGCGCTTGAACAGAACTGCCTTGCCTTCCATCACCGGCTTCGAGGCCAGCGCACCGAGATTGCCAAGCCCGAGGATCGCGGTGCCGTTCGAGACGATGGCGACCAGGTTGCCCTTGTTGGTGTAGTCATAGGCGGTCTCGGGCGCTGCGGCGATCGCCTGGACCGGCACCGCGACGCCGGGCGAATAGGCGAGGCTCAGGTCGCGCTGCGTGGCCATCGGCTTGGATGGCACCACCTCGAACTTTCCCGGCACCGGATTCAGGTGATAGGCAAGCGCCTCTTCCGGGGTGACGCGGTTTCTCGGGGACATGGCGGCGCTGCTCCTTGACGGGATATCCCTGTCATAGCGCCGCACAGCCATTGTCACAATCCGCAGGATTTGCCGCTTTTCCCGGCCGGGGCGGTTTTGTAGGGTCGGGGCCGGGCGACGGAGGGCACGGGTGAACCGGATCGACACGGGCGTGACGCCGATGATGGCGCAGTATCTGGAGATCAAGGGCCGCTATCCGGGCGCGCTGCTGTTCTACCGGATGGGCGACTTCTACGAGATGTTCTTTGCCGATGCCGAGGCGGCGGCGGCGGCGCTTGACATCGCGCTGACCAAGCGCGGCCAGCATCTGGGCCAGGACATTCCGATGTGCGGCGTGCCGGTCCACGCCGCCGAGGGCTATCTTCTGACGCTGATCCGCAAGGGCTTTCGCGTCGCCATCGCCGAGCAGATGGAAGACCCGGCCGAGGCGAAGAAACGCGGGGCGAAATCGGTGGTGGCGCGCGATGTGGTGCGGCTGGTCACCCCCGGCACGCTGACCGAGGAGTCGCTGCTGGAGGCGCGCCGGCACAATTACCTTGCCGCCTTCGCCGAGGTCCGCGACGAGGGCGCGCTGGCCTGGGTCGACATCTCGACCGGCGAGTTCCGGGTGATGCCCTGCGCGATGGTCCGGCTGGCGCCGGAACTGGCCCGGCTGGCCCCCCGCGAGGTCATCGTATCCGAGACGAAAGAGGCCGATTGCCGCGCCATAGTCACTGAATCCGCTGCCGCGCTGACGCCCCTGTCGCGCGGCTCCTTCGACAGTGCCGGGGGCGAGAAGCGGCTTTGCGCGCTGTTCGGGGTCGGCACGCTGGATGCCTTCGGCACTTTCGGGCGGGCCGAGGTCTCGGCGATGGCGGCGATCGTTGACTACCTCGACCTGACCCAGCGCGGCAGGCTGCCGCTGTTGCGCCCGCCGGTCCGCGAAAGCGCCAGGGCCGCGGTGCAGATCGACGCCGCCACCCGGCGCAACCTCGAGATCACGCAGGCGCTGTCGGGCGGGCGCGAGGGCTCGCTGATTGCGGCGATCGACCGCACGGTGACGGCGGCCGGCGCGCGGCTTCTGGAACGCCGGCTGTCGGCACCCTCGCGCGACCTGGCCGAAATCCGCATCCGGCACGGGGCGGTGGCGCATCTGGTCGCCGAGGCGCGTCTGGCCGAGGCGCTGCGCAGCGATCTGAAACGGGTGCCCGATATCGACCGGGCGCTGTCGCGTCTGGCGCTCGACCGCGGCGGGCCGCGCGACCTGGCGGCGATCGGCGCCGGGCTGGCCGCCGCCGGCCGGATCGCCGGGCAGCTGACAGAAGGCGTGCCGGCGCGCCTGGCCGAGGCGGCAGCGGCGCTTCAGGGCCATGACGACCTGGTGGCGCTGCTCGGCGCCGCGCTGGTCGCCGAGCCGCCGCTTCTGGCGCGCGACGGCGGCTTCATCGCCCCCGGCCATGACCCCGACCTTGATGAGGCGCGGCAATTGCGCGACGAGGGTCGCGCCGTGATCGCCGCGATGCAGGCCGAATACATCGCCCGGACCGGGGTGCAGAGCCTGAAGATCCGCCACAACAACGTGCTGGGCTATTTCATCGAGACCACCGCGACCCATGCCGAGCGGATGCAGTCGGCGCCCCTGAGCGAGACCTTCATCCATCGCCAGACGACGGCGGGGCAGGTCCGTTTTACAACGCTGGCGCTGGCGCAGATGGAGACGAAGATCCTCAATGCCGCGGGCCGCGCGCTCGAGATCGAGAAGCGGCTTTTCGACGGCCTGAAAGCGGTGGCTCTCGATGCGGCGGCGCTGATCGCGGCGGCGGCGCGGGCGCTGGCGGAGGTCGATCTTGCCGCTGCCTTCGCCGATATCGCGCGGGGCGAGGACTGGACCATGCCCCTGATGGACGACAGCCGCGCCTTCGAGATCGAGGCCGGCCGCCATCCGGTTGTCGAGCGGGCGCTGCGGCGGGCGGGCGCGCCCTTCATCGCCAATGATTGTGCGCTGAGCACCGGCGAGACGCCGGCGATCTGGCTGCTGACCGGGCCAAACATGGCCGGCAAGTCGACCTTCCTGCGCCAGAACGCGCTGATCGTGCTGCTGGCGCAGGCCGGCAGCTTCGTGCCGGCGGCACGGGCCCGGATCGGCATCGTCAGCCAGCTGTTCAGCCGGGTCGGGGCGGCTGATGATCTGGCGCGCGGGCGCTCCACCTTCATGGTCGAGATGGTCGAGACGGCGGCGATCCTCAATCAGGCCGACGACCGCGCGCTGGTGATCCTTGACGAGATCGGCCGCGGCACGGCGACCTATGACGGGCTCAGCATCGCCTGGGCGACGCTGGAGCATCTGCATGACGCCAACCGCTGCCGCGCGCTGTTCGCCACCCATTACCACGAGATGACCGCGCTGGCGGCCAAGCTGGACGGGGTCGAGAACGCCACCGTCGCGGTCAAGGAATGGCAGGGCGAGGTGATCTTTCTGCACGAGGTGAGGAAAGGCGCCGCGGACCGGTCTTACGGTGTGCAGGTGGCGCGGCTGGCCGGCCTGCCGGCGGCGGTGGTCGAGCGGGCGCGGGTTGTCCTTGAGGCGCTGGAGAGGGGCGAGCGCGAGGGCGGCGCGCGGCGCGCCACGCTGATCGACGATCTGCCGCTCTTCAGTGCCGCCCCCGCCGCACCGCTGCGCCAGGCCAGGGGGCCGAGCCCGCTGGAGGAGCGGATCGCCGCACTTCACCCCGACGAGATGACGCCCTTGCAGGCGCTTGGCGCACTTTACGACCTGAAGGCGGGGCTTGAGGATTGACCCCGGTGCCGGGCGCTGTTCACAGGTGTGCGGGGCCGGGCGGAGGCGGCGAGCAATGAGCGAAGCGAAGAACCAGCTACCGGAATGGCGCAACCTCTATGGCCGTCGCCACGGCAAGGCCCTGCGCGACAGCCAGCGGACCTATCTGGCCGAGGATCTGGGTGTGCTGCGTCCCAACGGGATCACCCGCGAGGAGAACCCCGACCGTGCCCTGATCGCGCCTTCGTCGCTTTTCGGGGATGACCGGCCGATCTGGCTCGAGATCGGATTTGGTGGCGGCGAGCACATGGTGCATGTCGCGGCGGCCAACCCCGGCATCGGCCTGATCGGTTGCGAGCCCTACATCAACGGTGTCGCCATGCTTCTGGGCAGGATCCGCGCGGCGGGGGTGACGAACCTGGCGGTCCATCCCGGCGACGCGCGCGACCTGATCGAGGTTCTGCCGGCTGGATTGCTGGCGCGCGCCTACCTCAATTATCCCGATCCCTGGCCAAAGCGGCGCCATCACCGGCGCCGGTTCGTGACCGCCGAAAGCCTTGCCATGCTGGCCCGGGTCATGGCGCCGGGGGCCGAGTTCCGGATTGCCACGGATATCGCCGACTATGTCCGTCAGGCCCGGATCACCGTGCCGAAGGCGGGCTTTGCGCCGGTCACGGACGGGCACCAGCCCTGGGCGGGCTGGTTGTCGACCCGCTACGAGCAGAAGGCGCTGCGCGAGGGCCGGGTGCCGCATTACCTGACCTTCGCCAGGCTTTGAGGGCGGGGGCGCTCCGCGCGGGGGTATTTTCGCAACGAAGAAGCCGCAGGGCCATGGACCGTCCCCGGGGGTTGCGCTATCAGCGGGGCGATTTCGTGCGAGGGAGCGACCATGTCCGGCCAGGGTGAACCTGTTGCGATGACCGCCCGCCGGTCGGGCCCGCTGAGCGGCGTGGCCGAGGTGCCGGGCGACAAGTCGATCAGCCACCGGGCGCTGATCCTTGGCGCGATGGCAGTGGGCGAGACCCGGGTGACGGGATTGCTGGAGGGCCAGGACGTGCTGGATACCGGCGCGGCGATGCGCGCCTTCGGTGCCGGGGTGGTGCGGCACGGGCCGGGGGAATGGTCGGTCAACGGCGTCGGGGTCGGCGGCTTTGCCGAGCCCGAGGCGGTGATCGACTGCGGCAATTCCGGCACCGGCGTGCGGCTGATCATGGGGGCGATGGCGACCAGTGCGATCACCGCGACCTTCACCGGCGACGCCAGTTTGCGCAAGCGGCCGATGGGTCGGGTGAGCGAGCCTCTGGCGCTCTTCGGCGCGCGCGCCCATGGGCGTGCCGGCGGGCGGCTGCCGATGACCGTCGTCGGCGCCGCGGATCCGGTGCCGGTGCGCTATGCCCTGCCGGTGCCGTCGGCGCAGGTGAAGTCGGCGGTGCTGCTGGCCGGGCTGAATGCGCCGGGGCAGACCGTGGTGATCGAGCGCGAGCCGACGCGCGATCATTCCGAGCGGATGTTGCGTGGTTTCGGGGCCACGATTTCGGTCGAGGAGACCGGCGAGGGGCATGTCATCACCCTGACCGGGCGGCCGGAATTGCGCCCGCAGGTGGTGGCGGTGCCGCGCGACCCGTCCTCGGCCGCCTTTCCGGTCTGTGCGGCGCTGATCGTCGAGGGCTCGGATATCCTGGTGCCGGGGGTATCCCGGAACCCGACCCGGGTCGGGCTTTATCTGACGCTTGCCGAGATGGGGGCGGACATCGCCTTTCTGTCCCCGCGCGAGGAGGGCGGCGAACCGGTTGCCGACCTCAGGGTGCGGTTCTCGGGGGCGATGCAGGGGATCGAGGTGCCTGCGGCGCGCGCAGCGAGCATGATCGACGAATACCCGATCCTGTCCGTCGTGGCGGCCTTTGCCGAAGGGGTGACGGTGATGCGCGGGGTCAGGGAGTTGCGGGTCAAGGAGAGCGACCGGATCGACGCGATGGCGCGCGGGCTCGAGGCTTGCGGGGTGCGCGTCGAGGAAGATGCCGATACGCTGATCGTGCATGGCATGGGGCCGGGCGGGGTGCCGGGCGGGGCGGTCTGCGCCACCCATATCGACCACCGCATCGCGATGAGTTTCCTGGTTCTGGGGCTGGCGGCGCGGCAGGCGGTGAGCATCGACGACGGCTCGCCGATCGCCACCTCGTTTCCGGCCTTCGCGGGGCTGATGGCCGGGCTTGGCGCGCAGATCGCGCGGGCGGGCTGAATGGCACGCCCGGCGCGGGTCTTCACCGTGGCGATCGACGGGCCGGCGGCGGCGGGCAAGGGCACGGTGGCGCGGGCGCTGGCGGCGCGCTTCGGCCTTGGCCATCTCGATACCGGGCTTTTGTATCGGGCGGTGGCGGCAAAGGGCGGCGACCCGGTGGCGGCGGCGCGCGATCTGGTGGCGGCGGATCTGGAGCGCGACGACCTGCGCACGCTGGCCGCCGGGCAGGCGGCAAGCCGGGTGGCGGTGATACCGCAGGTGCGCGCCGCACTTGTCGCCTTTCAACGCCGGTTTGCCCGGCGCGAGGGCGGCGCGGTGCTTGATGGTCGCGACATCGGCACGGTGATCTGCCCCGAGGCGGAGGTGAAGCTTTACGTCACCGCATCGCCGGAGGTGCGCGCGCATCGCCGCTGGCTGGAACTCGGCGGCGACGAGGCCGAGGTGCTGGCCGAGGTGCTGGCCCGCGATGCCCGCGACATCGGCCGGGCCGCCGCACCGCTGGCGGCGGCGGCGGATGCGGTGGTGCTGGACACCTCGGTGATGACGATCGACGAGGCGGTGGCGGAGGCCGAGCGGATCGTCGGCGCGGCGCTGGTCTGATCAGAAGTCGAGGTTGGCGACGTTCAGCGCGTTCTGCTGGATGAATTCGCGGCGCGGTTCGACCACGTCCCCCATCAGCTTGGTGAAGATGTCGTCGGCCTCGGCCACGTCGTCGACGCGGACCTGCACAAGTGTCCGCGCCGCAGGATCAAGCGTGGTTTCCCACAATTGCTCGGGGTTCATCTCGCCAAGGCCCTTGTAGCGTTGCAGGCTGAGACCCTTTTCGCCTTCCTGCAGGATCGCGGTCAGAAGCTCTACCGGGCCGTGGATCAGCTGCTCGCGGTCCTTGCGCACCAGGCGGGCCGTGCGGCCATAGACCTCCTGCAAGGTGCCGGTATGGCTGGCCAGCCGGCGCGCCTCGCCCGAGCGCAGCACCGTTCCGTCAAGGGTGCGGACCTCTTCGACGCCGCGCAGGATGCGCGCGAAGCGCAGGCCGTGATCCTGGGTCGGACGGCCCTGCCAGCCACGCTGGTATTCGACCGCGATCGCGTCGAGCCGGCGTGCCACCTCGTCGGCGACACCTTGCGCATCGGCGTCGATGCGTCCCGGCAGCAGCGCGCCGGCGATGGCGCATTGCTCCAGGATATGGGCGGGATACTGGGTCGGGAAGGCCTGCAGGCTGCGGCGCACCACGCGCGCATCCTCGACGACACGGGCCAGGTCGGCGCCCGATATCGCCTCGCCCGATCCAAGCCGCAGGATCGCGCCCTCGACGCCCATGGCGATCAGGTAATCATCCAGCGCCGCCTGATCCTTGAGGTAGACCTCGGACTTGCCGCGCGCGACCTTGTATAGCGGCGGCTCGGCGATATAGAGATGCCCGCCCTCGATCAGGTCGGGCATCTGGCGGAAGAAGAAGGTCAGAAGCAGGGTGCGGATATGGGCGCCGTCGACATCGGCGTCGGTCATGATGACGATCTTGTGATAGCGCAGCTTTGCAAGGTTGAACTCGTCCCGGCCGATGCCGGTGCCGAGCGCGGTGATCAGCGTGCCGATCTGTTCGGACCCCAGCATCCGGTCGAAGCGGGCGCGCTCGACATTGAGGATCTTGCCCCTGAGCGGCAGCACCGCCTGGTTCTTGCGGTCCCGCCCCTCCTTGGCCGATCCGCCGGCGCTGTCGCCCTCGACCAGGAACAGTTCCGACAGGGCCGGGTCCTTTTCCTGGCAATCGGTCAGCTTGCCGGGCAGGCTGGCCACATCCATCGCGGTCTTGCGCCGGGTCAGATCGCGCGCCTTGCGCGCCGCCTCGCGCGCCAGTGCCGCCTCGATGATCTTGCCGACGATGACCCGGGCCTGGGCGGGATTTTCCTCGAACCACTCGGACAGCTTCTCGCCCACCAGGTTCTCGACCGCCGGGCGGACCTCGGAACTGACCAGCTTGTCCTTGGTCTGGCTCGAGAACTTCGGGTCGGGCACCTTGACCGACAGGACACAGGTCAGCCCCTCGCGCGCGTCATCGCCGGTGAAATCGATCTTTTCCTTCTTGGCGATGCCCGAGGATTGCGCATAGGCGTTGATGGTGCGGGTCAGCGCGCCGCGAAACCCGGCCAGATGGGTGCCGCCGTCGCGCTGCGGGATGTTGTTGGTGAAGGGCAGCACCATCTCGTTGTAGCTGTCGTTCCACCACATCGCCACCTCGACGCCGATCCCGCCGCGGTCACCGCTGATGAAGATCGGCTCGGCCAGGGCCGAGGTCTTGTGGCGGTCGAGGTATTTCACGAATTCGCGCACCCCGCCCTCGTAGAACAGTTCCGATCGCTGCAATTCCGCGCCGCGATTGTCCTCGAGGATGATCTTCACCCCCGAGTTCAGGAAGGCGAGCTCGCGCAGCCGGGTCTCGAGCGTCTTGAAACTGTAGTCGAGGTTGGAGAAGGTGCCGTCCGGCCGGTTGGTCTTGGCCGCGGCGAGAAAGCGCACCTCGGTGCCCTTCTCGCCGGGGGCCGCATCGCCCACCACCCGCAGCGGCTCGACCGTGTCGCCATTCTCGAAACGGGCGAAATGTTCCTTGCCGCCGCGCCAGACGCGCAGCTCAAGCCAGTCGGAAAGCGCGTTCACCACCGAGACGCCGACCCCGTGCAACCCGCCCGAGACCTTGTAGCTGTTCTGGTCGAACTTTCCCCCGGCGTGAAGCTGGGTCATGATCACTTCGGCGGCCGAAACACCCTCGCCGGCATGGATGTCGGTCGGGATGCCGCGGCCGTTGTCGCGCACCGAGACCGAGTGATCGGCATGGATGCGGACGCGGACGAAATCAGCGTGGCCGGCCAGCGCCTCGTCGATGCCGTTGTCGACGACCTCATAGACCATGTGATGCAGGCCCGAGCCGTCGTCGGTGTCGCCGATATACATGCCGGGCCGCTTGCGGACGGCTTCCAGTCCCTTGAGAACCTTGATGGATTCCGCACCGTATTCGGCCTGCGCTTGCGCGTTGTCGGTCATGCCCGCCCGTCCTTGTTCTTGCCCGCATCTTATAGTGCGGCACCGGCGCATTGTCACGCGCCGACCACAAGATTTGGGGTCAGACTGCGGCGATCACCACACCGACAGGACCGCCGGGGCCGTCGGCAAGGCTCTTGATCCGCCACGGTGCGCGCGGCGGGCGCAAGCAGCGGCGCGGCGGCCGGCGAAATGTCCGCGCCGGCCCCGGCAGGGCCGACGGCGCGCCGCAAGCGGTCGGCACGGCTCACGGCGCCCCCGGTGATGCCTCGGGCAGGGTCAGGCTGCCATCCGCCCCAAGCGGCCAGAACGGGTTCATCGCCAGTTCCCAGACATGGCCGTCGGGGTCGGCGAAATAACCCGAATAGCCGCCCCAGAAGACCTTTTCCGGCCGTTTGAGCGGCACGGCACCGGCGGCAAGGGCGGCCGCATAAGCCGCGTCAACCTCGGCCTCGGTCTGGAAATTCTGCGCCAGCGTCATCGCCCCGGTGCCCAGCGCCGCGCCGGGCCGTCCCTGATCGGCGGCCAGATCGGCCAACCCGAACAGGCCAAGAACCGCGCCCGCCATCTGGTAGAACACCACCCCCTCCTGAACATGCGCCGGCACCCAGCCGAGCGCCGCGTAGAAGGCCCGCGCCCGGCCAAGATCGGCGACACCCAGCGTGATCAGCGTCACGCGTTGCGCTGGCAGGCTCATCCGGCACCCTCCCCCTCGGCGATGGTGGACTGACCGGCGGCCTCGCCAAGCCCGAAGACCTGCGCGCGGCCGGAAAGTCCGCTGAACAGTTCCGCGCCGGTGCCGGTCATGAAGGCCTGGCTGCCAAGGGCGCAGACCTCGTCATAAAGTGCCGCGCGCCGGCCGGCGTCAAGATGGGCCGCGACCTCGTCCAGCAGCAGGATCGGCGGGGCGCCCGACAGCGCCGCCAGCGCCCGGGCATTGGCCAGGATCACCGATATCAGCAACGCCTTCTGCTCGCCGGTCGAACATTGCGCGGCGGCCATGTCGCGCGCCCGGTAGCGCGCGACAAGATCGACCCGGTGCGGGCCGCACAGGGTGCGTCCGGCGGCCCGGTCACGG
>PHEC01000189.1 GCA_002841115.1 Alphaproteobacteria bacterium HGW-Alphaproteobacteria-6 | reverse complement strand
AAGGCAAGGTTGATTTGCGCCGCATTTCCATCCTGCATCTCGCCCGCCAATACCTTGCCTTCGTCGAGCGCGCCAAGGCCTTGCGGCTGGAGCTCGCCGCCGATTATCTGGTCATGGCCGCGTGGCTCGCCTTCCTCAAATCACGCCTCCTGCTGCCCCCGGACCCAAGCGAGGAAGGGCCCTCGGGTGCGGATCTCGCCGCCCATCTGGCCTTTCAACTCGAGCGTTTGCAGGCGATGCGCGATTGCGCCGCGCGGCTGATGGGGCGCGACCGGCTGGGGCGCGATTTCTTTTCGCGTGGCCTGCCCGAGGACGTGACGCGACGCCGCGAGACGCGCTATACTGCGACGCTGCTGGATCTGATGCAGGCCTATGCGCGCATCCGCACCCGCGACGAGTTTCGCCCCTATGTCATGGATCGCGACGCGATTTTCACGATGGAGCAGGCGCTTGAGCACCTGCGCGGGCTGATCGGCTTTGCCGGGACATGGACCGATATCGCCACCTATCTGCCCGAGGGGTTCACTGTCGATCCGGCGCGGCGACGCTCGGCCACGGCATCCACCTTTGCTGCCGCGCTTGAATTGGTCAAGGAAGGACGGGCAGAGCTACGCCAGGCAGAGATATTCGCGCCGGTTGAACTGCGGCGAAAGGATTAGGAACGTGTCGCAGGACCAGGAAAACACAGAACAAAGCCTTTTTGACGCTCCGCCGATCGCGGAACAGGAACGCATGATCGAGGCGATGCTCTTTGCGTCGGCCACGCCGCTTGACACGCGTGAGATGGCGGCACGGATGCCGCATGGGAGCGACCCCAGCGAGGCGCTTGTGCATTTGCGCAAAAGGTATGAGGGGCGTGGGGTCAATCTGGTCCGGGTGGGCGACGGTTGGGCCATGCGCACAGCGCCCGACCTGGGCTATCTGATGCGCCGCGAGATGGTCGAGACGCGCAAGCTCAGCCGCGCGGCGATCGAGACGCTGGCCATCATCGCCTATCATCAGCCGGTCACGCGCGCCGAGATCGAGGAGATTCGCGGCGTCTCGGTCAGCCGCGGAACCGTCGATCAACTTCTTGAAATGGAATGGATTCGGTTTGGTCGCCGCAAGATGACGCCGGGGCGGCCGGTGACGTTTGTTGTAACCGAGAGCTTTCTCGACCATTTCGGCCTCGAGAGCGCGCGCGACCTTCCGGGGTTGAAGGAGTTGCGCGCGGCGGGGTTGCTCGATAACCGCCCGCCGCCGGGGGGGCTGTCACTGGCGGGCGAGGGCGATGACGACGAAGGTGCCCCTGGACAGAACGAGCTTTTCGAAGATTGAGTGCAAGAATTTTCGGTTTTTCAGGATTTATTGAGGATTTTCGGTCAAGCTGCCCTCAAATCGGCATGTTTCGTGTCTACATCGGCAAGGAGGCAGCGAGAGGAGCGGCGCAATGAACGCCAATCAGATGATCAACATGGTGATCCGCATCATCATGCAGCGTCTGCTGCGGCAGGGCATCAACAAGGGTATTGATGCCATGTCGGGCAGCGGGACGCGCTCTGGCCCCGACGGGACCAAGACCGCGCAGCGCACGCGGCAGGCCATGAAGGTTGGCCGCAGGCTCGGTCGGTTCTGAACGCAGGTTTGCGCGTGCAGGCGCGGTTCCTGGCCGTGCTCAGATCGGCGATATGCATCGCGGACCGGGTTGCGAGCCGGGCTCGCGCCTTATGGCTTGAAGTGTTTCGACAGCTTCAGGCCCTGCCCTTGGTAATTTGACGCGATACCAGCGCCATATAGCTGATCGGGGATTTGGTCCATTCGCTCGTAGACCAGCCGCCCGACGATCTGCCCGACCCGCCGACCGACCAGCCGTCCGACCTGCCACCCTACCGTGCCTTCCCCTACCGGCGCGAGGCCGCGGCCCGCATCCTCGGCCATACCGCCGAGGGCGGCCTGGTGATCGACGCGCCGCTCTTCTACCCTGCCGGCGGCGGCCAGCCCGGCGATTCCGGTCATCTCGACTGGGACGGCGGCCGGCTTGCCATCGCCACCGCGATCCGCGGCGAGGACGGGCAGGTGGTGCTGATCCCGGCCGAGGCGCGCGCCATGCCGGCGCCGGGTGCCATGGTGACCCAGCACCTCGACTGGGACCGGCGCCATCGCCACATGCGCATCCATACCGCGCTGCATCTTCTGTCGGTGGTGATCCCCCTGCCGGTGACCGGCGGCCAGATCGGCGCCGACAAGGGCCGGCTCGACTTCGACATGCCGCACCCGCCCGGCGATGTCACCGCGCTTGAAGAGCGGTTGAACGAGCTGATCGCGCGCGATCTTGCGGTGACCGAGGACTGGATCACCGAGGCCGAGCTTGATGCCAATCCCGGCCTGGTCAAGACCATGTCGGTCGCGCCGCCGCGTGGCCGGGGCCGGGTCCGGCTGATCCGGATCGGCGCCGGTGGCGGGCAGATCGATCTGCAACCCTGCGGCGGCACCCATGTCGCCCGCACCGGCGAGATCGGCCGCGTCACCATCGGCAAGATCGAGAAGAAGGGCCGCCAGAACCGCCGCGTCAGCCTGATTCTGGCCGACTGACGACGCGGGGACCGACTGACGACGCGCGGGCGAAGTCTGGCGCGCCCGTGGCCCGGCGGGGGCGGGCCGGCAAGGTCCGGCAGGCGCCCCGCAGCGGGACACCTGCCGGAAGTCCGGGCCAGAAACACGACAGGGAGCACTCGTGACAGCCCGCCCGGCACCCGACCGCCCGGGGGAGGGGACGAGTCGGCGCCTTGGATCAGACTGGACCGGCGCGGCCCGGCTAGGCCATAGCGCGGCGGTGTTATCCGATAACGCCACCCCGCGCGCGCCGCGCGCCCCGCGGATCAGCCGCGGGGGTTGAAATCCGGGTCGGCCGGCGGCAGGCGGCGCATCACCGGCAGCGCCAGCAGCGAACAGGCGAGGATCCCGGCGATCAGCGGCACCGGTGTTCCGTCGAAAGCCAGCCCGATCGGCATCGCGATGCCCACCGACAGGACCGTCGCCACCGCCGCCACCACCGAGGCCGCGGTGCCGGCGATATGGCCCATCGGCTCCAGCGCCAGCGCATTGAGGTTGCCGATCGTCAGCCCGGCCATGAAGAAGACCGACATGGTCCAGATGAGATAGGCCCAGAACGCTGCCCCTTGCGGCATCAGCCCAAGGCCGAAGCCGGCCAGCATCAGCCCCGAGACCCCGCATTGCGCGGCGAAGGCCCGCGTCACCAGCGCCCGCATGCCGACCCGCATCACCAGCCGCGCGTTGAGGATGTTGGCGCTGCCCGAGACCAGCGCGATCAGCGCGAACCAGAGCGGAAAGCTCTCCGCCCGCCCGAAGCTCTGGTCAAAGACCTGCTGGGTCGAGGCGATGGCGGTGAAGAGGATCGCGAAGGCCAGCGTCAGCACCAGCGTCACCCGCGCCACCAGGGCGTTGGTCACCACCTCGCGCACCGCCCGCGCAAGGCTGGCCAGACCCAGCGGGCGGCGCCGTTCCGGCGGCAGCGTCTCGGCCTGGCGAAGGCCGAACCAGGTGGTGACGATCAGCGCGAAGCTGACGAAGGCAACGAAGATGCCGCGCCAGCCGAAGCCGGCGATGATGAACGACCCCGCCAAGGGTGCCATCGCCGGCACCAGCACGAAGACCATCATCACGAAGGACACGATCCGCGCCATCTGCCGGCCCGAATACAGGTCGCGCACCAGCGCCAGCGCCGCGATCCGCGGGCCCGAGACGCCGAGGCCCTGCAAGAGCCGCGCCGCCAGCATCAGTTCCAGCGACGGCGCCGCCCAGGCCAGCGCTGCGCCGAGGCAGTAAAGCGCCACGCCGCCGATGATCACCGGGCGGCGTCCGAAGGCATCCGACAGCGGCCCGGTGATGAAGGTGCCGATCCCCATGCCAAGCACGAAGGCGCCGATGATCAGTTGCGCGCGGTTGGGCGCATCCGGGGTCAGTTCGGCCGCGATCGCCGGCAGCGCCGGCAGCATCGCGTCGATCGAGAATGCCGTCATCGCGAACATCATCGCCAGAAGGGCGATGAATTCCGGCAAGGGCAGGCGCGGTGCCG
This sequence comes from Alphaproteobacteria bacterium HGW-Alphaproteobacteria-6, assembly GCA_002841115.1. Lineage (GTDB taxonomy): Bacteria > Pseudomonadota > Alphaproteobacteria > Rhodobacterales > Rhodobacteraceae > Albidovulum. The sequence continues at coordinate 1,784 of PHEC01000189.1, read as the reverse complement.
GATGTGGTGCCGGTGCGGTCCGGGGGGCGTGGGTCATGCGGCGGGCGGCTCCGGGTTGGGGCGGGGGGCGGTTCCGGGTGGCGGCGGCGGGCGCTGGTCGCGCGGTCGGGGTTCTCCGCGGCCGCGGCCCGGCGGCGCGGCAGGGTTCAGCAGGCTGCTGAAAAGGAAACTCGGGCAGGGTCTGGCGGGGAAACCTTTCCTGTCCCGCCCTCCGATCCCGGCACCGAGGGGCGCGCCCGACCCTTGGGGGGGCGCTTTGCCACGCCGGGGTTGCGGTGCTTTATCGCGGCCAGGCCATTCCAATCGTTGAGCAATCTGCAACAGTGCCATGCGCCCTCCCGGGGGGAGGGTCGGGCGCGGCCCGGGCTGGTCGCCCGGGCCCGAGCGTGTGGGGAGCGTGGCGAGGAACAGTTTTCCGCTCTCAAGGTTAAAAACGGGTGGACGCGGGACTTCTTCAGCAGCCTGTCAGGCCGGCCGCTGACGCGCTCAGGCGGTATCGGCGGCGGCAAGCTGGGCGGTCGGCACGCCGCTGACGCCGCGCTCGCGGGCATGGGCATCGCGGGCGCGGATCTCGTCGCTGTCGCCGTCGCTCGCCAGGGCGCGGGCGATCAGCGCTGCATCAAGCCCGGCCTCGCCGGCGATCTCGGCCAGCACCTTGCGGTCGCCGACATCGCGCCCGTCTTGCCAGAGCGCGGTGAAAAGCGCCGTGACCACCGCGCCCTGCCGGCCCTCGAGCCCGGCCCAGTGGATCAGCCGGTGCGCGTCAAGCGTGTTCGGTGTCCGCGCCACCTTGTCGAGGTTCAGCGCGACACCGGCCCGGTCCGCGTGATCGACCATCGCGCCGTGCTGCGCCATGTATTGCGCGCGCGAACCGAATTTCGCCACCAGATAGGCCTCGCGGTCCATCCCCTCGGGCGGCAGCTCGGGGTTGAGCTGGAAGGGATGCCATTCGATGGTGAAGGGATGATCGGGCCGTGCCGCCAGGGCGCGGTCAAGATGGCCCTTGCCGACATGGCACCAGGGGCAGGCGATATCCGAGATGATGTCGAGACGGATCATGGGCCGGCCTTTCGCTTGTCGCCATGCAGCCTGACGATTGCCCGGCCCGCTGGCGGATGCGCCGACAGACCTTGCCGGGGGGCGCCGCCGCGGCCTGTTCGCCGGACCGGGTTTCTGGCTATCAAGGACCGGGCGGCGTTGCAACCCTGGGCCAAAGGGCGCTATTGCACAGCCATCGGTGAAGCGGTGAACAGAGGCGGGGCATGAGCGATATCGACCGCAGCGGCCTGATCCGCATCGCCCGCGCCGACCCGGCCGACGCGACCGGTGCTGCAACCGCGGTCGAACCCCTGGACCTCGGCCGCCGGGTGCGCGCGTTGCGCCGGGCCCGCGGCTGGACGCTGCAGACCGCCGCCAGCGCCGCCGGCCTTGCCCGCTCGACCCCGTCGACGATCGAGAATGGCCAGATGTCGCCGACCTATGACGCGTTGCAAGACGCTTGGTCGGGCTGAACCATCTGGCCCCGTCGGGGGCAGGGCGAAGATGTCGGCGGCGAAACATTCTGGCGGGCCGCGGCCGGGCAGGCTAGGCTGGCCGGGTCGGCAGGGGACGGGACGCGATGGGCAGCGCAGGTGGCGGGCAGAGGGCGGATCGGCGGGCTGATCCGGGTGGCGGGCAGGTGCTGTCGGTCGCCTCCGAATCGGTGCCGCTGGTCAAGACCGGCGGGCTGGCCGATGTTGTCGGCGCACTGCCCGGGGCGCTGGCGCCTCTCGGCTGGCGGCTGC
>PHEC01000027.1 GCA_002841115.1 Alphaproteobacteria bacterium HGW-Alphaproteobacteria-6 | reverse complement strand
TCGGCGCCAGACGCGCGGCGGAGGAGAGCGTCGATCAGGCGGTGGCGGCGATCATCGACGAGGTCAGGGCCGGGGGCGATGCGGCGCTGATCGCGCTGACGGCGCGGTTCGACCGGCTGGCGCTGACGCCCGGGACACTGGCGTTCTCGGCCGGGGAGATCGCCGCGCATTGTGCCAAGGTGGCGCCCGAGGATCGCGCCGCGCTGGAACTGGCGGCGGGCCGGATCCGCGCCTATCACCAGCGCCAGATGCCCGGGGATGCGCGCTGGGACGATGCGGCCGGCGCCGGGCTTGGCTGGCGCTGGACCGCGGTCGCCTCGGCCGGGCTGTATGTGCCGGGGGGGCTTGCCTCTTATCCGTCCTCGGTCCTGATGAACGCGATCCCGGCGCGGGTGGCCGGCGTCGGGCGGCTGGTGATCGCCTGTCCGACGCCGGGCGGCGTGGTCAACCCCCTGGTGCTTTATGCAGCAAGGCTGGCCGGGGTCGATACGATCTACCGGCTGGGCGGGGCGCAGGCGATCGCGGCGCTGGCCTACGGCACCGCCTCGGTCGCGCCGGTCGACAAGATCACCGGGCCGGGCAATGCCTTTGTGGCGGCGGCCAAGCGGCGGGTGTTCGGGCAGGTCGGCATCGACATGATCGCCGGCCCGTCCGAGATCGTGGTGATCGCCGACCGCGACAATGACCCCGACTGGATCGCGCTCGATCTGCTCAGCCAGGCCGAGCATGACGAAAGCGCGCAGGCGATCCTGATCACCGATGACGCTGGCTTCGGGCAGGCGGTGGCGGCGGCGGTGGCGGCGCGGCTGGCGGTGCTGCAACGCCGGGCGATCGCCGGGGCGAGCTGGCGTGACCATGGCGCGGTGATCGTGGTGCGCGACCTCGCCGAGGCGGCGGCACTTTCGGACCGGATCGCGCCCGAGCATCTGGAGCTTTGCGTCGCCGACCCCGAGTCGCTGGCGGCGCGGATCCGCCATGCCGGGGCGATCTTTCTCGGCGCCTGGACGCCCGAGGCGATCGGCGATTATGTCGGGGGTCCGAACCATGTGCTGCCGACCGCCCGCTCGGCGCGGTTTTCCAGCGGGCTTTCGGTGCTGGATTTCCTGAAACGCACGACGATCGCGCGGATGTCGCCGGCGGCGCTGGCCGCGATCGGCCCGGCGGCCGAGCGGCTGGCGATCTCCGAGGGGCTTGAGGCGCATGGCCTGTCGGTGCGCGCCCGGCTTGACGCGCTGAACCGGGGGGAGGGCCGGGCATGAGCCGGATCGGCCGCATCGAGATCGACGACAGCGGGCTGCCCGCGCCGACCCCCGAGGTCGAGCAGGAGCGCAAGGTCGCGATCTTCGACCTGCTGGAGCAGAACGCCTTTGCCCTGCCGGCGCGTGGCGAGATGCCGCCGCCGCCGGGGCCGTTCTGCCTGGCGCTGGCGATCCGCGACAAGCGGCTGGTCTTCGACCTGGCCGACGAGGCGGGCGCGCCGCTGGCGCAGTTCCAGCTGTCGCTGGGCCCGTTCCGCCAGGTGGTCAAGGATTACTTCCAGATCTGCGAGAGCTATTTCGAGGCGGTCAAACGCCTGCCGCCAAGCCAGATCGAGGCGATCGACATGGCCAGGCGCGGCATTCACAACGAAGGCGCGCGGGTGCTGATCGAGCGGCTCGACGGCAAGGCCGAGCTTGATACCGACACTGCGCGGCGTCTTTTCACGCTGATCTGCGTCCTGCATTTCGGGGGCTGAGGCGTGGCCAGGGACATTCCGGCCTCGGTGCTGTTCTGCTGCGACCAGAATGCGGTGCGCTCGCCGATGGCCGAGGGGCTGATGAAGCAGATGCACGGCAAGTCCTGCTATGTCCAGTCGGCCGGGGTCCGCAACGATCTGGAGATCGACGGCTTTGCCGTCACCGTCTGCCGCGAGATCGGCGTCGAACTGGCGCGCCACCGCTCGCGCAGTTTCACCGAGATGCAGCAATGGGGCGACGATCTGTCGGGGTTCGACCTGATCGTCGCGCTGTCGCCGGCGAGCCAGCGCATGGCGCTGGAGTTCACCCGGCATTTCCATCTCGACGTGGAATACTGGCCGGTGCTTGACCCGACCGGCATCGGCGAGGGGCGCGAGGCCAAGCTGGTCGCCTATCGTCAGGCGCGCGACCAGATCCGGGCGCGGATGATCGAACGGTTCGGGGCGCCGGCGGGGTAGGCGGCGGGTAGCACCGGACGGCCCTGGCCGCATCGGCGTTGACAGGCGGGGCGGGCAGGGTTCAGGGTTGCGGCGATTTTCTGCGCAGGGGGGGAGAGAGCCGTGGCAACAGACACCGAGACCATCCGTCGCGCGGCGGCGGAATACGAGAAGGCCTGGAATTCCGGCGATCCCGAAAGGGTTGCCGCAGCCTATGCCGAAGACGGGACCATCGTCATCAATCGCGGTGTGCCCTGGGTCGGCCGGGCGGGGATTGCCGCGATGGCGGCCGGCTTTTATGGCGATGTCGACGAGATGCGGGTCATGCTCGACGACCTCAGGATCGCCGGCGATCATGCCGCCTTCATCTGGACCTTCACCGGGCGGCATTCCGGCACCGGCCATGCGCTTGACGTGAAGGGCTGGGAGGAATGGGACATCGACGCCGAGGGCCGGATCCGCGCCTCCTGCGGCTGGTTCGATGCCGAGGATTACGCCCGCCAGGTCGCCGGCGGCTGAGCCCGGTGCACCGCAGGTGGGGCGCCTTCGGCGGGCTGGCGGCCACGGCGCCCCCGGCGGGCCGCCGGCCGCGGCGATTGCCGGACGAGGGGGAAGGATGGCCGGGCCGGGGCGGCGTCGTCGCCGGGGCGGGACGCGGGCCGACAGTCGCAATGCGAGGAATGGAATGAAGATTGCCGCCGCCGCCTATCCGCTCGACCGTCTCGCCGACTGGTCGCAGTATGAGGCCAAGCTTGACGCCTGGGTGGCCGGGGCGGCCGGGCAGGGGGCGGACCTGCTGGTCTTTCCCGAATACGGCGCGATGGAACTGGCCAGCCTGGGCGGTCCTACGGTCGCGGCCGGGCTCGAATCCGCGCTGCGCGAGGTGGACCGCCACCGGCCGGCGGCCGAGGCCCTGCATGCGCGCCTGGCCGCGCGCTACAATGTCCATATTCTCGCCGGCTCCGGTCCGGCCTATGGCGCGGCTCATGCCGGCGACCGGCCGGTGAACCGGGCCGGCCTTTTCGGCCCCGGTGGCCTGATCGGCCATCAGGACAAGCTGATGATGACCCGTTTCGAGCGCGAGGACTGGCATGTGGTGGCCGGCGAGGGGCTGAGGCTTTTCGACACCGCGCTGGGCCGGATCGGCATTCTCATCTGCTATGACAGCGAGTTTCCGCTGCTGGCGCGCGCGCTGGCCGAGGCGGGGGCCGAGATCCTGCTGGTGCCCTCGGCGACCGAGGCGCTGGCCGGCTTTACCCGGGTGCGGGTCGGGGCGATGGCGCGGGCGCTGGAAAACCAGTGTGTCGCGGTCCATGCGCCGATTGTCGGTGCCGCCCCCTGGTGCGCGGGGATGGAGGAAGGCACCGGCCGCGCCGCGGTCTACGGCCCGCCCGATCACGGCTTTGCGGCGACCGGGATCCTGGCCGAGGGCGACACCGGCGCGCCGGGCTGGGTCATCGCCGAGGTCTCGCGCGCGGCGATCGCGGCGGTGCGCGCCGATGGCGGGGTGCTGAACCTCGCGCACTGGCCCGAGCAGCATGGCCAGATCGCCAAGGTTGCGCTTGCCGTTGAAACCTGACATTGCGCTTGAATTCAGGCGTCAAGGGGCGCATTTAACGCGCGCCCGGGCCCCGAGCCGCGGGCAGCCAACCAAGGAGTGACCATGGCCAAGGAAGAAGGTCTCGAATTTCCGGGCGTCGTGAAGGAACTCCTGCCAAACGCGACGTTCAGGGTCGAGCTGGAAAACGGCCATGAGATCATCGCGACGATGGCGGGAAAGATGCGCAAGAACCGCATCCGGGTTCTGGCCGGCGACAAGGTGCAGGTGACGATGACGCCCTATGACCTGACCAAGGGGCGGATCAATTACCGCTTCAAGTAAGGTGCGCCCCAGGCTGATCCTCGGCTCGGCCAGCCCGCGCCGGGCGGAACTGCTGGCGCAGCTTGGCCTGGTGCCGGACGCGGTCCGCGCCCCCGACATCGATGAAGACCCGGTTCGCGGCGAACTGCCCCGGCCCTATTGTGCGCGCATCGCGCGGGCGAAGGCGCGGGCGCTGGAATGCGGGCCGGACGAGGTCGTTCTTTGCGCCGATACCACGGTGGCGCTCGGCCGGCGCATCCTCGGCAAGCCCGCGACCGCGGCCGAGGCGGCGGCCTTTCTCTTTGCGCTGTCGGGCCGGCGCCACCGCGTCATCACCGCGCTGGCGGTGCGCCGGGGCGAGCAGTTCTGGGAACGCGCGGTCGAGACGGTGGTCAAGGTCAAGGTGCTGTCGGATGCCGAGGTCAACGCCTATCTCGCCAGCGGCGAATGGCGGGGCAAGGCCGGCGGCTACGCCATCCAGGGCCGTTTCGGCGCCTTCATCCCCTGGCTTCAGGGCTCGTTCAGCGCGGTCGTCGGCCTGCCGCTTGCCGAGACGGCGCATCTTCTGCAAGCCGCCGGCATCGATATCCATGGAGTGCAGGCATGAAGGGTCGCATCGTTGTTCTGGGCACCTGGCACGGCCGCGAGGCGGCGGCGCTGGTCGTCGACGGGCAGCTTCACGACCTGCTGGTCGATCCGGGCGAGGCGGCAGGCTTCGCGCCGGGCGCGATCCTCAGGGGGGTGCTCGACCGGCCGATGAAGGGGCAGGGCGGCGCCTTCGTCAAGCTGCCCGGCGGCGAGACCGGTTTCCTGCGCGAGACCAAGGGTCTGGCGCCGGGCCGGCCGGTGATCGTCGAGGTCGCGGGCTTTGCCGAGCCGGGCAAGGCGGTGCCGCTGACGGTGCGGGTGCTGTTCAAGAGCCGGCTGTGCATCGTCACCCCGGCCGCGCCGGGGCTGAACCTGTCGCGCCGCATCCAGGACGAGGACGCGCGCGCGCGGCTGACAGCACTGGCTGGCGCCGGCATGGCGGGGTCGGAGTTCGGTCTGATCCTGCGCTCGGCCGCGATGCTGGCCGGCGATGACGCGATCGCCGCCGATATCGCCGCGACCCGGGCGCTGGCCGAGGCGGTGATGGCCGATGACAGCGGCGGGCCGGAACTGCTGGTCGCAGCACCGACGCCGCACGAGGCGGCCTGGCGCGACTGGGCCGAGCCTGCGCCCGACGAGGTCGCCGAGGGCGAGGGCGCCTTTGCCCGCCACGGCGTCGACGATATGGCCGAGGCAGTTCTGTCCACGCTCCGGCCGCTGCCGGGCGGCGGCAGCATGGCGATCGAGCCGACCCGGGCGCTGATCGCGGTCGATGTGAACACCGGCACCGACACCTCGCCGGCGGCAAGCCTCAAGGCCAATATCGCCGCCGCCCGCGAGCTGCCGCGCCAGTTGCGCCTGCGCGGGCTTGGCGGCCAGGTGACGGTCGATTTCGCGCCGATGCCGAAGCGCGACCGCGCCACGCTGGATCAGCAGCTGCGCCAGGCGTTCCGCGGCGAGGCGGCGGAAACCAGTCTTGCCGGCTGGACGCCGCTTGGCAATTTCGAGTTGCAGCGCAAGCGTGACCGCCTGCCGCTGGCGCTGATCCTGCGCGGGGCGGCGCGATGAGCTGCCCGATCTGCCACAAGGACAGCGATCCGAAATACCGGCCCTTCTGCTCGCGCCGCTGTGCCGACGTCGATCTTGGCCGCTGGCTGACCGGCGGCTATGCGATCCCCGCCGAAGCGGCGCAGCCCGGCGAGGACAGCGACGATATCGCGCCGCCCCGGCACTGACCGGGCGCGGGTTTTTGCGCCAAACCCTCTGGACAGCCCCGCCGCGCTCGCCTAAACACGGCCCGACCGGGCGCGATCGCCCCCGGTGCCCAGATAGCTCAGTTGGTAGAGCAGCGGATTGAAAATCCGCGTGTCGGCGGTTCAATTCCGTCTCTGGGCACCATTCATCATCCTGAAGATCCTGCCGATCGATCGCCGGGCGGCTTTGCCGGCCTCATCGAGCATTGCCGGAATCCGCCAGGGGCGGGGCGCAGTCTTGTGGCCCCTCGGCAAAGCCGGCGGCACGCAGTCGCGCGCGCCATTCGTGCATCCTTCCGGCCTCGCCGAGCGGCATGCGGTCGGCATCGGCGATCGTGATCCCGGGCAGGACCGCCTGGCAGGCGCGGGCGTCGGCGCGGGCCTGTCCGGCCTGCCCGAGGGCGACATGGCTGGCGGCCAGCACGAAATGGGCGAAAAACCAGCGCGGCATGCGGTGGATCGCGCGTTCGGCCCAGAGGATCGCGGTCTCGAACCGGCCGGCCATGTAATGGGCCAGCGCCAGGCCCGAGAAGCGGAAGAAGATGCTCGGGTCCCTCGGGTTCATCCGGATCGCGATCTGCTGGTTCGCGATCGCCTCCCCGGTGCGCCCGACCAGCCCCAGAGCGGTCCCGAGGCTGCCATAGGCGACCGAGCAGTTGGGATTCAGCTCGACCGCGCGTTCAAGGGCCGCGATGCCCTCGTCGTGCCGGTTCAGCGCCCAGCAACTGATGCCGAGCGCCCAGTGCGCGTATTCGTTGCGGTCGTCGAGCCGGGTGGCGCGGCGGCCAAGGTCATGGGCCGCCTGCATCGCCGGCCGCGGGTCGGCCGCGAAGCCGAGGATGGCGATGTGATGATGGATCAGCGACAGGACCATGTTGGCCTCGGCGCTTTGCGGGTCGATCGCCAGCGCCCGGTCGAGAAGCGCCATGGCGGACCCGTAGGCCTCTGGCGAGAAGTCGTAAAGCAGGTGCCAGGCGCGCATCGTCAGTTCCCAGACGCCCGGGTCCGGGCGGCTCTGGCGCTCGACCGGGTCCTCGATGGTGCTGCGATGCACGATGGTCTGGACCTGTGCGACGACCTGGCGGGTGATCGCGTCCTGCAGGTCGAAGACGTCGCGCGTCTCGCCGTCATAGCTGTCGGACCAGACATGGCCGCCGGTCAGCCCGTCGATCAGCTGCGCGGTGACCCGGACCCGGTCGCCGGCGCGGCGCACGCTGCCCTCAAGGACGAAGCGCACGCCGAGTTCACCCGCCAGCCGCCGGATATCAAGGCTTTGGCCCTTGTAGGTGAAGGTGGTGTTGCGGGCGATGATGAAAAGCCAGGGCGAGCGCGACAGCGCGGTGATGATGTCTTCGCTGATGCCGTCCGAGAAAAACTCCTGCCTGGGGTCGTCGGACATGTTCTGGAAGGCCAGGACCGCGATCGACGGCTTGTCGGGGCGGGGCGGATGGCCGGCGGTCGGATCGGCCGTCAGGGCCGCGTCGAAATGCTTGCGCAGCGCCAGTTTCGTGGACACGCCGAGCTTTCGGTAGATCGTCGCCAGATGTGTGCGCACCGTCGAGGGCGCGAGGTTCAGCCGCCTGGCGATCATCTGATAGGTCTCGCCATCGGCAAAGGCCTCGGCGACCTGCCGCTCGCGGTTGCTGAGCGGTGCATGGGCGGGGGGGGGCGGTCATGCCGGCACCGACCCGGCCGGGCCCGCGCATCGGGTCATGGCGGGGCGGCAGGTGCCGGGGCAGGGGATGGCGTCGGGCGACATGGCGCGGGCGGTCCTCGGCGGCATTGCCCGGTTACCCTGTGGCACAATGGATCATCGCGCAATGCTGCATTTGCCGTAGCGAAATACCGCACGGCGCGGCCAGGAATACTGCAACTGCCCGATGGCGCGGGCGCCTGCCGCCCTGCATCCTGCCCGGATCAGCAACGAAAGGAATGCCGGATGAGCATCGAAGCGACGGCACGGGCGTTTTTCGAGGCCTGCGAGGCAGGCGGCGGCTGGGCGGCCTGCAAGGCCCATTGCCACGCGGATGCCAGCTTTTCGTGCCAGGCGGATGCGCTGGCAGGGACGGTGACGCTGGCCGGCTATGCCGACTGGATGAAGGCTCTGCTGGGGCCGATCCCCGACGGACGCTATCAGTTGACCGCCTTTGCCGCCGACGAGGGGCGCGCCGCGGTGGTTGCGGCGGCGGTGTTTCACGGCACCCAGACCGTCGCCGGCGGGCCGGTCGCCCCGACCGGGCGGGCCGTCGCCTCGGATTACGTCTATGTCATGGGGTTCAGCGATGGCCGCATCCGCCACATGACCAAGGTCTGGAACGACGCGCAGGCGTTGCGCCAGCTGGGCTGGGCGTGATGCGGGCGCAGCGCGGGCTCCTGCCGGCGCGACCGGGCGCTTTCCATGGCGGATGGCCGGGGCGCCGGACATGACCTGCCGGATTTCGTCGGTGACCGAGGTGCCCGACCGGGCCGCCCTTGATGAGATGCTGCTGGAATATTACGGCGTCATCGTGCGCAAGTTCGCGGCGGCGGGCGGTCCGCCGCTTTACACCCCGCAAGACCTGATGGCGTCGTTCTGGCCGAACCTGCACAGGGTATTGCCCCCGACCGGGCGGCTGGTGCTGGCCCATGACGACGGCGGCCGTCTGGTCGGTTGCGGCACGCTGCAGCAGGCGCGCCCCGACGCGGGCGAGTTGAAGCGCCTTTATGTCCGGCCCGAGGCCCGCGGCCACCGGCTTGGCCGGGCGATCGTCGACGCCCGGATCGAGGCGGCGCGCGCGATGGGCTGGACCACGCTTCTGGTCAATGCGATCCGCGGCAACCGGGACATGTTGCGGATCTACGAAAGCATCGGCTTCCGGTTCATCGACCGCTACCCCGAGTGTTCCGCCCCCGCCGAGGTCGCCGGGCATTTCGTCTACATGCAGCTTGACCTCGACCGGCCCTGACCGCGGCACTCGGCCCCGCCGCCGGCGTCATCGCCGCGCCCCTGGAGCCTGTCGCGCAAAGGTGGGCACCGGTCTTGCGCGCCTCGGACAGGCAAGATCAACAGGTCAGAGTGGGTCGTGTGAAGGCGAATGAACGCGATCCGCTCTGGCAAGCCGCTGAAGAAGTCCCGCACCCAGCCGTTTTCAACCACCTGATCGGATAACCGTTCCGCGCCACGCTCCCCGCAAGCTCTGGCCCGGGCGACCAGCCCGGGCCGCGCCTGACCCTCCCCCCGGGAGGGCGCATGGCAACCATGCTAATTGCTCGACGGTTGGAATGGCCTGGCCACCATAAAGCAGCGCAGCCCCGGCGTGGCAAAGCGCCCCCCGAGGGTCGGGCGCGTTCCTCGGTGCCGGGATCGGATGGCGCGGCAGGAAAAGCTTCTCGCCAGACACTGGCCGAGTTTCGTTTTCGGCGGCAGGCTAGAATCCGGCGTCGCGCAGGTAGGACCGGCTGGTCGCAAGGTCGTCCAGGATCGAGCCGGCGTTGCGCGGATCGCGTTCCTGCTCGATGGTGATATAGCCGCCGTAGCCGAGGTCATCGAGCAGCGCGCGGATCGCCGGGTAGTCGATATTGCCCTTGCCGATCGGGCACATCACGCCTCGGGCGCAGGCGTCGAAAAAGCGGATGCGGCTGGCCATCACCGTCTCGAAGACGGCCGGATCGATATCCTTGAAGTGGATGTAGTCGAGCCTTCCGGCATGGCGGCGCAGTGTTGCGACCGGGTCCATGCCGGCATAGGCAAGATGGCCGGTATCAAGGCACAATCCCGCCGTCCCCGGATCGATGTCGCGGACAAGCCGCGCCAGTTCGTCGGCAAACTCGATATGGCCGCCGGCATGGGGATGGATCGTCGCGCGCACGCCGTATCGGTCGCGCGCCCGCTCGGCGATGGCGCGGATCGTGTCGATCATCCCCGCCGAGGCCGCATCGTCCAGACGCTTCGCCCGGTCGGAATGGCCGGCGGCAAGGTCGCGGGCGTCGTGGCCCCAGTCCATGACGGTCAGATAGGGCGCAGGGTGGCGCTGCCCCGGGCGGGTCGCGGGGCGCGGCAGGGCGGTGATGAAGGCGCAGATCTCGTCGGTCTGGCGCAAGAGGCTGGCGCGGTTGGCCGGCGTCACCAGATCGTCGAAGATCGTGCCGGCGACGATCGACAGGCCGCGCGCCTGCAACGCCGCCCCGACCCGGTCCCCGTCCAGCGGCATATAGCCGTAGGGGCCAAGCTCCAGCCCGCCGAAACCGGCCGCGGCGGCCTCGTCCAGCACCGTCTCCCAGGCCGGCAGATGCGGGTTGGCGATATCGTCGACGCCCCAGCAGCAGGGCGCGCAGGTGATGGTGATCGGCTGTCGCATGGCCATGGTCCCCTTGGCATCGGCGGGCGGTGGCGCCCCCGGTCCGCGGTCAGCGGATGATCGTCGCCCGCAGCGCGTCGATCGAGGAGCGGATGCCGGCATCGGTGGACATGGTGAAATCCTCCATCTCCAGCGACACCCAGCCGTCATAGCCCGTCATGCCGACGACCGAGAAGAATTCCTTCCACCATTGCAGGTCGTGGCCGGCCCCGACCGCGACATAGTTCCAGGCCCGGTTGGCGACATCGGTCACCGCGCGCTGTTCCAGCAGGCCGTTGACATCGGCCAGGCCGCGCTCGATCCGGGTATCCTTGCCGTGGACATGGTGGATGGCGCCGCCAAGCGCGCGGGCGGCGGCGACCGGACAGGCGCCCATCCAGAAAAGATGCGAGGGATCAAGGTTCATGCCGACCATCGGGCCGACCTCGTCGCGCAGGCGGAACAGGGTTTCGGGGTTCCAGACCAGCATCGCCGAGAAATTCTCCAGCGCGTATTTCTCGACACCCGCCGCCTTTGCCAGCGCCACCAGATCGTGCCAGAGCGGAAAGGCGCGGTCTTGCCACTGGTAGCGGTCGCGCTCGGGCATCTCGTCGGGCCAGGACCGGGTATAGACCAGCCAGTTCGGCACCATGTCGCCTGGCGCGGCCTCGGGCAGGCCGGACATGGTGACGATCTTGGTGACGCCGATCTCGCCCGCCAGGGTGATGGTTTCCTTCATCTCCTTCAGATGCCGCTTGCCCATGGCGCCGGGGTCAAGCGGATTGGCCGAGCAGTTCAGCGCGGCAATCTCAAGCCCGCGCGCCTTGATCTCGGCCAGCTTTCGCTTCAGCAGGCCCTTGTCGCGCAGCAGATCCTCGGCGCGGAAATGCGGCGCCCCGGACCAGCCGCCGCCGGTCATCTCGATGCCTTCGACGCCGAGACTTGCGCATCTGTCCAGCATGTCGGTGAAGGACAGATCGCCCATTACATCGGTGCAGATCGAGAGTTTCATGTCGGGTCTTCTCCTGAAAAGGGCGGTTATCCGAGAGCGACCCAGGCGGCGCCGGCATCCGCCGAGCGCACGCAGGCCTCGAGCCAGCGCACGCCTTCGGTGCCGGCCCTGATGCCGGGGTAATGGTGGGTCTTCAGGAAGGCCTCGTCACCGCGCGCCTTCGCGTCGATGGCTTGGGCGATCCACAGGTAGATATTGGCCCAGCTGTCGCCCAGCCCTTCGGTATGCAGCCCGCCCATGCGGTCGACCGCCAGGCTCTCGTCTTCCAGATAGGGCATGCCGTGGTGCAGGATGCGGTTCGCCTCGCCCTGCACGTCATAAAGCAGCTGGTCGGGGTGGGCATCGGACCATTCGACGGAGGCTTTCGAGCCGACGAAGCGGTAGCGCTGCGAGCCCATGTTGCCGGCGTTGACCGACGACACCCAGAGCCGCCCGCGCGCGCCGTTGTCATAATGCATCAGCACGGTGGCATGGTCTTCCAAGGGCGCGCGGGTCGCGATGAAGGCCTTGCGGTCGCACAGCAGCCTTTCGACCTTCAGATCCGGCAGCACCACCTCGGACAGGTAGTAAAGATGCGTGCCGATATCGCCCAGGACGAAGGTCGCGCCGGCGGTCGCCGGATTGGTCCGCCACTTCACCGCATCCGGGGCGCCGGTATCGTCGCCGGCGTTGAAGCCATGGGTGTATTGCAGATCGACGATGCGGATCTCGCCCAGCATGCCCTTTCTCACCATCGCCGCCATCTGATGGACCATCGGGTGGCCGGTGAAACCATAGGTGACGCCGACGATCAGCCCCCGGTCCGCGGCAAGCTGCGCGATCTCGTCGCATTCGGCGACGCTGAAGAACAGCGGCTTTTCGCAGATCACATGGATGCCGGCCTCGAGCAGCGCTTTGGTGATCGGGTAATGGGTGAAGTTCGGCGTCGCGACCGAGACCACCTCGACCCCGTCCTCGCGCGCCGCCTCGCCGGCGATCAGGTCGCGGTAGGTGGCATAGCAGCGGTCGCCGGCGACACCGAGGTTGACGCCGAAGTCGCGGCCGCGCGCGGCGTCAAGGTCGAAGGCGCCGGCGACAAGGCTGTAGGTGCCGTCGCGCAGGGCGCCGGTGCGGTGCTTGTAGCCGACCTGCCCGGTGCGGCCGCCGCCGACCATGCCCCAGCGCAGCGGCCGGGCGATGGTTCTTTCTCCGTTGATCATGTCTATCGCTCTCTTGAGGGGCCGCAGCGTCATTGCGCCGCCGGCGCGGGGGAGGTGCCGTAAAGGCCGGGTTTCTCGATCATGCTGAGGTTTTCAAGCGCCCGGCTCTGCACCGCCCGCAAGGCGGCATCGGCAGTCAGCGTCGCGGCGTAGCCGTCCCAGGTCGAGGGGCCGGTGGCGGTGCCCTGCGCCGCCGCGACGATCCATTCGCGGAACTCCTGGTCATAGGCCTCGATGAAGCGTTCGCGCCAGTCGACCGGGATCGCCTGGCGGATGCCATGGGCGTCGGAAATGACCGTCGTCGGCCGGTTCGGCAGCGCCGCCACGCCGGTCTCGCAACTCGCCTCGCCGCGGATGTCGTAGCCATAGGCGATGTTCACCGAGATCTCGACATCGACGATCGCGCCCGCCGACATGTGCAAGAGCACGATGACCGGATCGCGCAGCGCACCACTGCGCGCCGACCGGCGCGGCACCCGAACCTCGACCCCGGCGATCTCGTCCGACAGAAGCCAGCGCGCGACATCGGCGTCATGCACCAGCGTGTCGTTCAAGGGCATCTCGGACGTGTAGAGCCCCTCGGGCACCGAGGCATTGCGGTGGACCGAGTGATACATCAGCGGCGCGCCGAGGCTGCCGCCGTCGATCACCGCCTTCAGCCGGCGGTAATCGGCGTCGAAGCGGCGCATGAAGCCGACCTGCACCAGGCGCCGGCCGAAGGCGACCTCGGCCGCGATCACCCGCAGGGCGGCGGCTTCCGATGTCACCAGCGGCTTTTCGCAGAAGACCGGCTTGCCGGCGGCGATGCAGTCCAGAAGCTGCTCTTCATGCGCCGGCCCCCAGGAACAGATCACCACCGCCTGCACCCGGTCCGAGCGGATCAGCGCCCCGGCGGTGTCGAAGACCTCGGCGCCGTCCGGTGCGGCCCGGGCGGCGCGGTCGCGGTCGATGTCGCTGACCGCGACGACCCGCACCCCCGACAGCACCGTGGTCAGCCGGCGGATGTGGTCCTGCCCGATCATTCCGGTGCCGATAACCCCGACGTCCAGTGTCATTTCGCCCCCCAGTGCTGATCGATGTAGCGCTGCATCTCGGCGCGCATGAAACGGCCCGAGTGGTCAGCCTTTTCCTCCCAGGCGAAGACGCAGGCGGTCATGATCCCGTCAAAGCCGATCTCGTGCAGGGTGCGGTAGAAATCGTCCCAGGGCACCTCGCCCTGGCCGATGTTCAGGTGCTGATGGACCCGGGCCTGCGTCCCCGGCGGGTTGAGGATGTAGCGCAGGCCGGAACTGGCCTTGTGGTTGAAGGTGTCGGCGATATGGACATGGGCCAGCACATCGGCGCATTCGCGCAGCATCGCCACCGTGTCGTCGCCGAAATAGAAGGTATGCGGCGTGCAGTAGAGAAAGCGCACCCGCTTGCTGTTGACCGTGCGGATCAGGTCGACCGAGGGTTGCAGCGTCTCGACCCAGTCCTCGGGATGCGGCTCGATATGCAGGCTGATGCCCTCGCGTTCCAGGACCGGCACCAGCTCGTCCATGCTGCGCCACCAGGCATCCTCGCAGGTCTCGATCATCGAGCCGGTGTGGCAGCAATAGCAGCCGCCCTTGTCGGGATGCGGGCCGCGGCCGAACTCGGAGTTCAGCGTGTCCACCTCCATCTCGACCGCGATCTCGATGGCGCGGCGCCAGTGCCGGACCGCGGCGCGGCGCTCGTCCTCGTCATGCGAGGCCCAGCGATACATCGGCAGCAGGCTGGCAATGCCGACGCCGGCGTCCTTCAGCGCCTTGCGGAAGCTCTTGACCCGGTCGGGAAAGACCCGCGGCGCCTTGAACCATTCCAGAAAGTCGCCGCGCGGCGACAGTTCGATCCAGTCATAGCCGAGTTCGGCCACCTTGGCGGGCAGCGCCTCGAGCGAGAGGTGGCGGTGCATGAACGGGTCGAGGGCGATCTTCATGGTGGTGATCCTTCAGGCGGGGGCGGGGGCGGGCTTTCTTCGGCAGGGTCACGCCGCGGGCTGCGGCGGGGGGCCGTCGTGGGGTCCCATGCGGCTTTCGATCTCGGCCCCGAGGTCGGCAAGTGCCTCGCCGCCGGCCATCAGGTCGGTGATCTCCTCGCGGCTTTTCTCGCCGCGCATGAAGTTCGCCGCCAGCGCGCCGCGGATAAGCACCGCGAAATGGTCGCCGACGGCCATTGCATGGGTCACCTGATGGGTGATGAAGATCACCGCGATGCCGCGCTTTTTCGCCTCGAGCACGATGCGCAGGACATGGCTTGCCTGTTTCACCCCGAGCGCTGCGGTCGGCTCGTCGAGGATCAGCACGCGCGCGCCGAAATGCACCGCGCGGGCGATGGCCAGCGCCTGGCGCTCGCCGCCCGACAGCCCGCCGATCAGCCGGTCGCCATCGTCGATCCGGGTGATGCCGAATTCCTGCACCGCCTTCACCGCGGTCTGGTTCGCGGTCTTGCGGTCGAAGATCCGCAAGGGGCCGAATTTCCGCACCGGCTCGACCCCGACGAAGAACGACCGGCCGATCGACATCAGCGGGAAGGTGCCGCCGAACTGGTGCACCGTCGCGATGCCGCGGTCGGCCGCATCCTTGGGCCGGTCGAACCGGATCCCCTCGCCATCCATGAAGATCTCGCCCGTGGTCGGCTTGTGGACCCCGGCAAGGGTCATGATCAGCGTCGACTTGCCGGCGCCGTTGTCGCCGAGCAGGCACAGCACCTCGCCGGCATTCACCTTCAGGGAAATGTCGTGCAGCACGTCGATCGGCCCGAAGGACTTGCTGACGTTTCTCAGTTCCAGGACGGGATGGGTCATCGCTTGCTCCTCACGGCTTTTTCTTCGGGCTGTGGGTCAGCGCCATGGTGCGGAAGCTGTTGTTCATCCAGACGGCGACAAGCAGCATCACGCCGATGATCAGGCTTGACCAGTTGCGGTCGATGTCGGTGAAGTAGATGCCCTGGCTGACCACCGCGAAGGTGAGCGTGCCGAGGACGATGCCGATCACCGAGCCGAAGCCGCCGGTCAAGAGCACGCCGCCGACCACGATCGAGACGACGGCGTTGAAGATGTAGTTCATCCCGCCCGAGACCTGGGCCGAGTTGAACAGGATCGCCCCGCACATGCCGACGAAAGAGGCCGAGGTCGCCGAGAGGACGAAAAGCCCGATGGTCATCCGGTCGGTCGCGATGCCGGCATTGCGCGCGCTGGCCCGGTCGCCGCCCATCGCGAAAAGCCGGTTGCCGAAGGGCATCTGGTGGACAACGACATAAAGCACCGCGGCAAGGCCGATCCACCACAGGATGATGATCTGGTAATTGCCGCCGATCAGCCTGCCGAAGATCGCCTTGGCCCAGGCCGGCGCATCCAGCGGCACCGAGGCATTTCCGGTCAGCAGGACCGAGGCCGACAGCACGATCCCCTGCATCGCCACCAGCGTCGCCAGGGTGATGATCAGCGAGGGCACCGAGGTTCTGACGGTCAGGATCCCGTTGATCAGCCCGACCACCGCGCCGAGGCCAAGCGCAAAGCCGATGCCGACGAGGATCGGCAGATCGTAATGGCCCGAGACCACCGCGATGCTCATCGAGCCGGCCGGGATCATCGCCCCGATCGAGATGTCCAGCTCGCCCGCGATCATCAGAAGGCCGACCGGCAGCGCGACGATGCCGAGGTTGGCGGCGAAGTTGACCCAGCTTGCCGCGCCGAGAAAGCGCCCGATGTCGACCCCGCCGAAGAGCATGAAGAAGGCGAGGACGGCGATCAGGCTGAGAACCGCGCCCGATTGCGGCCTGTGCAGCAGCGAGACCGGGGAAAGGATGGTCATGGCTTCGGCCCTCCCGGCGTTTTCCTGGTGGCATAGGACAGCGCCATGGCGCGGAACGTGTCGTTCATCAGGACCGCCAGCAACAGCAGCGCCCCGATGATCACCGAGCCGAGGTTGGGATCGAAGCCGGTGAAGTAGATGCCCTGGTTCACCATGGCGAAGGTGATGGTGCCAAGCACGATGCCGGGCACCGATCCGAAGCCGCCGGTCAGCAGAACGCCGCCGATCACCACGCACATGATCGAGTTGAAGATGAAGGACTGCCCGCCCGCGACCTGCGCGCTTTGATAGACCATCGCCTGCCCGACCCCGACAAAGGCCGCGGCCAGGCCCGAAAGCATGAAAAGCCCGATGGTCAGCCGGTCGGTCGGGATGCCGGCGTTGCGGGCGGACTTGCGGTCGCCGCCAAGCGCATAGATCCAGTTTCCGACCGGCGAGACATGCAGCAGATAGCCCGCGACAAGGATGAAGCCGGCCCACCAGACGATGGTGATCTGGAACATGCCGCCGACGAACTGGCCGAGGATGGCCTTGTAGAACGGCGCCGGCACCACCGAGGTGCTGGTCGAGCCGGTCAGAAGCACCGACAGGCCGAGCGTCAGCCCCATCACCGCGAACATCGTCCCGATGGTGACGATCAGCGAGGGCACGCCGCTGCGGTTGACGATGAAGCCGTTGACGAAGCCGACCGCAAGGCCGACCGTCAGGGCGGCGGCGATGCCGAGGGCCTCGGGCAGGCCGTAATGGCCCGAGATGATCGCCACGGTCAGCGACGAGGCCGGGATCACCGAGCCGATCGACAGGTCAAGCTCCCCGGCGATCATCAGGAGGCCGACCGGCAGCGCGACAATGCCGATCTCGGCCGCGACGTTGAGCCAGCTGGCAAATCCGGCGGGCGAGACGAAGATCTGGCCGGCCGCCACGACAAAGAAGACGAACACCGCGAGCAGGCCGAGCAGCGAGCCCGCCTCGGGGCGCCGCAGCAGCTGGCCGAGGCGGGCCGGAGAAAGGACCCCGCCACCGGCGCCCTGCACTGATCCTGATCGGGTAACGGATGTCATGGAAACTCTCCCGTGGCTGGTTTTGCCCGAACGGTCGGGCGTTGCCTCAGCGGGTGCCGGCCTTGACGCCGGCCATGGTCGCCTCGACGTTCGATGCGTCGATGATGCCCGGCCCGGTCAGGATTTCGCGGGTCGGGACGGTCAGGCCGTAGTTGACGTAGCTGTTCAGGATCGACACCGCGAGAAAGCCCTGGTGATAGCCCTGCTGGTCGATGGCGCAGGCCTGCCGGCCATCCTTGATGTTGGTCAGGATGGTTTCGTCGAAGTTCACCCCGCAGACCTGGACCTGACCGGCCTTGCCGGCCTGTTCGAGGCCGCTGATCGCCGAGTTCGCGTCGACGTTGCCGACGGTGAAGACGGCGTCGATCGCGGGGTCCTGCAAGAGATGCGCGCGGACCGCCTGGGCAACCGCGGTGGCCGAACCGAAGGAGGTCGCCGGCAGCGGCAGGACCGTGCCCGCGCCGCCGCCATTGGTCATGCCCTCGACGAAGCCGCTGCAATAGGCCTCGATGTTGGCCGCCCCGGGCAGCGTGTTGACGCAGACGCCCTTCTTGCGGCCCGCCGCGGTCAGGTATTCGCCGCCGGCGACCCCGGCCTTGTAGTCGTCGGCGCCGACATAGTTCATCGCCCCCAGCCGGTCCGCGGCGGCGATGCCGCCGGCGTTGTAGATGACCAGCGGGATGCCGGCCGCGACCACGGCGCGGAACGCCGGATCCATCGCCTCGGGCACCCAGTCGGGGCCGACGATCGCGTCGGCACCCTGGTCGATCGCCTGGCGGATCAGTTCGGCGGCATCGACGCCGAGGTTGTCGTAGTTCTGCGGGCCGAGCCAGGTGACCGAACCGCCCTGGGCCGAGACGACAAGGCCGGCATCCTCGGCGCCGCGCTTGACGATCGACCAGAAGGGATCGTCGGGCTTGCCGCCGACGACGAAGATATCGGCCGCCATGACGGCGGTTGCGGCGCAGGTCGCGACGATGGCGGCCGAAGCGGTTGCCGCAAGGCGGCTGGATCTGGACATTTCGATTTCCTCCCTGGCCCCGCTGCCGGCGGGACGGTTCGACATGGGGCGGAGTCATAGCGAAGGCTTGATATTCGTGAAATATGAAATAGTATTGGATATGTCTAAAGTATCAAATCATGTCATTCATAATGAAATGTTCGGGACAGGGGTGGCGCAATGAACCGACCAACCATCGCCGATCTTGCCGATGCGGCCGGGGTTTCGATCTCGACGGTGAACCGGATCCTCGGCGGCACCGCCGCGGTCAAGGGCACGACGATGCAGCGCGTCCAGGCCGCCGCCGAGCGGATCGGATTCTACGGAATCGGCGCGATCGAGGACCGGATGCGCAAGGTCGCGCCGCATTACCGGCTTGGTTTCCTGCTGCAGCAGTCGAACCGCGAGCTTTACCAGCTCATCAGCCGCAAGATCATCGCGGCCTGCCGGGCGCGCCGCGATGACATCGTCGATCCGCTGGTCGATTTCGTCGACCTTCTGACCCCGGAAAACATCGCGGCGCGGCTGATGGCGCTTGGCCGCGAATGCGACGCCGTCGCGGTGATCGCCGCGGATCACCCGATCATCGCCCAGACCATCCGCGCGCTTCACGAGGCGGGCAAGCCGGTGGTGACCTACATCACCGACCAGTCCGCCCCCGAACGCGCCGCCTTCGTCGGCACCGACAACTGGAAACTGGGGCGGACCGCGGCATGGCTGATCGTCCAGACCACGCATGGGCCCGGGCGGGTCGCGGTCTTCATCGGCAATCACCGCTACCAGTGCCAGGATGTCGCCGATGCCAGCTTCCGCTCCTATGTGCGCGAACATGCGCCGCGGCTTCTGGTCGAGGACAGCCGGCCGACGCACGAGGAATCCGCCGAGGCCTACCGGATGGTGAAGTCGCTTCTGGCGACGACCACGGATCTGGTCGGCATCCTGATCGTCGGCGGCGGCATATCCGGCATCCTGCGGGCGCTGCGCGAAGCCCCGCCGGAACAGCGCCGCGGCATCCGCCTGATCTGCCGCGACATCGGCCCAGAGACCCGCAAGGGCCTGACCGAGGGGCTGATCACCGCGGCTCTCTGCCATCCGCTCGACGCGACCTCCGAAACCCTGGTCCAGACCATGATCGAGGCGATCGACCGGGACCTGTCCGGCACCACGCTGCAACGCACGCTGCCGTTCGAGATCATCACCCCGGAAAACGTCTGACCCGGCGACGGCCGCGGGCCGCCGGGGTCAGATCGACACCTGCCGCAGCAGATCCTCGCGCACCGCGTCGGGCTTGCGGACCCTCAGCGACACGCGCCCCTGCCGCATCGCGAAGAATTCGTCCGCCAGCCCGTAGGCGAAGTCGAAATACTGCTCGACCAGCACGATCGCCATGTCGCCATCCTCGCGCAGCCGGGCGATGACGCGGCCGATCTGCTGGATGATGCTGGGCTGGATGCCTTCGGTCGGCTCGTCGAGAAGCAGCAGCTTCGGCCGCATCACCAGCGCCCGGGCGATGGCCAGTTGCTGTTGCTGGCCGCCTGACAGATCGCCGCCGCGGCGGTGGCGCATCTCGTGCAGCACCGGGAACAGCTGATACAGGCGGTCCGGCACATGGCGCTCGGCCCGCGGCAGGCAGGCAAAGCCGCATTCGAGGTTCTCGGCGACGCTGAGCAGCGCAAAGATCTCGCGGCCCTGCGGCACATAGGCGATGCCGGCCCGCGCCGCGCCATGCGCCGTCAGGTGGCCAAGCGGGCGGCCGTCAAGGCTGATCGTGCCGGCGGCGCAGGGGTGCCGCCCGGCGATCGCCTTCAGGAGGCTGGTCTTGCCGACCCCGTTGGTGCCCATCACCACCGTCACCTCGCCGGCCCGCGCGGTCAGGTCGATCCCGTTCAGGATCCGGCTCTGGCCGTATTGCAGCGTCAGTCCGCGGATTTCCAGCATTGCCTCAGCGCCCGAGATAGACGTCGATGACGTCGCGGTTGCGGGTGACGTGGTCAAGGCTGCCCTCGGCCAGGACCGCCCCCTCGTGCAGCACCGTCACCCGGCAGTCCAGCCGGCGGACGAAGTCCATGTCATGCTCCACCACGATGACCGCGCGCGTCCGTGCCGCGCGCCTGAGGATGTCGGTCGTATGGGCGCGCTCGGCCGGGGTCATGCCCGCCGCCGGCTCGTCGACCAGCAGAAGGCGCGGGTCCTGGGCCAGAAGCATGCCGATCTCCAGCCATTGCTTCTGGCCGTGGCTGAGTTCGCCGGCGATGCGGGGCAGGCTGTCGGCCAGCCCGATCTCGGCCGAGATCGCGTTGATCCTCGCCGCTTCGTCGGCGGTTGCCCGGTGAAAGAGCACCTCGCGCGGCCCGCGCCGGCCCTTCAGCGCCATCGCCAGATTGTCGCGCACCGTCTGGGTCTGAAACACCGTCGGGCGCTGAAACTTGCGGCCGATGCCGATCCGGGCGATGGCGCTCTCGCTCATGCCGATCAGCGAGACGCTTTTCTCGCCCCAGAGGATGCGGCCGGAGTCGGGCCGGGTCTTGCCGGTGATGATGTCCATGAAGGTGGTCTTGCCGGCGCCGTTCGGGCCGATCACCGCGCGCAGTTCCGGTTCGGCGATGGTCAGCGACAGGTTGTTGATGGCGCGAAACCCGTCGAAGCTGACCGAGACGCCCGAGACCTCCAGAAGCGCGGTCATGGCTCGCCCTCCTCGCGCCGCCAGGCGCCGGCATCGGGGCCGTAGTCGCCCTGCCGGTCGGCCACCGGACGCGGCGCGATCCGGTCGAAAAGCCCGCCGATGCCCTTCGGCGCGAACAGCGTGACCGCGACGAACGACAGGCCGAGCAGCACCAGCCACCACTCGGTCCAGTGGATCGTGTAGACCCCGAGCGACACCGAGGGCGCGCCGCCGCCGGTGAACCACGACGACAGGAGCGAGACGAAGACCGCGCCGATCACCGCGCCATAAAGCCGGCCGCGCCCGCCGATGGCGACCCAGACGGCGAGGTAGACCGAGGCGATCGGCGCGACCTCGGCCGGGTTGATGATGCCCGCCTGCGGAAAGTAAAGCGCCCCGGCCAGCCCGGCGACCATGGCGGTGACGGTGAAGACAAAGAGCTTGTAGCTTTCGACGTGGTAGCCGAGAAAGCGCACCCGCGCCTCGTCATCGCGGATCGCGCGGATGACGCTGCCCATCCGGCCCGAGACGATCCAGGCGAAGAAAACATAGCCCGCGGCCAGCGCCGCCGCCGAGGCCCAGAAGAACCAGATCGAGATGCGGTCCTGCCCGATCCCGTCCAGGCCGGGGATGTTCTGCAGGCCCGACAGGCCGTTGTTGCCCCTCAGCCCGCTGTCGTTCTGGAACAGGTGCAGCGACAGCGCCAGCGTCATCGCCTGGGTCAGGATCGACAGGTAGACCCCGGTCACCCGGCTGCGGAAGGCCAGCCAGCCGAAGACCAGCGCCAGCAGCCCCGGCACGATGACGATCATCGGAAACTGCAACCATGCCCGGTCGGCAAAGCTCCAGATCCACGGGAAATCGGACGATCCGACGACGCCGAAGATCTGCGTGCCGATGGCGTCGCGGATCTCCTGCGGGGTCGGCGGCAGGGCCTCGGCCGCCAGCGAGACGGCGACGATCTCTTCGGTGCGCACATACATCAGCCACATGCCGATGGCGTAGCCGCCGATGCCGAAGAAGGCGAGATGGCCAAGGCTGAGGATGCCGCAATAGCCCCAGACCACATCCATCGCCACCGCGACCAGCGCCAGGCAGAGCGTCTTGCCCAGGGTCTTGACGAATGAGGTGGAGATGAGCCCGGCCTCGGCCAGCCCGGTCACCCCCAGCGTGACCAGCGCCAGCGCCAGCAGGAACCACAGGACCGAGGGATGGGTGGCGACAAGGCTGCGGCGCATGGTCTCAGTCCCCCGCCGCGCGGCCCCTCAGGGCAACGATGCCC
Organism: Alphaproteobacteria bacterium HGW-Alphaproteobacteria-6; assembly: GCA_002841115.1. Classification (GTDB taxonomy): domain Bacteria; phylum Pseudomonadota; class Alphaproteobacteria; order Rhodobacterales; family Rhodobacteraceae; genus Albidovulum. The sequence goes on along the minus strand of PHEC01000027.1, from coordinate 3,806 downwards.
TTCGGCCGGATCTGGATGAACAGGATGATGAACAGGATCATGTAGGTCTGCGCGGCCAGCGTGTTGGACGGGTTCAGCCATTCGATCAGCTTTTGCACGAAGCCGATCATCGCCGCCCCGGCCAGCGTGCCCCAGACATTGCCGACCCCGCCGACCACCACCGTCATGAAGCTTTGCACGATGTAGTCGGCGCCCATCTCCGAGGTCACCTTGGCGTAAAGCCCGATCGCCACCCCGGCGATCCCGGCGATGCCGGAGCCCAGCCCGAAGGTCAGCATGTTGATCCGGTCCGGGTTGATCCCGAGCGATCCGGCCATGCCGGGGTTCTGGGTCACCGCACGCACCTCGAGCCCGAGCCGGGTGCGCTTCAGGATGAAGAGGATGAGGCCGAGAAACACCAGCGCCAGCACGAAGATCGCGATGCGGATATGGCTGATCGCGACGACATCGTTCAGCACCCAGGCGCCGTCAAGCCAGGCCGGCGAGGTCAAGGGCCGCGCCTGGGTGCCGAAGATGGTCTTGGCCAGCTGTTGCAGGCCGATCGACAGCCCGAAGGTCGCCAGCAGCGTCTCCAGCGGGCGGTGATAGAGGTGGCGGATCACCAGCCGCTCCATCGCGACACCGGCGGCGAAGGTGACCGCGAAGGCCAGCGGCAGGGCAAGCAGGATCGAGACGGTGTAATCCGGCACGATCCGCTGCACGACATAGCCGGTATAGGCGCCCATCATGATGAACTCGCCATGCGCCATGTTGATCACCCCCATCACCCCGAAGGTGATCGCCAGCCCGATCGCGGCGAGAAAGTAGATCGAGGCCAGCGACAGCGCGTCCAGCGCGAGATCGGCCATCTGGTAGGCGCCGACCCGGGCCTCGATCGCGCCGAGTGCCGCGCGCGCGGCGTCGGTCACTTCGGCGTCGGCCTCGCGGTATTCATCGAAGAAGACATGCGCGGCGACCGCCGCCGCCTGCGCCTCGGGCGTCAGGGTCGGCGCCACCGCGCCGGTTTCGGCCAGCGCCGCATAGGCGGCAAAGCGCGCCGCGTCAGAGTTCAGCGCGGCGACCGCGAAGCCGCCGACCCGGCCTTGTGCGACATGGGCGGCAAGGGCCGCCCTGATCTGGTCGCGGCCGACCACCGGCGGCGCCAGCCCCGCCGCGACCAGCCGCGCATAGGCGGCCTCGGCCGGCAGATCCGCGGTCCCCGGTCGCCATTGCCGGGCGATGTTGGCCTCTGGCGGCAGCTTCGCCGCGACCCCGGCCGTGGTCGCGAGGATCTGGTTCAGAACCGCGCGCACATCGACCGACAGGTCATCCCCGAGTGCCTCGATCGCGGCGACCCGTTCGGCCGTCGTGGCGCCGAAACGCGCGGCGAGCAGGTCGGCAAGCCGCGCCTTGGTCGCGCGCAGGCCGGGGTCCGGCTCGTCCGCGATCGAGGCGCGCAGCGGCTCGAGGTGATCGGCCGAGGTGCTGCGGGCGATGGCGTCGACGGCGGCGCGGCGGCGGCCGATCTCGGGCGCCGAAAGCTGGAACGCGACCAGCGCGCCGGCGATTTCCCGGCGGACCCCGCCGTTCGGGCGCAATTCGGTGATCGCCCCCCGCGGCGCGGTGCCGGCCGGCGCATCGCTGTCGATGTCGGCCAGCGCATAGCCGTCGCCCGCCGGCGTCGCATAGTAGAAAAGCCCGTCGGCGGCGTGCAGGGCCACGCCCTTGTCCTGCCAGCGTTCCAGAAACAGCGGCACGCCGGGCAGGGCCGAGGCGACCAGCGCATCCAGCACCGCCTCGACCGAGCGGCGCGACGGGGCCTCGATCCCGGCCCGGTGGTCCTGCAACAGTGTCTGAAGCGGGCCGGCGCCGGCGGCGGCGGGCAGCCACGTCAGGGCCGCAAGCGCGAAGATGAGGGCGCGAAGCATCAGGGCATCCTGTCGCGAGAAAAGGGGGAAAGCGTGAGAGAAAGGGGGGGGGCGCGGGCGCCCCCCCCTGCCGGCCGTCAGTAGTTCGACTTGATCTGCACGCAGGTCCTGGTCGCGGTGTTGAACATGCCGCAGCCGAGGTCCTTCCAGTCGGCCTCCAGCACCGCCGATTCGGGCAGGAAATCGGTCCAGGCGTCGCCCGGCACCGGCTCGGTCCGGCTGATGATGTCGAACTGGCCATCGGCGCGGATCTCGCCGATCAGCACCGGCTTGGTCAGGTGATGGTTCGCCAGCATCTCGGCCGTCCCGCCGGTCAGGTTCGCGAAGGTCTGGCCATACATCGCCGCGCGCACCGCATCGACATCGGTGGTGCCGGCCGCCGTCGCCGCGTTCACCCACATGTTGAAGCCGATGTAATGGGCCTCCATCGGGTCGTTGGTCACCCGCCTGTCGTCGCCGGTATACTTGTGCCAGGCCGCGATGAAGCCGGCGTTCGCCGGCGCCTCGGCCGACATGAAGTAGTTCCAGGCCGCCAGATGGCCGACGAGGTTCGAGGTGTCGAGGCCCGAAAGCTCTTCCTCGCCGACCGAGAAGGCGACGACCGGGATGTCGTCGGCCGCGACCCCGGCCGCCGCCAGTTCCTTGTAAAAGCCGATATTGGCGTCGCCGTTGATCGTCGAGATCACGCCGACCTGCTTGCCATCGGCTCCAAGCGCCTTGACGTCGGCGACGATGGTCGTCCAGTCGGAATGGCCGAAGGGGGTGTAGTTGACGAAGATGTCGGCCTCGGCGATGCCCTTCGCGGTCAGGTAGGATTGCAGGATGTTGTTGGTGGTGCGTGGATAGACGTAGTCGGTGCCGAGCAGCGCGAATTTCTCGACGCCCAGTTCCTCGAGGAAGTAATCCACCGCCGGGATCGCCTGCTGGTTGGGCGCCGCGCCGGTGTAGAAGACGTTCCTCGAGCTTTCCTCGCCCTCGTACTGGACCGGGTAGAACAGCAGGCCGTTCAGTTCCTCGATCACCGGCAGGACCGATTTGCGGCTGACGCTGGTCCAGTTGCCGAAGATCACGTCGACCTTGTGCACGCTCAGAAGTTCGCGCGCCTTTTCGGCGAAAAGCGGCCAGTCCGAGGCCGGATCGACCACGACCGCCTCGATCTCGCAGCCGAGCAGCCCGCCCCTGGCGTTCTGTTCGGCGACGAGCATCAGCATCGTGTCCTTCAGCGTCGTCTCCGAAATCGCCATCGTCCCGGAGAGCGAGTGCAGGACACCCACCTTGATCGGGCAGTCCTGGGCCGCGACGGCGGCCGGGGTCGCAAGAAGCGCCATCGCGGACAGCGCAAAGGCCGACAGTGGTCTGGTCATGAGTTCCGTTTCCCTCTCTGCGCCGCGGCGGCCGCGCACGGTCCATGCCCGCCCTTTCTCTGGGCAAAGGCAGGCGGGACCGCTACGGTCGGGCCGCAGCCATGTTGCTGCCGTCGCGCGGGGTCAGTGATCTGCCAGGATTGCGCCCCGCGCGGCGTTCGGTTCCGGCCCGGCATCCGGGCACAGGGTGATCATTTCCGCGCCGGTCGCGATCGCAACGTCCGGCGCGGTCTTCCGCCGGCTTTTCTGCGGCGCAGCGCAAAGCGGTGGCAGAACGCGGGCCGGTGACTGAAATTTGGGCGATCGCGGTTTTTGCCCTCCGGTCGGCGCCTCTCCTGCGATTCGCCTTCTCGGGGGGGCAGGGGCCCTTGGCAAGCCGCCGAAAAAGTCACGCGCCCGTCCGTTTGCACCCTTGAGATCGGAGAACCGTTCCGCCCCACGCTTTCCAAAAGCTCTGGCCCGGGCGACCAGCCCGGGCCGCGCCCTCCCCGCCGGGCTATCAGATTCACACATCTCGGTTGCGTCGCTGGATCAT
>PHEC01000026.1 GCA_002841115.1 Alphaproteobacteria bacterium HGW-Alphaproteobacteria-6 | reverse complement strand
GTGCCGGAAGGCGCGCCGGTCCAGGGCGCATCGGCACCGGCGGCCAGATCGTCGAGGTCCAGCGCCTCGGTGGTCATGGCGATGCCTTCGGGGCCGCGTGGCCAGGTCTCGGCCGGCCGGTCGGTATAGATCTCGATGCCGTTGCCCTCGGGGTCGGCGAGATAGAGCGCCTCGCTGACCCGGTGATCCGAGGCGCCGGACAGCCGGACACCGGTCGCCGCCGCATGGCGCAGCCAGCGCCCGAGATCGGCGCGGCGCGGCAAGAGAAAGGCGGTATGAAACAGCCCCGCCTCGCCGACCCCGGCCCGCGGCGCGCCGGGGTCGGCGCGCAGCCGCACCAGCGGCCGGTCGCCGACCCCGAGGGTCAGCCGGCCGCTTGCCGCACCGCCCTCGCGCGCGATCTCTTCCAGCCCGATCGCGTCGCGGTAAAAGCGGCCGACGCGGTCGAGGTCGTTGACGGTCAGGGTGACGCTGCCGATCTCGATCGGCGCGGATGCGGTGGACATGGGGTCTCTCCCTGGTTGGGTGGGGCGGAAGGGCGGATCAGCGGGCGGATTTGCCGCCCAGCGCCCAGGCGCCATCGCCCAGAAGCGCCTGAACCACCAGCGTCACCGCCCAGAACAGCGGAAACTCCCAGCCGCCGCCGGCGTTGGAGAAGACAAAGCCGTTGCCGCCATGGCCGAACCAGGCCGCCCCCAGCAGCACCGGCACCAGCGCCAGCGCGACGATCCGGGTCCGCAGACCGGCGATCAAGGCGAGGCCGCCCAGAAGTTCGGCGGCGATGGTCAGATAACCCAGCACGCCGGGCAGGCCGATGCTGGCGAAATAGCCCGCGGTGCCGGCCGGGGTGAAGACGAACAGCTTCAGCCCGCCATGGATCAGGAAATATCCCCCCATGGTGACGCGCAAAAGCGTGGCGGCCAGGTCGGCCCCTGATTGGGTGGCGCCCCTTGCGCCGGTGATGTCGATCGTGCTCATGGCTGTGGTTCCTTGTTTGCCGGGCGCGCATCGGCGCCGCTGCAGGGAAGATGGACCATGTCCGTGCGAATGATAATCCTGCCATCCGGAAGATCATCGCTTCCGAAACGGAATCATTCGCCGGAAGGCTCGCCCCCGGTCGCCGCCTCTGCTGCCCCGCCGCCCGGCCCGCCCGGGGCCTGAAACCGCCGGTCGCGAAACCAGGCGGCGAGGAAATCGACCAGGACCCGCACCTTCACCGCCAGATGCCGCCCCGGCGGATAAAGCGCGAAGACCCCCATCGGCGCATCGGCATGATCGGCCAGAACCTCGCGCAGGCGCCCGGCGCCCAGGGCCTCGCTGGCAACGAAATCGGGCAGCCGGGCGATGCCCAGCCCGGCCTCGGCGGCGCAAAGACAGGCCTCGGCATTGCTGAAGCGGATGCGGCCGGCAACCGTCACCACCTGCGGCCCGGCACCAGAGCCGCCAAAGCGCCAGTCCTGCGGTTCGCGGAAATTGCTGTCGATGATGCAGTCGTGCCCGGCTAAATCGGCGGGCCGGGCCGGGGTGCCGCGGCGGGCAAGATACTCGGGCGCCGCAACGACCAGCACCCGCGACGGGCAGAGCAGGCGCGCGATCAGCGTCGAATCCGCCGGCCGCCCGACCCGGACCGCGGCGTCGAAACCCTCGTCGACCAGATTGACCAGCCGGTCGTTGAACTGCACGTCCAGCGCGATTTCGGGATAGCGCCGGGCAAAGCCGCCCAGCGCATGGCAAAGCTGCGTGGTGCCGAAGGTCAAGGGCGCGCTCAGCCTCAGCCGCCCGCGCGGGCTTTGCGCCTGGTCGTGGACACTGGCGTCCAGCATGTCGAACTCGTCGAGAAGCGCCCGCACCCGCTCGAAATAGGCCTGGCCGGTCTCGGTCGCCGACAACGCCCGGGTGGTGCGGTTCAAGAGCCGCGCATCCAGTGCGGATTCCAGCCGCGCCACCAGTTTCGAGGCCTGGCCCGAACTGGTGCCCATCCGCCTTGCGGCGGCGGCGAAACTGCCGGTCTCCATCACCGCGACGAACATCCGGTCACAATCGAGGCGGTCCATGCCGGCAGTCCTTTCGTAATCGCACGTGACGGGGCGAAGAATGACAGGGCCGCGCGCCCTTGGGAAGTAATGGCGCGGTGCCGGCCGGCCCTTGACCGGGGCCAGGCATCCGTCGCACCGTGCGTGCGATGCGCAGGGCAGTGGCTTGCCGCCTGCCGCGCCCCCTTGCCGCCCGCGCGGCGCCCGACAGGATCCTGCCCGATGACCACCCTGCTTTTTGACCCGCCGCCGCAAGTCACCCTGCCGGTCCGGGGCAGCGCCGCCCTCTGGCCGGTCCGCCGGATCTTCTGCGTCGGGCGCAACTATGCCGCCCATGCCGCCGAGATGGGCGTCGAGGTCGACCGCGAGGCGCCGTTCTATTTCACCAAGGCGGCGCTGGCGCTGCAACCCAGTGGCAACACCATGGCCTATCCGCCCGGCACCGCGAATTTCCACTACGAGATGGAGCTGGTGCTGGCGATCGGCAAGCCGGTGTTTCACGCCGACCGGACGCAGGCGGCGGCGGCGATCTGGGGCTGTGCCTCGGGCCTCGACATGACCCGGCGCGACCTGCAACTGGCCGAGCGCGCCCGCCAGCGGCCCTGGGATCTCGGCAAGGATTTCGAGGGCTCGGTGGTGATCGGCCCGATCACCCCGGCCGCCGCGATCGGGCCGATCGGGCCGCAGCGCATCCACCTCGAGGTCAACGGCGAGACCCGGCAAGAGGCGACGCTGGACGCGATGATCTGGAAGGCCGACGAGATCGTCCGCCACCTGTCGGGCTACTACCACCTCTGCCCCGGCGACCTGATCATGACCGGCACGCCGGCCGGCGTCGGCGCGGTGCTGCCCGGCGACCGGATCACCGGCGGCATCGCCGGGCTCGACCCGGTGTCGCTGACGATCGGGCCGCCGGACCCGGGGGCGGGCGGCGCCGGGCGGCGCCAGGACCGGGCGCCATGAAGACCCGCGTCTGCATCATCGGCGGCGGCCCCTCGGGCCTTCTGCTGTCGCAACTCCTCGACCGCCGCGGCATCGCTTCGGTCGTGCTTGAGCGGCAAAGCCGCGACTATGTGCTCGGCCGGATCCGCGCCGGCGTCCTCGAACAGGGCTTTGCCCGCCTCCTGCGCGAGGCCGGCTGCGGCGCGCGGATGGACCGCGAGGGCGAGGTCCACGACGGCTTCACCATCGCCCATGACGGCCGGCTGTCGCGCATCGATCTGGCCCGCCACGCCGGCGGCCAGGGGGTGGTCATCTACGGCCAGACCGAACTGACCCGCGACCTCTACGAGGCGCGCGACCGCATGGGCGGCACGGTGATCCACGATGTCGAGGACGTGCAGCCGCTCGGCCTGACCACGCCCACGCCCCATGTCACCTTCCGCAAGGGCGACGAGATCACCCGCATCGACTGCGACTTCATCGTCGGCGCCGACGGCTTCCACGGCGTCAGCCGCCGCGCCATCCCCAAGGATATCCTGGTCGAACACGAACGGATCTATCCCTTCGGCTGGCTCGGGGTGCTGTCGCGCACCCCGCCGGTCGCGCCCGAACTGATCTATGCCCGCCACCCGCGCGGCTTCGCGCTCTGCTCCTTGCGCAGCCAGGTGCTCAGCCGCTATTACATCCAGGTGCCGCTGTCGGACCGGGTCGAGGACTGGTCCGACGCCGCCTTCTGGGCGGAACTGAAGCGCCGCCTGCCGGAAGAGGTCGCAGCCAAACTCCAGACCGGCCCGGCGATCGAGAAATCGATCGCCCCCTTGCGCAGCTTCGTCGCCGAGCCGATGCGGCACGGCTCGCTCTTTCTTGCCGGCGACGCCGCCCATATCGTGCCGCCGACCGGGGCGCGCGGGCTCAACAGCGCCGGCTCCGACATCCACTACCTCTATCACGCGCTCTGCGACCACTACGAGAAAGCCGACGATGCCGGGCTTGCGAACTATTCCGCCCGGGCGCTGGCCCGGGTCTGGAAGGCGCAGCGCTTCTCGTGGTGGATGACCACGCTGCTGCACGACTTCCCCGATGCCAGCTCCTATGAACGCCGCCTTCAGGAAACCGAGCTTGACTATCTGCTCGGCTCCGACAGCGCGCGCGCGGCCCTGGCCGAAAACTACACCGGCCTGCCCTACTGACAGGCCGGCCGGCTTCTTCTGTTCCAAAATACCTCCGCCGGAGGCCTCCACCCCCTCCGCGGGGCGAACCGCCGGGGGGTCAGGCCCGCGGCACCCCGGCGGCACGGCCAGCGCGCTTTTGCGCCGCGATGCGGAAGGGCGCGTTCGGCGCGCCGTAGCCGGCATAGCCGCCCCGCCGCTCGACGATCTCGAAGAACATCCCGTCCGGCTGGCTCCGGCTGTAAAGCTGGAAGAACGCCCCGCCCGCGTCCTCGTCGTAAAGGATGTTTGCCGCCCTGAGCCGTGCGGTCAGCCGCGGATCAAGCCCGAAGCGTGCCTCGACATCATCGTAATAATTCGCCCCGATCGCCAGCACCGGAAAGCCGCGCGCCGCCAGCGCCTCGGCGGTCGCGAAGATATCCGCGCAGGCAAAGGCGATATGCTGGACCGAGGCGCCGAGACTGTCGGTGATGAAGCGCCCGGCCAGGGTGCGCGCGGTCTCGGCCCCGTTCAGCGTCACCCTGAGGCCGCCGGCCTCGACCGCCTGGCTGCGCACCAGCCCGTCGGGGTCGGCGACATCGACCATCGGCGCCTTGCGGGCCGCGAAGATCGTGCTGTAGAAAAGCGTCCAGCTCAGCATCTCGTCATAGGCCATGGTCTGGCCGATATGGTCGATCGCGGTGATCCCGGCGCCGGCCGGCGCGGTGCGGGCGCCGGCGAAATCCACCGCCCAGATGCCGCCCGCCCCGCCGCCGCCAGCCCCGCCGCCGCCCGCCCCGCCGCCGCAATCCAGCAGCCGGATCAGCGAGCCGCCGACCCCGCGCAGGGCGGCAAAATCCACCTCGCCGGGCCCGGCATCCTGGGCCATCTCGCGCGCCCCGAGCGCCAGCGCCCGGGCATGTGCCGCCCCGGCATCCGGCACCCTCAGCGCGATCTCGCTCAGCGTGGTGCCATGGGCGACATAGGCGGAATGGGCAAAGCCGGTCTCCTCTGTGTTGACCAGCACATTGACCCCGCCCTGGCGCCAGCGCGTCACCGCCTTGGACCGATGCGCCCCGGCCGGCGCAAAGCCGCAGGCCGACAGCAGCGCCTCGATTGGGCCGGCATCGGCGCGGCTGGTGGCAAACTCGATGAACTCGACCGCCTCGACCGGCGCCGGCGCCGGAAAATCCGCCAGATCGACCGCCAGCGCCGGCTCGGCCCGGCGCACCCGGTCCATCAGCGCCACCAGCGAGCGGTGCCCGTCCTCGGCGACCAGCCGCGGCAGGCCGCCGCGAAACTGGTCGTTGAATATCTCGAGGCTGAGCGGCCCGGCGTAGCCGGTCGCCGCCACCGCCCGCATGAAGCCGGTCACATCCAGGTCGCCCTCGCCCGGCATGGCGCGGAAATGGCGCGACAGATAGAGCAGGTCCATCGCGATCGCCGGCGCATCGGCAAGCTGGACGAAAAAGATCCGCTCAGCGGGAATGCTCCGGATCGTCTCGGGGTCGATGCCGCGCGCCAGGGTGTGGAAACTGTCGAGGATCAGCCCGACGGCGGGGTGATCGGCGCGCCGCACCACCTCCCAGGCGTCGCGGTGATCGAAGACGTGGCGCCCCCAGGCCAGCGCCTCGAACCCGACCCGCAGCCCGCGCGCCGCGGCGATCTCGCCCAGCGCGTGGAAATCCGCCGCCGCCCGGTCGATGCCGCCCATCGCCGCGGGGTGGACCGAGGAACAGACCAGCACCAGGTCGGTGCCAAGCTCGGCCATCAGGTCGAACTTGCGCCCGGCCCGGGCGAAGGCGCGCGCGCGATGCGGCTCGGGCAGGCCCTCGAAATCGCGGAACGGCTGGAAAAGCGTGATCGCCAGCCCGTGGTCGCGCACCATCGCGCCAACCTCGCGCGGGGTGCCGTCGAAGGCGATGAAATCCTGCTCGAAGATCTCGATGCCGTCAAAGCCGGCGGCGGCGATCGCCGCCAGCTTGTCGCGGAAATCACCCGAGATCGATACCGTCGCGATCGAGGTTTTCATGACCTTCCGCCCCCCGCACGCTACCTTGCCGCGCGAGCATAGACGCCCGCGCCGCGCCGGTCGAGGGCCGGCACGTCGCCGTCGGTCAGGCCCGGTGCAGCGCGTCGCCCAGGGGCGCGTGGCGGTGCGGCGCCGGCCCCGCGTCGCGCAGGTGCGGATGATCGGCGGGCAGGTCGGGGGGGTCGTGCAGTGCCGCGCCGGCGCCGGCCGCCGGCCAGAGGTTCAGCGCCGCCAGCCCGCCTGCCGCTCCGATCAGCGCCATCACCGCAAAGGCCGCGTCCAGCCCGGCGCCGGCGCCGACCCAGCCGGCCAGCGGATAGGTCACCAGCCAGGCGGCGTGGCTGAGGGCAAACTGCGCGGCGAACAGCGCCGGCCGCTCGGCCGGCCGGGCCGAGCGCCGCAGGAGCCGCCCGACCGGGGTCTGCACCAGGCTGTAGCCCAGCCCGATCAGCGCCCAGAGCAGCAAGAGCGCTTCAAGCGATCCGGCAAAGGGACCGAGCGCCATCCCGGCGACCAGAATAGCCACCCCGCCCAGCATCGCCGGCCGGTCGGCGATCCGCTCCAAGAGGTGCGGCAGCGCCAGCGCCGCCGCCATCGATCCCGCTCCGAAGGCCGCCAGCGCCAGCGCCACCTCGGGCGCGCCAAGCCCGAGGCGCGCCTGCACCAGGACCACGGTATTGACGATCACCATCGCCCCGGCCGCCGCCACCGCGAGATTGAGCGCCAGCACCCCGCGCAATCGCGGTGTCGCGAGGTAGATCCGCATGCCGCGGGTCAGCCGGTCGGTAAAGCCGGCCTGCCGCACCGCCGCCCGGGCCGGCAGGCGCACCGTCACGATCAGCAGCGCCGAGGCGACAAAGCCGACCACCGTGCCGCCAAATAGCATCGGGAAACTGACGAGGCTGAGCAGGGCGGCCGCCAGCATCGGGCTGATCAGGGTTTCGAGATCATAGGCCAGCCGCGACAGCGACAGCGCGCTTGTGTAGTCGCGCTCTTCGGGCAGGACATCGGGGATGGTTGCCTGAAAGGCCGGGGTGAAGCCGGCCGAGGCCGCCTGCAAGAGAAAGATCAGCCCGTAGATCTGCCAGATCTCGGTCACGAAGGGCAGCGCCAGCGCCACCACCGCGCGGATGAGATCGAGGCCGACCAGCAGTGCGCGGCGCGGCAGGTGCTCGGCCAGCGCCGCCGCGACCGGAGAGAGCACGACATAGGCGATCATCTTGATCGCCAGCGCGGTGCCAAGGACCCGGCCGGCATCGGCGCCGGCCAGATCCCAGGCCAGAAGGCCAAGCGCCACCGTCGCCAGCCCGGTGCCGAGAAGGGCGATGATCTGGGCGGCGAAAAGGTGGCGGTAGGTCCGGTTCGCCAGAACGCGCAGCATCGGCCTCTCCCTCGCAACGACCGCGCCATTCTATCCGGCGCGATCCGCGCCGCAAGGCCAGGCGGCTCCCCGCGCCGGCCTCAGCCCGGCGGCGCCAGATCGGCGATCTCGCGGCGGAAGGGCAGGGCGTCACCGCGGTCGGGGCCGGGGTCGGGCGCATCCATCTCCTCGGCGTAGCGGCGCCCGGCATAGGTCGCCCAGGCGATCGGCGCGGGGGCGGCGGCATCGCCGATCAGCCGGATCCCCCTGATCCCGGCGCCGCGCCAGTCGGTGGCGGCAAGATCGTGCCAGAGCCCGTCGCGCGGGCTGCGCGAGGTGACCAGCACGACCGCGTCACAGGCGATCTCGCGCCCTTCGCCGGTCCAGATGCAGCGGGTCCGCACCCTGTCCGGGCCGATCGCCTCGGGTGCGGCCGACAGCGCCAGCACCGCGCCACGCTCCATCAGCCGGCGCTGGATGCGGCCCTGCTCGAGGGTGTTGATCGTCCATTCCGCGACCCGCACCGCCGGGGTCAGGATGGTGACCCGGCAGCCCTTGGCCAGCAGCAGTTCGGCCAGGACCGAGCCCATGTAATAGTGATCGTCATCATAGATCACCACATGGCCGCCCTCGGGCAGCCGTCCGGCCATCAGATCGTCGGGGGTGAAGAGCGGCATCGCCGGATCAAGCGGGATCGGCGCCAGGTGATGGCGCGCCACCACGTCGCGGCGCCAGTCCGCGCCGGTGGCGATGCAGACCTGATCGGCGCCGATCTCGAGGATATCGGCCAGCCCGAGCCGGCTTTCACGGTAGACCGCGACATTGGCCAGGGGTGCGATCTGACCGATCCGGTAATCGGCGACCCGGCCCCAGGCGGCAAGGCCGGGCAGGGCGCGCTCGGCGGTGACCCGGCCGCCGAGCGTGGTGCCGGCCTCGGCCAGCGTCACGCCGTAGCCGCGCTTGCCCAGCACCCGCGCCGCTTCCAGCCCGGCCGGGCCGGCACCGACGATCAGCACCGAGGATGACGCCCCCTTGGCGCGCACCCGCTCGGGGTGCCAGCCCTTGCGCCATTCCTCCATGAAGGCGGTGTTCTGGGTGCAGCGGCTGATCGTCTGCGTCATGTCGCCCGAGACGCAGATGTTGCAGCCGATGCATTCGCGGATGTCGTCGAAGCGGCCCTCGGCGATCTTCTTGGGCAGGAACGGGTCGGCGATCGAGGGCCGGGCGGCGCCGATGAAGTCGAGGATGCCCTCGCGGACCTGGCGCACCATCGCATCGGCACTGGTGAAGCGGCCGACGCCGACCACCGGGCGCGGGGTCAGCGCGCGGATGCCGCGCACCAGATCCTCCTGCGCGCCCTCGTCGGCGAAACGCGAGGTCGCCGAGCAATCCGCCCAGGTGCCATGGGCCAGATCCCAGAGGTCGGGCAGGGTGGCGTGCATCGCGATCAGGTCGCGCAATTCGGTGTTGGAAAAGCCCGACGGGCCGGGCTCATCCAGCGACAGGCGCAGGCTGATCGCGACCTCGCCCCTGGTCGCCTCGCGCCCCTCCTCGATCACCTCGGCGAGGAAGCGCGCGCGGTTTTCCAGGCTGCCGCCGTATTCGTCGCTGCGCCGGTTGGTGGCGCGCGACAGGAAATGCTGGAAGATGCCGAAGCCATGGGCACCATAAAGGCAGACGATGTCATAGCCGGCGCGCTGGCTGCGCAAAAAGGCGGTGCGGAACCAGCGGCGCAGGTCGCGGATGTCTTCACGATCAAGGCTGCGCGCCTGCACCGGATCGGCGGTGAAGGTCAGGATCGGCCCGCCCGAGACCGCGCGCGGCACCTCGCGCGAATAAAGGTTGGGCCCGTTGATGCCGGAATAGGCCAGTTCGATCCCGGCCAGCGCGCCATGGCTTTTCATCGCCTCGGCCATCCGGGTCAGCGCCGGCAGGTCGCGGTCCTCCCACAGGCGCAGCTCGATGAAGGGCGAGATTTCCGAGCTGGGGTGGATCTCGACCTGTTCGGTGAAGATCACCCCCCAGCCGCCCTCGGCCTTGGTGCGGCGCATCTCGATCACCGCCGAAGGGTCGCGGTAGCCGCCGCCGTTGCAATGGGGCACCTGGAAGAAGCGGTTGGGCGCGGTCTTGGGGCCGATCTGCACCGGCTGAAAGAGGATGTCGAAGCGCGGGTCGCGGGCCTTCGGATCGGGGCTCATCTCGAAGCGCCTTGTGCTGTGACGGGGCGGAAGTCGGCGGCTTGGGTCGAGAGGCGCGCGCGGTCGGTGGTGGCGGGCAGCTCGGCGATGATCAGCGCCGGCGCGCCGCCGGCAATGGCAAGGATCGCGCCGTCCGGCCCGGCGAGGACCGAGCCGCCGGCATAGGTGAGGTCACCCTCGCTGCCGCAGCAGTTGGCATAGGCGATTGCGCAGCCGTGGTTCGCCGCCATCGCCGGCACGGTGGCGGTGCTGACATGGGTGAAGGGCAGCATGTTGCCGGTCGGCACCAGGATCAGCCGCACGCCCTGTGCCGCGAGGGCGGCGACATGGGGGGCGAACTCGATGTCGTAGCAGATCAGGATCGCGGCGCGGCTGCCGTCGAGATCAAAGGTCGCATAGGCCTCGCCGGGCGCGTAGAGCGCCTTTTCGCGCGGCCCGTAGAGCTGGATCTTGCGGTAATGCGCGATCTCGGCGCCGGTCGCGTCAAAAGCGGCGGCGGCGTTGAAGACCGCCGCCCCGTCGCGTTCGGCGTAGCCGAGGACCAGCCCGCAGCCGGCCTCGCGGCAAAGCCCGGCCGCGGCGCGGTGCCAGTCGCCGCCGCGCCTCTGGGCCAGCGCTGCGATCCGGGCGTGGTTGTAGCCGGGCAGGAAGACCTCGGGGGTGACCAGGGTGGCGGCGCCGGCGGCGCCGGCGGTGCGAAGGGCGGATGCGAGGGAGGCGAGGCCGGCCGTGGTGTCGCCGGCCGGCGAGGCGGTCTGCCAGAGTGCGAGCCTCATGGCTGGTGGCCGGATGGCTGGCCGCCGGGGGCTGTCTGCCCCCGGACCCCCGAAGGTATTTTCGAACAGAAGAAGGCGGTGGCCTGGGTGGGGTGCATCGGGGTCTCTGGCTTGGGGGGCCGGCGCGGGGCCGGCCCGGGGGGCGTCATTTCTTCAGGTTGGTCCAGATCGCGTCGTAGAGCCTTTGCGTCGGCTCGTCGCAGACCGCGATGAAGCTGCCGGAAGGCGCGTCGGCGGGCGGGTTGTTTTCCGGGCTGTTCTTGATCGCCTCGTCGAGGAACGGCGCCACCCCGGTCACGCCAGAGGTATAGGCGGCGTAGTTGGTGACCGCGGCGGCGTTTTCGGGCTCGAGCAGGAAGTTCATGAATTTCAAGGCGTTGTCGCGGTTTGGCGCGTCCTTCAGCAGGACGACGTTGTCCATCCAGACGACGAAGCCTTCCTTGGGGTAGGCATATTCGACATTGGCGCCCTCGGCCCGGGCCTTGGCGGAAAAGCCGTTGTAGATCATCCCGGCCGCGGCATCGCCCGAGACCAGCACGTCCTTGGCGCTGTCCGAGCCGAAGGAGGCCCAATGCGCCTTGGCCGCGACCAGCATGTCGCTGAGCGCCCTGAGCTGGGTCCGGTCCTGGCTGCATTGCGGGATGCCGAGATAGATCGAGCCGAGGGCGAGGACCTCGCCCTGGCTGTCGAGCACGTTGATCTTGCCGGAAAGCTCGGCCGGCGGGCTGAAGATCATCGCCAGCGTGTCGATGTCGCCCTGGTAGACGTCGCGGTTGACCGAGAAGGCGGTCGAGCCCCATTGATAGGGGATCGAGTGCCGGCGGCCCGGATCGAAGGGCACGTCGAGCCATTGCGGGGCGATATTGGCGAAATTCGGCAGTTCTGCCGGGATGAAGCTGTCCAGCAGCCCCTCGCCGGCCATGATCTGCACCATGTAGTCGCCGGGCACCGCCACGTCATACTGGCCGATCTTGCCGGCCTTGAGCGCGGCGAGCATCGATTCGTTGCTTTCATAGGTGTCGATGGTGACGGCGATCCCGGTCTCGGCGGTGAACTTGTCGACCAGTTCCTGGGGGATGTATTCGAACCAGTGATAGACCGAAAGCGAGCCTTCGGCGCGGGCGGTGGCGGCGAGGCAGGCGAAGGCGGCGGCGGTGGTCAGAAGGGTCTTCATGGCGTTCTCCTTGCTGGGTCGGGTTGGCGGGTCCTTTGCCCGATGCGGTTGACGAGGTAGGACAGGGTGACGAAAAGCACCGAGACCGCCAGCATCATCGACGAGATCGCCATGATGTTGGGCTTGATCCCCTGCTTGACCGATCCGAAGATCGCGGTGGGCAGGGTCTCCATCCCGGCGCCCTTGACGAAATTGGTGATGATGAAATCGTCGAGCGAGATGATGAAGGCCAGAAGATAGCCCGAGATCACCCCGGGCATCATCAAGGGCAGGAGGATCAGCCGCAGCGCCTGGGCGCGGCTGGCGTAGAGGTCGCGCGCCGCCATTTCGTAGCTGTCGTCGATGCCCTGAAGGCGGGCGGCGATCGGCAGATAGGCGAAGGGGATGCAGAAGGTGACATGGGCGATCAGGATGGTCAGGTAGCCGGTGGTCAGCCCGATCGTCGAGAAGAAGATCAGCGTGGCGACGGCGGTGACGATCTCGGGCACCATCAGCGGCAGGTTGATCAGCGCGAAAGTGGCCGGGCGGGCGGCAAAGGCGCCGCCGCGGACCATGGCCAGCGCCGCCGCGGTGGCGATGGCGGTGGCGCCGGTCGCCGCGAGGACCGCGATCGACAGCGAGTTCCAGGCGGCGGCGGCGAAGCGCGCCGATTCCGGCCCGGTGAAGACATCCGTGTACCAGCGCCAGGAAAACCCGCCCCAGGTGGTGATCGAGGTCGAGCCGTTGAAGCTGTAGACCGTCACCACGACGAGGGGCGCATACAGGATGACGAGGCAGGCCACCGCCATCGCCGCGAAGCCCGGAAAATGCCGCACCCCCTTCATCGCCGCGCCCTGCCGGCGCCGGCGCGGCCCTGGTTGCGGGCATAGGCGACAAGCACGATCAGCACCATCGACATCAGGATCATCGAGGCCGCCGCGCCGAAGGGCCAGTTGCCCTGGCTGCCGCGGAACTGTTCGTCGATCAGGCTGCCGATCATGAAGTTGCGCGCCCCGCCGAGCAGGTCAGGCGCGAGGAAGGCGCCGAGCGAGGGCACGAAGACCAGGATGCAGCCGGCGATGATGCCGGGGCGCACCACCGGCAGCACGATCTCGCGCAGCGTCACCCAGCGGCTGGCGTAAAGGTCGGCCGCCGCCTCGGACAGGGCGAAGTCATAGCGCTCGACCGCGGCATAGATCGGCAGCACCATGAAGGGCAGGTAGCTGTAGAAAAGCCCCAGCTGCACCGCCAGATCGGTATTGACCAGCGGCAGTGGCCCATCGATCAGCCCGGTCGCGACCAGCGCGCTGTTCAGGGGGCCGTTGTCGCGGATCAGGAACTTCAGGCTGACGGTGCGGATCAGGAGGTTGACCCAGTAGGGGATGGTGATCGCGAACAGCCAGACCGGGCGCGACCCGGCCGGCCGCGTGGCGATGAACCAGGCGGTCGGAAAGCCGACGATCAGGCAGATCAGCGTCGCCACCCCGGCCTGCCAGAGCGAGCGCCAGAAGATCGCGACATAGGTCCACTCGATCCGCGCCGGCTCGTCGCCGAAAAGGCCGCGGTCGATGAAGAACTGGTCATAGGCGGCCAGGGTGAAATCCCAGATCACGCCGCCGCGGAACTCCTTTGTCAGGACCGAATAGATCGCCATCAGCGCGACCGGCAGCACCATGAAGATGCCGATCACCGCCCAGGCCGGCAGCAGAAGCGGCAGCGTCAGGCCCCGCATCCCGACCGACCGGGCGCCGCCCTTCGCGGAGCGGTCCGGGGTGGGGCCGTCAGGGGCGATCCCGGCCATCAGTCGGCCAGAAGGCGCGCGGCGCCCGGTTCAAACGCCAGGCCGACGCGGGCGCCGGCGGCGGGAATGGTGGTGCCGGCCGAGTTCTGCAGCCGCACATTGAACGGGGTGCCGTCGTCAAGCCGCGCCATCAGGTGCAGGTCGGTGCCAAGATAGACGACCCGCTCGACCACCGCGTCAAGATCGCTGCCCGCGGCCCCCGCCGCGACCAGGTTCAGCCGCTCGGGGCGGATCGACAGGTGATGCGCGCCGGCGCCGGAGGTTGCCGCGCCGGCCGCGCAGGACAGCCGCTGGCCGCCGGGCAGGGTGACCTCGGCCCGGCCATCGATGATGCTATCGATCCGCGCCGCGACCAGGTTGGTCTCGCCGATGAAATCGGCGACGAAGCGGTTGACCGGGGTTTCGTAGATCTCGCGCGCGGTGCCGATCTGCTGGACCCGGCCCTGGCTCATCACCGCGATCCGGTCGGACATGGTCAGCGCCTCTTCCTGGTCATGGGTGACGAAGATGAAGGTGATGCCGGTCTGTTCCTGCAAGGACTTCAATTCGACCCGCATCGCCTGGCGCAGCTTGAGGTCAAGCGCCGACAAGGGCTCGTCCAGAAGCAGCACCCGCGGTTCGGGCGCCAGCGCGCGGGCCAGCGCCACGCGCTGCTGCTGGCCGCCCGACAATTGCGCCGGCAGCCGGTCGGCGAAATCCGACAGATGCACCATCTCGAGCATCCGCCCGGCCCGTGCCCGCCGCTCAGCGCTGGCCATGCCCTTCATCTTCAGCCCGAAGCCGACATTGTCGATCACCGACATGTGCGGAAAAAGCGCGTATTGCTGAAAGACGGTGTTGACCGGGCGGTGGTTGGGGTCCTGCGCGGCGATGTCCTGGCCAAAGAGCCGGATCTCGCCGGCCGAGACATCCTCGAACCCGGCGATGCAGCGCAGAAGCGTGGTCTTGCCGCAACCAGAGGGGCCGAGAAGGGTGAAGAATTCGTTGTCGGCGATGGTCAGGGACACCCCGTGCAGCGCCGTCACCGAACCGTAACGCTTGACCACGCCGCGGATGTCGATCGCGTCTGTCATGCTGGCTGATACCCCCGGATTCGTGGTAACATGCTAGTGCCGGTTCGGACGGGGGGTATATACCCCCAGAGAGGTATGATGCAGCCGCTGCCGAATGCCGCCGAGGCCGACCTTGCCCGCGCCATCCGGCTGATCGGCGCGGCCGGATTCGAGGCCGCCCTGCAACGCTGGCTGCACCGCTGCGTGGCGCCCGACAACCTGATCGTTCTGGCCTACCGCGATGCCGGGCCGCCGCAGGTCTTCTTTCGCCAGAGCGCGCAGCCGATGGTCTTTGCCGCCCTCGACGACACCTATCTTGCCGGCGCCTATCTGCTTGATCCCTATCACGATCTTCATGTCATGCGGGTGCCGGCCGGGGCCTACCGGCTGCGCGATATCGCCCCCGACGCCTTTCACCGCAGCCGCTATTTCTCGGACTATTACCGCCAGACCACGCTGCTGGACGAGGTGACCTTCATCGCCTGGCCGGCGGCGGCGGTGTCGCTGAACATCTGCCTCGGCCGCGACGAGAGTTCGGGCCAGCCCTTCACCGCGCGCGAGGTCGAGATCTGCCAGCGTCTGGCACCCATCGTCATCGCCCTGGCCGAGGCGCATTGGTCGGGGCTGGCGGCCGAGACCGGTGCGGCCGATGACGTGACCGGGCATCTGATCGGCGCCGCCGCCCGGGCGCATGGCATCCGGCTGTCACCGCGCCAGGCCGAGGTGGCGCTGATGATCCTGCGCGGCCATTCGACGGTGTCGATCGGCCTGCGCCTCGGGTTGTCGGCGCAGACGGTCAAGGTCTTTCGCCGACAGCTTTACGCGCGCTGCGCGATCTCGTCGCAGGCCGAGCTTTTCGCGCTGATGCTGCCCCTGCTGCGCGCGGTCTGAGGCCGGCGGGCCGACCCCGACCCGCGGGGTATCGGTGCCGGACGCAAAAGGGCCGCAGCCGGTGACGGCCGCGGCCCGATCCTGTCGGTGATCCTGTCGCGGTGCGATCAGGGTTCCATGACATCCTCGCCGGCCTCTTCGGGGCTGGCGGTCAGGTCAAGCCCGCTGCCGGTGCGGATCTTCGTCTCGATATCGGCGGCGATGGCGGGGTTGGCCTTGAGGAACTGCTTGGCGTTCTCGCGGCCCTGGCCGATGCGCTCGTCGCCATAGGAATACCAGGCGCCGGACTTCTCGACCACGCCGGCCTTGACGCCGAGGTCGATGATCTCGCCGGTCTTCGAGATGCCTTCGCCATACATGATGTCGAACTCGACCTGCTTGAAGGGCGGCGCGACCTTGTTCTTGACCACCTTGACGCGGGTGGCGTTGCCGACCACTTCCTCGCGGTCCTTGATCGCGCCGATCCGGCGGATGTCCAGCCGAACGCTGGCATAGAACTTCAGCGCATTGCCGCCCGTCGTCGTCTCGGGCGAGCCGAACATCACGCCGATCTTCATGCGGATCTGGTTGATGAAGATCACCATGCAGTTCGAGCGCGAGATCGAGGCGGTCAGCTTGCGCATCGCCTGGCTCATCAGCCGCGCCTGGGCGCCGACGGTGGCATCGCCCATGTCGCCCTCAAGCTCGGCCTTGGGGGTCAGGGCGGCGACCGAGTCGATCACCACCAGGCTGACCGCGCCCGAGCGCACCAGGGTGTCGACGATCTCCAGCGCCTGCTCGCCGGTATCGGGCTGGCTGATCAGCAATTCGTCGAGATTGACGCCGAGCTTGCGGGCATATTGCGGGTCAAGCGCGTGTTCGGCATCGACAAAGGCGCAGACCCCGCCCTTTTTCTGGGTCTCGGCCACGACATGCAGCGTCAGCGTGGTCTTGCCCGAGCTTTCCGGCCCGTAGATCTCGATCACCCGGCCCTTCGGCAAGCCGCCGATGCCAAGTGCGATGTCGAGGCCGAGCGATCCGGTCGAGACCGCCTCGATCTCCATCACCGGATTGTCGGCGCCGAGCCGCATGATCGAGCCCTTGCCGAACTGCCGTTCGATCTGGGCCAGCGCACTGTCGAGCGCCTTTTGCTTGTCCGCGCCGCGTTTGTCGTTCATCTCGAGAAGGTTCGTTACTGCCATGGGTCGCATCCTTATTTCACACCCGTCCGGGCGCAGCAATGCTGCCTGTTGTTCGCCTCTTGTTCCCGACCTTATGAGATCAAAAAGAGAACATTTCAATCGAATTTTCCTGATCCCGACAATTTGCCCTTTCGGTTAAGTTTGGGTTAATGCTGTCCGGGGCGCGGTGGCGGCAATGAAAAAAGGGTTCTGATGCTGGTATTCTGGAAGCAACGGCTGGTCTTTCTGGCCACCCCCAAGACTGGCACCACCGCCGTCGAATCCGCGCTCGAATCGCTGGCCAGCGTGGTGATCCAGCGGCCGCCGGCGCTGAAGCACACGCCGGTCCGGCGCTACCGGCGCTTTCTGGCACCCTATCTGCAAAGTGCCGCCGCGGAAGACTTCACCGTGGTCGCGATGATGCGCGAGCCGATCGACTGGCTTGGCAGCTGGTATCGCTACCGCACGCGCGAGGCGATCGCCGAGACCGCGCGCTCGACCGCGGCGATGAGTTTCGATGACTTCGTGCAGGGCTACCTGCAGCGGCCGCAGCCCGATTATGCCGACATCGGCAACCAGAGCCGGTTTCTCGACGGCGGCGAGGGGCCGGGGGTCGACCGGATCTTCCGCTACGAGGCGATCGGCGACTTCGTCCGTTTCCTCGAGGACCGTCTGGACTGCGAGATCAACCTGCCGCGGCTGAACGTCTCGCCGGCCGGCAGCACGGTGCTGTCGCCGGCGACCGAGGCGCGGCTGCGCGCCGATTGCGCCGCCGATTTCGCGCTTTACCAAGGGCTGGGCTGAGCGCGCGGGCGCTGCCGGTCCGCGCCTTGCCCTGACAGGCTGCTGAAAAGGAAACTCGGCCAGTGTCTGGCGAGGAAACCTTTCCTGTCCCGCCATCCGATCCCGGCACCGAGGGACGCGCCCGACCCTGGGGTGGGCGCTTTGCCTCGTTGGGGCTGCGGCGCTTTATGGCGGCCAAGTCATTCCAGCCGTCGAGCAATTAGCATGGTTGCCATGCGCCCTCCCGGGGGGAGGGTCGGGCGCGGCCCGGGCTGGTCGCCCGGGCCGGAGCTTTTGGAAAGCGTGGCGAGGGACGGCTTTCCGATTTGGTGGTTGAATACGGCCGGATGCGTGACTTTTTCAGCGGCCTGCCTTGCCCCGCCGCGGTTCAGGTCAGCGCCTTGTTCAGGTATTCGTCGACCTTCTCGAGATAGCCCATCGTGGTCAGCCACTTCTGGTCCGGCCCGACCAGAAGTGCCAGATCCTTGGTCATGAAGCCGTCCTCGACCGCCTGCACGGTGACCCGCTCCAGCGTCTCGGCGAAGGTGGCCAGGGCTGCGTTGCCATCAAGCTTGGCGCGGTGCTTCAGCCCCCCGGTCCAGGCATAGATCGAGGCGATCGAATTGGTCGAGGTCTCCTTGCCGGCCTGATGCTGGCGGTAGTGGCGGGTGACGGTGCCATGCGCCGCCTCGGCCTCGACGGTCTTGCCGTCGGGGGTCATCAGCACGGATGTCATCAGCCCGAGCGAGCCGAAGCCCTGCGCCACGGTATCGGACTGCACGTCGCCGTCGTAGTTCTTGCAGGCCCAGACATAGCCGCCCGACCATTTCATCGCCGATGCCACCATGTCGTCGATCAGGCGGTGCTCGTAGGTGATGCCGGCCTTCTTGAACTTCTCCTCGAATTCCGCCTCGTAGATCTGCTGGAAGAGATCCTTGAAGCGGCCGTCATAGGCCTTGAGGATGGTGTTCTTGGTCGACAGATAGACCGGCCAGCCGAGGTTGAGCCCGTAGTTGAGCGAGGCGCGGGCGAAGTCGATGATGCTGTCATCGAGGTTGTACATGCCCATGAAGACCCCGGCCGAGGGGGCGGAATAGACATCACGCTCGATCACCGTGCCGTCCTCGCCGACGAATTTCATCGACAGGCTGCCCTTGCCGGGAAAGCGGAAGTCGGTGGCGCGGTACTGATCGCCGAAGGCATGGCG
Organism: Alphaproteobacteria bacterium HGW-Alphaproteobacteria-6; assembly: GCA_002841115.1. GTDB lineage: Bacteria > Pseudomonadota > Alphaproteobacteria > Rhodobacterales > Rhodobacteraceae > Albidovulum. The sequence goes on along the minus strand of PHEC01000026.1, from coordinate 7,802 downwards.
GCCGACCACGATCGGCCGGGTCCAGCCCGGCACGAGGCGCGGCACGTTCCGGCAGATGATCGGCTGGCGAAAGATTACCCCGCCGAGGATGTTGCGGATCGTGCCGTTCGGCGATTTCCACATCTGCTTCAGGCCGAATTCCTCGACCCGCGCCTCGTCCGGGGTGATCGTCGCGCATTTGACGCCCACGCCATATGTCCTGATCGCCTCGGCGGCATCGATGGTGATCTGGTCGGAGGTGCGGTCGCGTTCCTCGATGCCGAGGTCATAATATTTCAGGTCGATGTCGAGATAGGGCAGGATCAGCTTCTGCTTGATGAAGTCCCAGATGATCCGGGTCATCTCGTCGCCGTCAAGTTCGACGACGGGGTTGGCGACTTTGATCTTCGACATGCGGCCCTCGCTGGGGTTGGGGGATTCGGACTGCCGGCGGCATAGCGCAAAAGCGCCGCCTTGGGAAGTGCGGTATGCGAATGTATACCGTAATCCGCCGCAGCGATGCGGGGCGCGGCTGGCCGGCGGTCGGAAAGGGCAGGCCGGAAAGGGCAGGCCGGAAAGGGCAGGGCTATCCGGCGGCAGCCTTGTCGCGCGCCGCCTTCAGCCGCGCTTCAAGGAAGACCCGCGCCTTGGCCTCGGCGCGCTGGGCGCGCACCGCGGCCATGAACGCCTCTTGCAGCGCCGAGGACGAGGCCTCGATGATCTTGTTGATCTCGACCACCAGCGCCTCGTCGCCGGTCTCGGCGATCGCCTTCAGCACGTCTTCGGCAAGGGTGATGCCCAGTTCCTCGGTGGTGCGCATGGCTTACCGCGTCTGCTCGCCAAGCCGGCGGCGGACATAGGCCTGCACGGTCGCGATCATCGGCACCATCTGCTCTTCCTCCTTCTCGAAGAAGTGGCCGGCGCCCTCGATCAGCTCGTGACTGATGGTGATGCCCTTCTGCTCGCGCAGCTTGCCGACCAGCTGGGCGGTGTCCTTGGGCGGCGCCACCCGGTCGGCCGTGCCGTTGATGATCAGCCCCGAGGAGGGGCAGGGGGCGAGGAACGAGAAGTCATACATGTTGGCCGGCGGCGACACGCTGATGAAGCCGGTGATCTCGGGCCGGCGCATCAGAAGTTGCATGCCGATCCAGGCGCCGAAGGAAAAGCCCGCGACCCAGCAATGCTTGGAATTGGGGTTCATCGCCTGCAGGTAGTCGAGCGCCGAGGCGGCATCGGACAATTCGCCGATGCCCTGGTCATATTCGCCCTGGCTGCGCCCGACGCCGCGGAAGTTGAAGCGCAGCACGGTGAAGCCCAGTTCGCGAAACGCATAATGCAGCTTGTGCACGACGCGGTTGTTCATGGTGCCGCCGAACTGCGGATGCGGATGCAGGATGATCGCGATCGGCGCGTCGAGGGCTTTTTGCGGATGATAGCGGCCTTCCAGACGGCCCTCGGGGCCGGGGAAAATGACTTCGGGCATCGTCGGCCTGTCTTCTCTCTTTTCGGGGGGGCGGAGCGTCATTCCGGCAATGCCAAACTTGACTATTTCGCTCAGGCACCCTAGAACGTTTCTAAACACCGGCCAGTGCCGGGTTCTCGGCTGCGATGGAGTTAAGCAGCCGAAGGCCCGACGTCAATGAATTTGCGGGATTTCGCCGATGAAACTGTCGACCAAGGGACGCTATGCGATGGTGGCGCTTGCCGATCTGGCGACGGCGGGCGACGACCAGCTGACCTCGCTGGCCGCGATCGCGCGCCGCCAGGACATATCGCTGCCCTATCTCGAACAGCTCTTCGTCCGGCTGCGGCGGGCGGGGCTGGTCGACTCGGTGCGCGGACCGGGTGGCGGCTATCGGCTGGCGCGCAGCCCCGAGATGATCCGCATCAGCGAGGTGCTGGAAGCGGTGGACGAGACGGTGAGTGCCTTGCACACCGGGGCCGCGGCTTCGGGCGCGGTGTCGGGCAGCCGGGCGCAATCGCTGACCAACCGGCTGTGGGAGGGGCTGTCGGCGCAGGTCTATGTCTACCTGCACCAGACCCGGCTGTCGGACGTGATCGCCAATGCGCTGAAACCCTGCCCGGCGGTGCCGGCGCTTCTGCAGGTGGTCGACGAATGAGCGCGCGGGCCTATCTCGACTGGAACGCCTCGGCGCCGCTGCGCCCCGAGGCGCGCGCGGCGATGATCGCGGCGCTGGACGTCACGGGCAACCCGTCGAGCGTCCATGCCGAGGGCCGCGCGGCCCGGATGCTGGTCGAGGCGGCGCGCGAAAAGGTCGCGGCGGCGGTCGGCTGCCGTCCCGCCGAGGTGGTCTTCACCTCGGGCGCGACCGAGGCGGCCGGGGTGCTTGCCGGCCTGCCCGAGGGCCACAATGTCCATGTCGATCCGACCGCGCATGACTGCCTGGTCGCGCATTGGCGGATGGATGGCACCGCCGGCAGCGGCCACACCCTGGCCATGGGCCTGGCGAACGGCGAGACCGGGGTGATCACCGAACCGCCGGCGAGGCAGGCCGCGGGCCATGCTGATGGCGCGCACTTCGCCGACTGGCTGCTGCTCGACGTGGCGCAGGCCATCGGGCGTGTGCCCTTTGCCTTCGGCTGGTCGGGGGCGGATCTGGCGATCCTGTCGGCGCACAAGCTGGGCGGGCCGAAAGGTGTCGGCGCGCTGATCGTCCGCGAGGGGCTTGAGATCGGTTCGCTGCGGCCGGGCGGTGGCCAGGAACTCGGCCGCCGGTCGGGCACCGAGAATGTCGCCGGCATCGCCGGTTTCGGCGCCGCGGCGGCGGCGGCGATGCGCGATCTGGCCGAGGGCGCCTGGGACCGGGTGCAGGCGTTGCGCGACCGGCTCGAGGCGCGGATCGCCGCCGGGGCGCCGGGCAGCCTGATCGTCGGGCAGGGCGGCCCGCGCCTGCCCAACACCACCTGCGTCATCACGCCGGGCTGGAAGGGCGAGACCCAGGTGATGCAGATGGACCTGGCCGGTTTCGCGGTCTCGGCGGGTTCTGCCTGTTCGTCGGGCAAGGTCCGCAGCAGCCGGGTGCTGACGGCGATGGGCCATGACGATCTGGCGGCGGCATCGGCGCTGCGGATATCACTGGGGCCGCAAAGCCGCGAGGACGAGGTGATGCGCCTTGCCGAGTGCTGGCTTGCGGCCGAGGCCCGGCACCGCCAGCGGGCAGCATGAAGAAAAGCGCAGAAGATATGGAAAAGGAAGCGAAGATGACCGTCGGTAGCGATCAGGAGACGATCGAGGTCCGCGACGGGGTCGACCGCGAGACGGTCGAGACCGTGCAGGGCATCGGCGCCTACAAATACGGCTGGAACACCGATATCGAGACCGACTACGCGCCGATGGGCGTCAACGAGGATATCGTCCGGCTGATCTCGGAAAAGAACGGCGAGCCGGCATGGATGACCGACTGGCGTCTCGCCGCCTTCGCCCGCTGGCGCGAGATGGACGAGCCGCGCTGGGCGATGCTGAACTACCCGAAGATCGATTATCAGGCGCAATACTACTACGCCAAGCCCAAGAGCATGGCGGTCAAGCCGAAATCGCTGGACGAGGTCGATCCGAAGCTGCTGGCGACTTACGAAAAGCTCGGCATCCCGTTGAAGGAACAGATGATTCTCGCCGGCGTCGAGGGCGCCGAAGAGGCCCCGGCCGAAGGCCGGCGGGTGGCGGTGGATGCGGTCTTCGACAGCGTCAGCCTCGGCACCACCTTCAAGGCGGAACTGGCCAAGGCCGGCGTCATCTTCTGCTCGATCTCCGAGGCGATCCGCGAGCATCCCGACCTGGTGCGGAAATATCTGGGCAGCGTCGTGCCGCAGTCCGACAACTTCTTCGCGACGCTCAACTCGGCGGTCTTTTCCGACGGTTCCTTCGTCTATATCCCGCCGAACACCCGCTGCCCGATGGAGTTGTCGACCTATTTCCGCATCAATGCCGAGAACACCGGCCAGTTCGAGCGCACGCTGATCATCGCCGACAAGGGCAGCTATGTCAGCTATCTCGAAGGCTGCACCGCGCCCAAGCGCGATGTCGCACAGCTTCACGCGGCGGTGGTCGAGATCGTCATTCTTGAAGACGCCGAGGTGAAATACTCGACCGTGCAGAACTGGTATCCCGGCGACGAGGAAGGCCGCGGCGGCATCTACAACTTCGTCACCAAGCGCGCCGATTGCCGCGAGGCGCGCGCCAAGGTGATGTGGACGCAGGTCGAGACCGGCAGCGCCATCACCTGGAAATACCCCTCCTGCATCCTGCGCGGCGAGGCCAGCCAGGGCGAGTTCTATTCGATCGCCATCGCCAACAACCGCCAGCAGGCCGATACCGGCACCAAGATGATCCATCTTGGCAAGAACACCCGCTCACGCATTGTATCGAAAGGGATTTCTGCCGGACGCGCGCAGAACACCTATCGCGGTCTGGTGTCGATGCACCCCAAGGCGCAGAACGCGCGCAACTATACCCAATGCGACAGCCTGCTGATCGGCGAGAACTGCGGCGCCCATACGGTGCCCTATATCGAGGTCCGGAACAATTCGTCCCGGGTCGAGCACGAGGCGACCACCTCGAAGGTCGATGACGATCAGCTTTTCTACTGCCGCTCGCGCGGCATCGGCGAGGAGGCGGCGGTGGCGCTGGTGGTCAACGGCTTTTGCCGCGAGGTCCTTCAGGCGCTGCCGATGGAGTTTGCCATGGAGGCGCAGAGCCTGGTGGCGATCAGCCTCGAAGGAAGCGTCGGGTGATCAGGCTTGCGCTTTTCCCTTCGGCTCGCCCCCCCCGCCGGTCGCCGGACGCGCAACTGCGGCAACAAGGTGGCGGGGCGGGCGCGCCGGCCATGAATTTCCCGCTTTTGCCGCCCGAATTCCGCCCCGAATCCCCTGCAGGTTGCGCCCGTAGACAAGACGCGCAGGGGGCGCGACATGGCACAGATGGCGGAGCAGAAAGCGGCCTTTGCGGAACGGTTGAAGCGGATCAATTCCGGTCAGCAGTACGAACATGCCGACGTGGTCGGCTACGGCACGCAGAAGCGCTACGAGAAACGCTATGGCGACAAGGCCAAGCGGCCGAAGCGCTCGCGGGTCGATCGCTTCATGGTGCTGATCGCCTTTCTCGCCGGCATGACCGCGATGCTTCTCGGCCGTCTGGCCTATTTCCAGATGTCGCGGATCGAGGGGCTGCCGCCGGCCTTCTACGATCTTGGTGCGCGCGGCATGATCCTGTTCGCGCTGGTTCTGGCGGCGATGATGGTGGTGATCTTCCATCTGGCGACGCGGGTGCGGCTTCAGGCGCTGCTGGTCGGCGTCGTCGTCATGCATTATGGCGAGGTCGCGGTGGCGGCCAATGCGCCGGAGCTTTGGTCGCAGATGTTCTCGCCGGAATATGCCGCCGAGATCTCGGCCCGCGGCGCCGAGTATCGCCTGACCACCGCCGGCTGACACCGGCCGGCCGGCGCCACCCGTCCCGGCCCGGCCAGGGCCCATCCGATCTGTCTGATACCCCCGCGGCCCGGGCCTTGCGCCCGCTGGCCGCCGCTGTCGTTTGAAAGAGGAAAACATGCTGAAGATCAAGGACCTGCAGGTCAAGCTTGCGGAAGAGGACAAGGTGATCCTGAAGGGGCTCGACCTTGAGGTGGCGGCCGGTGCCGTCCATGCGATCATGGGGCCGAACGGTTCGGGCAAGTCGACGCTGTCCTATGTGCTGGCCGGGCGCGACGGCTATCAGGTGACGGAGGGCTCCGCGACGCTGGACGGTGCCGACCTGCTGGCGATGGAACCCGAGGAGCGCGCCGCGGCCGGGCTGTTCCTGGCGTTCCAGTATCCGGTCGAAATTCCCGGTGTCGGCAACATGACCTTCCTGCGCACCGCGCTGAATGCGCAAAGGAAGGCGCGGGGGCAGGCCGAGGTCGGCGCCGGCGATTTCCTGAAACTGGTGCGCGACAAGGCGCGCGCGCTGAAGATCGACGCCGAGATGCTGAAGCGCCCGGTCAATGTCGGCTTTTCCGGCGGCGAGAAGAAGCGCAACGAGATCCTGCAGATGGCGGTGCTGGAGCCGTCGATGTGCATCCTCGACGAGACCGATTCGGGCCTCGATGTCGATGCGATGCGGCTGGTCGCCGACGGGGTGAACGCGCTTCGCGATGCCGGCCGCGGCTTTCTGGTGATCACCCATTACCAGCGGCTTCTGGATCATATCCGCCCCGATGTCGTCCATATCATGGCCGACGGGCGGATCGTGAAGACCGGCGGGCCGGAGCTGGCGCTCGAGGTCGAGAAGAACGGCTATACGGATATCCTGGCGGAGGTGGCCTGATGGCGCGCGAAGGGCAGGCGGCGGCAGGCCGAGCGCTCGCCGGGCCGGCGGCGGCCGAGGCGGCGTTGGCCGCCTGGCCGGCGCCGAAGGCCGGGTTCACCGCGGCCGCGCGGGCCGAGGCCGAGGCGCGGCTGCGCGTGGCGGGCCTGCCGGGGCGGCGCGACGAATACTGGCGCTTCACCGATCCCGCGCCGCTGCTGACGCCCGAGCCGGCCGCCTCGGCGCCGCTGCGGGTCGACCGGCCGATCTTCGAGGGCTTCGACAAGCTGCGGCTGGTCTTCGTCGATGGCGTCTTCGATGCCGCGGCCTCGGATGATCCGGCCCTCGCTGGGGTCGAGATCGCCCGGCTGGCCGAGGCCGGTGCGGCCGATATCCACTGGGCGCGCGGGCTTTACGGCGTGCTCGAGGCGGCCGGCCAAAGCCCGGTGGCGCGGCCCTTCGCCGCGCTCAACACCGCGCGCGCGGCCGACGGCCTGCTGATCCGGGTCAGCGGGGTGGCGCCGCGTCCGCTCCATATCAGCTACCGTCAGTCCGACCCGGGCTCCGAGGCGATGCTGCACCACTGCATCCGGCTGGAACCGGGCGCCGAGATGACGCTGATCGAGACTGGCACCGCGGCGGCGCGGGCCAACCTGGTGATGGAGGTCGATCTGGGCGAGGGCGCGCGGCTGCACCACATCCGGCCGCAGGGCCGCGCCCATGGCCGGCGGGTGATCAGTCATCTCTTTGCCCGGCTTGGCGCGGCGGCGAGGCTGAAATCCTTCACCCTGTCGATGAACGGCGCCTTCACCCGCAACGAGGCGGTGATCGACATCGCCGGCGATCATGCCGTGGCCCATGTCGCCGGGGCGACGCTGGGCGACGGGGCGGACGGGCGGTTCGTGCATGACGATACCGTCTTTGTCAGCCATGGCGCGGTCGGCTGCGAAAGCCGGCAGGTCTTCAAGAAGGTGCTGAAGAACGGTGCCACGGGCGTGTTTCAGGGCAAGATCCTGGTCCGCCCCGGCGCCCAGAAGACCGACGGCTACCAGATCAGCCAGGCCCTGCTGCTGGACGAGGACAGCCAGTTCCTGGCCAAGCCGGAACTGGAGATCTACGCCGACGACGTGAAATGCAGCCATGGCTCGACCACCGGGGCGATCGACGAGACCGCGCTTTTCTACCTGCGCTCGCGCGGGGTGACGCGGGCGCAGGCGGTGTCGCTTCTGGTGCTGTCCTTTCTCGCCGACGCGATCGCCGAGATCGAGGACGCGGCGCTGGCGGCCGAGGTGGTCGCACGGCTGGAAGACTGGCTGGCGCGGCGCGAGGCGTGATGGCGGCGGCGGCCGCAGTTCTGGCCGCCTACCGCCACCCCGGGCGGGGGCTTCGTCGCGCCCTGGCGGGGCCGCCGCGCGAGGATCGGGCACTGGCCATGCTGATGGCGGCGGCGGGGCTGATCTTTCTGGCCGGCTGGCCGCGGGCGCTGGCGGCCGGCGGCGCGGTGCCGGTCGAGGCGCGGCTGGCC
>PHEC01000188.1 GCA_002841115.1 Alphaproteobacteria bacterium HGW-Alphaproteobacteria-6 | reverse complement strand
CTCCGGCGCCTGCCGCAGCGCCTCCAGGCTGCGGATGTTCGCCGCCACCCCGGACGCCTGCGCCAGTAGCCGCGCGCTCTCGGCGGCCATGCGCGCGCCGCGCGACTTCGCCATCTCGCGCGCGCCGAAGTAGAAACCGACGACCGCGGCGAGGAGCCACCAGAGCGGTTCGGGCACAAGGTCGAGCCCGATCATCCGGCGCGAAAAGCCATCCGGATCGGCCATCGCATAGGCGAAGAGCCCGAGTGTTCCGAGCGCCAGAAGCGGCCGGGGCAGTCGGTTCAACCCGTTGACGAAGCGGTCGAAGGCGCCGTCGCGGGCAAACTGGAACTCGGCCCCGTGTTCGCCGAGGGCGGCGAGGTAGGCCTCCTGGGCCGCCTGCATCGCCTTGGTGGCATTGGGCACGAAGACCTCGGCCACCCCGGTCGCGGCCTGGCCGAGGGCGGAGGTGGCGGAAGGCCCGCCGATCAGGCGCGAGATCAGGCCCATGACGCGGTCCTCTCGCGGTGCTCGGCCTCGCTGAGGTGATAGCGCGGGGCGATGAATTCCTCGGCGCGGCGGATCCAGCCGCCCTTGCCGCCGTCGCGGCGGCGGGCGTATTTGCGGCTGGCCGGGCGGGCATCGGCCAGCGCGTAGTAGTAGTTGCGCCGGGCGATGCCATAGGCGTCGGCGAGGTGATCGGGGGCGGCGGCCTGGGCGGCGGCGGCGGCGGCGATGGTCGCCGGTCCGATCACCCCGTCATCGGCGACCGGCTGGCCCATCGCGCCGAGGAGCCGTTGCAGCACCCTGACCGCATTGGCGCCGGCATTGACATACATGTCGAAGACCGAGGGCTGCACCGCTTCGGGCAGCGCGTCAATGCGCGGGCGGCGGAAGTAATGCTCGACGAAGATCGCGGCGGCCTGGTCGCGGGTCAGCCGCCTCAGGTCGGCAGGGGTGACCCGGCCGTCGCCGTCGAGGTCGTGGCCGAGCCGGCGCAGCGTCGCCAGCGTCACGCCGTATTGCGTGGCGCCGCCCGGATCGTCGGGGTCATCCACATAGCCGCCCTCGCGGGCGACGATCTGGCGGGCGATATCGGTGATGGTCTTGTTAGTCTGCATCGGCTTTCCCCGGAAAGGACCGGGGAAAGCTGTGCCGAAATGGTTAATTCGTCGCAGGTGCGCCGTTCGCTGCCTGATCCTCGGGCGCGACATAGACGCCCTGTTCCTTCAGCGCGTCGATCACTTCCTTCGGCATGTAGCTTTCGTCATGCTTGGCCAGCACCTCGGTCGCCTCGAAGGTGCCGTCGATCAGCCGCCCGGTGGCGATCATCCCCTGACCCTCGGCGAAGAGGTCGGGCAGGATCCCGGTAAAGCGGACCGGCACGCTGGCCGCGGTATCGGTGACGGCAAAGCGGATGGTGTCGCCCTGGCCGCGCACCAGCGTGCCCTCCTCGACCAGGCCGCCGATGCGGAACACTTCCGACGGGCCGGGCGCCTCGGCCGCGACCTGGCTTGGCGAGCGGAAGAAGTTGATGCCGTCGCGCATCGCATAGCCGATCAGCCCGGTCGAGACCGCCAGCGCCACCGCGGCGACGGCAATGATCTGGATCCGGCGTTTCTTCTTCAGTCCCCGCATCGTGCCCTCATGGAAAGACCGGTGCCTGCAAGAGCCCGGCGGTCTCTTCCAGGCCCAGCATCAGGTTCGCATTCTGGATCGCCTGGCCCGAGGAGCCCTTGGCGAGGTTGTCGAGCGTCACCATCACCACCGCCCGGCCCGGGATGCGGTCGCCGATCACGCCGACATGAACGTAATTGGACCCTGCGACCGAGCGTGTCGAGGGCAGTGCGCCAAAAGGTAGCACATGGACGAAGGGTTCGGGCGCATACCGCGCGGCAAGGACGGCATGGACCTGTGACGGGGTGCCGCGGACATAGGCGGTCATCAGGATGCCGCGGTTGAAGGGCATCAGGTGCGGGGTGAACTGGACCCGGACCAGGCGGCCGGCGAGGGCCGAGAATTCCTGGTCGAACTCGCCGAGATGACGGTGACTGCCGCCGGCCGCATAGGGATGGGTGCCACCCGACAGCTCGGCATGCAGCAGGTTTTCCTTCAGCGCCCGCCCTGCCCCGCTGACCCCGGCCTTGAGGTCAAGCACGATCTCGTCGAGGTCGATCACCCCGGCCTCGATCAGCGGACGGATCGCATATTGCCCGGCCGCGGCGTTGCAGCCGGTGCCGGCGACCAGCCGGGCGGCGCGAATCGCCTCGCGGTAGAACTCGGTCAGCCCGTAGACCGCCTCGGCCTGAAGATCGACGGCGGCATGGGGCTTGCCATACCATTTTTCATAGTCCGCCGGATCGCGCAGGCGGAAATCGGCGGAAAGATCGACCACCTTCAGCCCGCGCGGCAAGCCGGCGATGACCGCCTGCGAGGTGGCATGGGGCAGCGCGCAGAAGGCCAGATCGACGGCACTGAAATCGACATCCTCGATCCGGGTCAGCATCGGCAGGTCGAGATGGGCGAGGAAGGGAAAGACCTCGGCCATCGCCATCCCGGCCTTGCGCTCGCCGGTCAGCGCGCCGATCCGCAAGGCGGGATGCGTCGCGATCAGGCGGACCAGCTCGGCCCCGGTATAGCCGGAGGCGCCGAGGATGGCGACGGTGCGGGTCTGGCTTTGCATCGGCGGCTTCCCTGCATCGGGCGGTTGCCCGCTTGATGGGCGAGGTGGCGCCGGCTTTCAACCGGTTTCTTCGCCGGCGGGGGGCGGATAGGCGGCCAGCGCCTCGTGCCGCGCGCCGTCCGGCGTCAGCGTCGAGCGAAAGAGCGTGACCCTGTCCGCCAGCCAGTCCGGCGCGCCGAACCCGGCCCGCGCCGCCAGCCAGCGCGCCAGCGCCGCCTCGGCCTCGGGCACAATCCGCGGCGGCAGCCGGGCGATGGTGACATGCGGGCGAAAGCGGGTCCGCGGCAGGGTGATGCCGGCGCCGTGACAAAGCCCGCGCAGTCGGCTGTGCAGGGCGACAAGCCCGGGATCGGGCGCCACCCCGGCCGCGATCACGCGCGCACGGCCGAAAACCCCGGGCCCGGTCAGCCGCAGCCGCAGTTGCGGCCGCGCCAGCCCCTGCAGCGCCTCGTCCAGCGCCAGCAGCGCCGCTTGCGGCTGATCCTCCAGAAAGACCAGGGTCAGGTGCAGGTTGTCGCGCGGCACAGGCCGGCCAAGCGGCAGGCCCTCCTGCATCCCTACCAGCGCGTCGCGGACCGGGTCGGGCGGATCGAGGGCGAGAAAGGCGCGCATCGCCTGATGGCTCAGGCCGCCTGAAAGGCGATGCCGCGGCGCAGGAACTGCGTCGCCTTCGACGACACCCGGGCCGGATCGCCGGTGGTCAGGAACTTCGCCACCTGCCCGGGCCCGCGAAACTCGGGCCGCCGCGCCAGATAGTCGCGCAGGCTTTCGGCGACCAGATCGGCCTGCGAATAGACCCGCACCCCGGGGCCGAGCGCCTCCTGGAATACCGCCGCCAGCAGGGGATAATGGGTGCAGCCGAGCACCGCTGCCTGCGGATGCGGCATCCGCCGCTTCAGCGCCTCGACATGGCTGCGCACCAGCGCCTCGGCGAGGATCTCGTCGCCCGCCTCGATCGCATCGACGACACCGCCGCAGGGCTGCGCCTCGACATCGACGCCGATGGCGCGGAACGCCAGTTCGCGCTGAAAGGCGCGGGACGCAACCGTCGCCGGCGTGGCGAAAAGCGCGACATGCTTGACCGCCACCTCGCGCGGCGGCGAATTGTCGCCCCAGTGGCGTTCGGTCAGGGCCTCGATCAGCGGCACGAAGACGCCAAGCACCCGCTTGTCCGCCGGCACCCAGGCATCCTGCATCCGGCGCAGCGCCGCGGCCGAGGCGGTGTTGCAGGCCAGGATCACCAGGTCGCAGCCCTCGTCCCAGAGCCGCTCGACCCCGCGGCAGGTCAGCGCATAGATGTCATCGGCATCGCGCACCCCGTAGGGCGCATGGGCATTGTCGCCGTAATAGACGAAGGCCACCTCGGGCAGCGCGCCGGCCACCGCCTGATGCACCGTCAGCCCGCCCAGACCGGAATCGAATATGCCGACCGCCATGCGCCCCGCCTTTCCCCGCGCCGGGGCAAGGGGCCTCAGGCGCGGTATCTCTCGTCGAACTCGAAGCCGTAGTCATAGGACGGCAGCGGCTTTGGCGACAAGTCGTAAGTCGTGCGGCGCAGGAATTCCATCATGGCCTTGGCATCCGGTCCGAAGCCGTCAAGCCGCTCGCGCGCGACCGGGGCGCCGACGACGACGCGCACCGGGGTGCCGATCCGGGCGCGGAACTCCTTGATCAGGAGGCCGAGGCGCAGCGTCATGTGCAGATGGCTCGCCAGCTGGAACAGCCGCGAATTCTGCCCCTCGAAGAAGACCGGCACCACGGTCGCACCCGACCGCGCGATCATCTTGGCGGTGAAGTTGCGCCACATCGGATCCATCGGCCGGCCGAAGGGGCGCGCCGCGGTCGCCACGCCGCCGCCCGGAAAGATCCCGATCGCCCCGCCCGAGGCGAGATACGCCAGCGCCTCGGCCCGGACCGCGATGTTCTGGCGCGCGGCCTCTCTGGTCTCGTCGAAGCTGATCGGCAGGATCACCCGGTCCAGCGCGTCGGCCTTGCGGAAGATGCGGTGCGCGACAATGCGGAAATCACCGCGCAGCCGCGCCAGGATATGGCCCATCATCAGCCCGTCGAGGATGCCGTAGGGGTGGTTGGCGACCAGGATCAGCGGGCCATTGGCCGGGATATGGCCAAGGCTGCCGCCGACCAGATCAAGGCTGAGCCCGTAGCGCTCGACGATCACCTCCCAGAAGTCGCGGCCCCGGGCCACCTCGGCGT
>PHEC01000187.1:4954-7871 GCA_002841115.1 Alphaproteobacteria bacterium HGW-Alphaproteobacteria-6 | reverse complement strand
CTGCGCGCCTTCACCGAGGATTTCGGCCTCATGGCCCGAATCGCCGCGATCCATGCGCTGGGTGATATCTGGGCGATGGGGGCGCGCCCGCAGGCCGCCCTGGCACAGATCATCCTGCCGCCGATGAGTGCCGCACTCCAGGCCGCGACCCTGGCCGAGATCATGGCCGAGGCCGCCGCCATCCTCGGCCCCGAGGGCGCCGATATGGTCGGCGGCCATACCAGCAGCGGCGCCGAGATGACGCTCGGCTTCACCATCACCGGCCTCGCCGAAGGCCCGGTCATCGGCCAGTCCGGTGCCCGGCCCGGTGACGCGCTGATCCTGACCAAACCGCTCGGCACCGGGGTGATCCTCGCCGCCGAGATGGCTCGCGCCGCATCCGGCCCCGATGTCGCCGCGGCGCTGGCCGCGATGGCCCGGCCGCAGGGCACCGCCGCGCGCATCCTCGCCGCTGCCGGCGCAGGGGCGATGACCGATGTCACCGGCTTCGGCCTTGCCGGCCACCTCGTCGGACTGCTCCAATCCTCGCGGGTCGCCGCCCGGCTCGACCTCGCCGCACTGCCGCTCCTGCCCGGGGCCGAGGCCCTGGCCGGCGCCGGCCGCCACTCCACCCTCGCGCCCTCGAACCGCGCCGCCCTCGCCGGGGCACTGACCATTCCCGCGGGCGCGCGCGCCGATCTTCTCTTCGATCCGCAGACCGCCGGCGGCCTTCTCGCCGCCCTGCCCGCCGACCGCGCCGCCGCGACCCTTGCCGCCCTCGGCGCCGCGGGCGAGGCCGCCGCGATCATCGGCAGGATCACCGAAGGCCCCCCGCATCTGACCGCCACCGCCTGACCGCGGCTTCGGCTTCTTCGTTGCCAAAATACCCACGACACCACGCCGCCGCCTCGCGCGCCCGCCCCGGAACAGCCGTCCCGGATCAGCCGCCTCGAACCAGCCGCGCCGCCGCCGCCGCGACCCGGTCCGCCAGCCCCGGCAAGGCCGCCGGCGCCAGATCATCCGCCGCGACCACCGCCTCGGAACGATCCTCGAAACGTGCCCGGTGGCGGGCATAGCGCGGGTCGTAATGCCGCTCCATCAGCCCGCCGGCCAGCGCGGCAAAATCGCCCGCCGCCGCCAGCGCCAGCCAGTCGTCGATCACCTCGCGGGCATGGGACGGGCGCAACGCCTCGATCACCGTGGCCAGCCGCACCCGGTCGGCGCTCAGGTCGCCATAGGCGCGCGCCAGGTAATCGGCCCGCGCCGCCAGCGGTGCCGCGATCCGCACCCGCGGCGCCGCCGCCATCGCCGCCCAGAGCCGCGAGGGCAGCGACAGCGCCCCGATGCGCGAGCTTTCGGCCTCGACCAGCACCGGGCGGGCCGGGTCCAGCGCCTCGATCGCCGCCGCCAGCCTGCCCTCGAAAGCCTTCTGCGACGGCTGCCCGCCGGCGCGGTGCCCGAAGACCGAGCCGCGGTGATTGGCCAGCCCCTCGAGGTCGATCACCTGATGACCGGCGGCCGCCAGATGGCCGAGGATCTCGGTCTTGGCGGTGCCGGTATTGCCGTCCAGCACCACCACCGGTGCGGCCACCGGTGCCGCGTGCAGCGCCGAGACCACCAGCCCGCGCCAGGCCTTGTAGCCGCCCGCCACCAGTTCGGTGCGCCAGCCGACCTGCGCCAGGATCGTCGCGAAGGAGCCCGAGCGCTGGCCACCGCGCCAGCAGTAGACCAGCGGCCGCCAGCCGCCGCCGAAGCCCGAAAGCGGCCCCTCGAGGTGGCGCGCGGCATTGCGTGCCACCAGCGCCGCGCCGATCTTGCGCGCCAGGAACGGCGATTGCTGCTTGTAGATGGTGCCGACCCGGGCGCGCTCGTCATCGTCCAGCACCGGCAGGCTGATCGCGCCGGGCAGGTGATCCTCGGCGTATTCGGCCGGCGAGCGCACGTCGATGATCGCGTCATAACCGCGCAGCGCAGGATCGGTCACCGAGGTCAGCGTCAGGGCCATGGCGCCAGCCTTAGCGCATGTCGCGCAAAAGTGGAAACCGGTTTTGCGCCGCCCGGACATGCGAAATCAAGGGGATAGAGCGGGTCGCGTGAACGCGGATGAACGCGGTCCGCTCAAGCGCGCCCGACCGGCCGGCGAAAGCCCTTCAGTAGACGAAGACCGGCGCCCCCTCGGCCACCCGGTCGTAAAGGTCGATGACATGATCGTTGACCATGCGCAGGCAGCCGTTCGACACCGACCGCCCGATCGAGTTCGGCTCGGTCGTGCCATGGATGCGGATCGCGGTGTCGCGGCCACCGGCATAAAGATAGATCGCCCGCGCGCCCAAGGGATTGCCCGGCCCGCCCTTCATCCCGCCGGCATGGCGGGCATAGGCGGCCGGGTTGCGCGCGATCATCTCGGGTGTCGGCCGCCAGCTTGGCCATTCGGCCTTGCGCCCGACCACCGCCCTTCCGCGCCAGACCAGTTCGGCGCGCCCGACCGCGACGCCGTAGCGGATCGCCTGCCGGCGCGCGGTGATCAGGTAGAGGAAATGTTTCGACGACAGCACATGGATGCTGCCCGGCTCGAACTCGGCGCCGACCCGGACCAGGGTCGGGTAGAACTCGGGCGCGATGCTCAGCCCGGGGATCGGGCCGGCGGGCAGCGCGGCCTGAGACAGAGTAGATGGGGCCAGCGCGGATGGGGCCAGCGCGGCCTGCGCGCGCGGTGCGGCAAAACTGACGACCGCCAGCGCGAAGCCGCCCGAAATCAGGGTGCGACGATGCATCATCCTTGTCTCCTTTCCTTGCCGTCTCGTGGCGCCGGCCGTGCGGCGGAAGGGCGCCATTTCGTCAACAATAGCGCGAAAACGCGCGGATCATCGTCACATCGTGACAGGAGATCGTGACCGTGGCGGGGCGCGATCGGGTCTTTCTTCCGGCGCGGACCCTG
>PHEC01000187.1:0-4936 GCA_002841115.1 Alphaproteobacteria bacterium HGW-Alphaproteobacteria-6 | reverse complement strand
CCCTGCCACAGTCACCGGCACGCCCCGCCGTCAGCCCCCCAGCCTTCCCTCCAGCCTTCGCCCCAGGGAGAGTGCCGCGATGAACGCCCCGCGCATCCCGGCCGCCGAACCGCACCCCCCGCGGCGGACCTGCACGCCAATGTTGCCCTGCCGTTCGAGCAGGCCCGCACGATGCCGAGCCATTGCCGGCACCGGATGTCGGTGCTGCTGGACGGGCGCGGCCACACGCGGCTGATCACCTGCCCCTGTAACGCCCGGACCTACGCCCTTGACGGATGGCTGCGCGGCGGCGCGGTCCGCGCCTTCATCGACTGAAAACCTAGAGCGGATCGCGTTCATCCGCATTCACGCGACCCACTCTAACCTCTTGATTTCGAATGTCAGAATAGCGCAAAACCGGTTCCCACTTTTGCGCGACATGCTCTAGCCGGCCGGTCTGCCCGGCGGGGCCGAGGGTTTCGGGCCACGGGCGCGCGGCCGGGTCAGGATCGGCCAGTAGATCACGGCAAAGCCGCCGAAGGCCAGGATCCACCCGCCGGCGGCCAGATGCAAAAACCAGGTCGCGCCCGGCATCGCCCCGGCCGCGACCCGCGCCAGAACCGACAGGATCAGCGCGAGGTAAAGCGCGGTGACCGGGCGCGAGGCGGTCAGCGGCCGTCCGGCATGGCCAAGGCTGGCGCGGGTCATCACCGCCAGCGTCATCAGCCCGACCGCCCCGGCCATCCAGACATGCTGCGCGGCCGGCGCCATCGCCGGCGCGAAGGCCGCAGCGGCAAGTGCCAGAAAACCGGCACCGACAAAGGCGTAGCCGGCATGCAGCACCCAGACCAGCGGCTCGGCCGCGGTATGGCGGCCCGACCAGCGCGACAGCCGCCACAGATGCGCCAGCCCGGCCAGCGCCAGCAGCGGCGCGGTCAGCACCGCCCCGGGCGCCGGCACCCAGAGCACCAGCGCCACCCCCGTCAGCGCCAGCACCGCGCCATCGGCCCGCCCCATCGGCGCCGGGCGCGCCGGACTGCCCCGCTGCACCAGCCAGTTGCGGGTGAAGCTGGGCACGATCCGCCCGCCGATCAGCGCGATCAGCATCACCGCGACGCCAAGGCCAAGGCGAAGCCCGGCCCCGCCGGCGGCATAGCCGCCCCGCGCCGCGTCGACATGGTAAAGAAGGTTGGCCAGGCCGAAGCCCAGCACCAGCCCCAGCACCGGCAGGTTGCGCCAGTTGCGCCCGCGCAGGATCTCGCGCGCCAGAAACCCGGCCAGCGCGGCCGGCAGCGCCAGGTCGGCCAGCACCACCACAGCCCAGGGCAGAAGCGCCGAGACCGCCACCGCCAGCCGCCCGGCCAGCCACAGGCCGGACATGCCGGCCAGCGGCCAGCCGGTCACCGGCAGCCCGCCGGTCCAGTTCGGCACCGCGGTCAAGAGGAACCCGGTGGCGACCGCGCCGAGATAGCCGAAAAGCATCTCGTGCCCGTGCCAGGACACCGGATCGAAGGCTGTCGGCAGCGGCGCCCGACCCGACAGCATCACCAGCCAGAGCAGCATCGCCAGCGCCGCCCAGATCCCGGCCAGCAGGAAGAACGGCCGGAAGCCGAAGCTGAAGACCGCCGGCCCGCTCCAGGCCCGCATCCGCTCGCCGGTGCCGGCCATCAGCGCCGCCTGACCGGCGTCGGGGTGGCGGGGCCTGCCGACGAATGGCACCCTTCAGCGGTCATCGCGATCTCCTTCCTGACGGTCTGCGGCCCCTGCCGCGCCGGCGTTGCCGGTCACCATGTCGATCCGGTCGCGCCCGACCGACATCGACTTCACGATAGCATGGCAGGCGACGCCGGGGGCAAGACCCAGCGCCGCGACCGAACGCCGCGTGACCCGGGCGAGGATCTCCTCGCCCGCCCCGCCCACTTCTGGCCCGCCCGCTTGCGCCCCGCGTTCGCCCGCCCCGAGCGCCAGCCGCACCACCGCCCCCGGCCCCTCGCCGGGGATGATCGCGACCACCCGTGCGGCCAGCACGTTCAGCGCCGACAGCCCCTCGGGCCGGGCGCGCGACAGGATCACCTCATGGGCGAGGATGCGCAGGCCGACCGCCGCGCCGGCCGGCCCGTCGATCCGCGGCAGCCAGAGCGGGCCGGCGGCACTGTCCAGCCGGGTCAGACCGTCGCCCTCCTGCGCCGCGATCCGCGCGGTGATGGTGGCGCCGGCCTCGCGCAGCCCCATCACCCGCAGCGCCGCCGGATCGCTCATCACCGCGGCGACCGAGCCTTCGGCGACCAGCCGCCCGGCCTCGATCACCGCGATGCGGTCGGCCAGGTGTTCCGCCTCGGCCATGTCATGGGTGACCAGGATCACCGGCATCGCCAGATGCGCCCTGAGCGCGTGGATCTCGGCGTGCAGGGCGGCGCGGGTGGCGCGATCAACTGCCGAGAAAGGCTCGTCCAGCATCAACACCTCGGGGCGCCGCGCCAGCGCCCGGGCCAGCGCCACGCGCTGCTGCTGTCCGCCCGACAGATCGGCCGGATGGCGCCCGCCCAGCCCGCCCAGATGCACCAGATCCAGAAGCCGTCCGGCCTCGGCCCGGCGCCTGACGCCTGGCAGGTCGGTCATCGCGGCGGCGACATTGCCGGCCGCGGTCAGATGCGGAAAGAGGCCGTAGGCCTGAAACACCACGCCGACCCGGCGCCGGTGCGGCGCCAGATCGACCCCGGCGGCGGTATCAAGCCAGACCTGCCCGCCGACCGCCACCCGCGCCACCGACGGCCGCCAGAGCCCGGCAATGGTGCGCAGCACCGTGGTCTTGCCCGACCCCGAAGGCCCGACCAGCGCCAGCATCTCGCCCGCCTCGAGCCGCAGCGACAGATCAAGCGGGATCGGCCCCGCCGCCCGCGCCGCAACCTCGAGCGTCATCAGCCCAGCCTCCGGCCGATGCGCGCCGACAGCGCATAGGTCGCGGCGATGGTGGTCAGCGAGATCGCCACCAGCACCGCCGACATGATACCGGCCGCCGCCATGTCGAAGGCCTGCACCCGGTCATAGATCGCGATGGCGATGGTCTTGGTCTCGCCGGGGATCGAGCCGCCGATCATCAGGATGATGCCGAACTCGCCCAGGGTATGGGCGAAGGTCAGCACCATCGCGGTCAGGATACCGGGCCAGGCCAGCGGCAGTTCGACCCGGATCAGACTTTGCCAGGGCGACAGGCCGCAGGTCGCCGCCGCCTCGCGCAGCGCCACCGGCACCGCCTCGAAGCCGCGCTGGGCGGGCTGGATGGCGAGGGCCAGGTTGAAGATCACCGAGGCGACCAGAAGCCCCGCGAAGCTGAAGACCAGCGGCTGGCCGAAGACCGCCTGCCAGGCGGCCCCGACCGGCGATTGGCGCCCCAGCGCCACCAGCAGGTAGAACCCGAAGACCGTCGGCGGCAGGACCAGCGGCAGCATCACCAGCGCCTCGACCAGGCCCTTGCCGCGGAACCGCCCGTAAGCCAGCCCGCGCCCGGCCAGGACCGAGACCGGCAGAAGGATCGCCACGGTCCAGCCGGCAAGGCGGAGCGACAGGAAAAGCGCGGTCCAGTCCAAGCGTCAGCCCTCGCCGGGCAGGGCAAGGCCATGGCGCGCCAGGATCGCACCGGCGGCGGTGCCCTGCATATAGGCGTAAAAGGCCACCGCAACCGGATCGGCGGCATCAAGCAGCACCATGCGCTGGCGCAGGGGGGCGTGCCAGTCCGCCGGGATCAGCGCATGATCGCTTCTAGCCGCGACCTCGGGTGCCAGCGCCAGAGAATAGGCGATGATGCCGCCCTCGGCATTGCCCGAGACCGCGAATTGCGCGGCCTGGGCGACGTTCTCGCCGATCACCAGAAGCGGCGTGATCCGGTCCCACAGCCCGCGATGGCGCAGCGCCTCTTCGGCGCGCAGGCCGTAGGGGGCATGGTCGGGGTTGGCGATGGCAAAGCGGTCAATCTGCCCGGCGTCCAGCGCCGCCGCCAGCCCGTCCAGCGACGGGTCCGCCGCCAGCGCCCCGCCCTTGGGCACGATGATCACCAGCCGCCCCTCGGCATAGGGATCGCCGGCCGAGGCGACGATGCCGTCGTGGTAGAGACCAAGGATGAAGTCCTCATCCGCCGCCAGAAACACCGCATAGGGCGCGCCCTCGCGGATCTGGCGGGCGAAATTGCCGGTCGAGCCGAAGCTGAGCCGCACCGCCTGCCCGGTCTCGGCGGTGAAGGCGGCGGCAATCTCGGTCACCGCCGATTGCACACTGGAAGCGGCGGCGATGACCGGGCCGTCACCGGCCCGCGCCGGCAGCAGGGCAAGGCCGAAGGCGGTCAGCAGTGCGGCCAGCATCAGGCCGGCGCGGCGGATGAGGCGGCGGGTCATCGCGGATCCTTTCGATATGTCCAGCGATACATAAAGAGGTCGCGACGCGCCGGTCAAGCCTTATTCCCCGCCGGACATATCGCCGCCGCCGTCGCCCGGCGCTCGCAGCATCGCCCGAAGTGCCGCCAGATCATCCGCCCCGGCCACCGCCAGCCTGTCCTCGATCCGCCGGTAATGCGCCAGAACCGCCTGGCCGGTCTCGGTCAGCCGCGCGCCGCCGCCCTGCACGCCGCCGCGCGAACTGGCCACCAGCGGCGCGTGAAACAGCCGGTTCATCTCCTCGACCAGCGACCAGGCGCGCTTGTAGCTCATCCCCATCGCCCGCCCGGCGGCCGAGATCGAGCCGGCCCTGTCGATGCCCTCAAGCAGGTCCGCCTTGCCCGGCCCGAGCATGGCGCCCGGGCCGAAGACGATGCGCAGGCGCAGGCTGGTCGAGGGCGCCGGGGTCACGCCGCCCCCCGTCAGTAGATCACGACCGAGCGGATGCTCTCGCCGGCGTGCATCAGATCGAAGCCCTTGTTGATGTCGTTCAGGGCAAGGGTATGGGTGATCATCGGGTCGATCTCGAT
>PHEC01000025.1 GCA_002841115.1 Alphaproteobacteria bacterium HGW-Alphaproteobacteria-6 | reverse complement strand
GGCGGGCGGCTGGCGATGCCGCTTCAGGGCAAGATCATCCGCGGCTACCAGAAGAAGAAGAACGACGGCATCGACATCGCCGCCAGCGCCGGCGCCAGTGTCGCCGCCGCCGCCGACGGCACGGTGGCGGCGATCACCCGCGACACCGAACAGGTGCCGATCCTGGTCCTGCGCCATGACGCGAACCTGCTGACGGTCTATGCCAACATCGACGCCATCAAGGTCGCCAAGGGCGACCGGGTGAAGCGCGGCCAGCCGATCGCGACGGTGCGCGCCTCGGACCCGGCCTTCGTGCATTTCGAGGTGCGCGAGGGTTTCGACAGCGTCGATCCCCTGCCCTACCTGCAATGATCCGCCGGCCGCGCCCGCAGGCGGCAGGGTGCGCGGCGGCAGGGCGAAACGGCTTGCGCCTTTGCGACCATCCGCCTAGATAGGCGCGTCAGTCACACATGCCCGCGGAAGCCGATGGAAAACGTCATCCTCACCGTCCACCTGATCCTCGCCCTTCTGCTGATCGGCGTGGTGCTCTTGCAGCGCTCCGAAGGTGGCGGGCTTCTGGGCGGTGGCGGCGGCGGCGGCGTGATGAGCGGCCGGCAGGCAGCCAACGCGCTGACCAAGCTGACCTGGATCTTCGCTGTGGCCTTCATCGCCACCTCGATGGCGCTGACCGTGGTCGGCGCCAAGAAGGCGGCAACCGAGTCGGTGATCGACCTGCCCGGCGCCGCAGAGGCCCCGGCCGGCGCGCCCCTGACCCCGGTCGCGCCCGCCGGCGACCTGCTTCCGCCGCCGGCCGCCAAAGCGCCCCTGGTGCCGCCGCCGGCCAACTGACAGGCGCCACCACGATTTGCCTGTGGCGGCGCGACGCACCACAAGACCTTGCGGTCAGGTTGCAGGACAGCCGCGAATCGGATAGGGCTTTAATCCCGTGATGCCCTGCCCGGCCGGACCTGGCCGAGGCAAGGGTTTCTAGGCATTCACGGGGGCATCCTGACCATGGCGCGTTACGTTTTCATCACCGGTGGCGTGGTTTCCTCGCTTGGCAAGGGGCTGGCCTCGGCCGCGCTCGGCGCGCTGTTGCAGGCGCGCGGCTTCTCGGTCCGGCTGCGCAAACTCGACCCCTACCTGAACGTCGATCCCGGCACCATGTCGCCGTTCGAGCATGGCGAGGTCTTCGTCACCGACGATGGTGCGGAAACCGACCTCGACCTTGGCCATTATGAGCGCTTCACCGGGGTCGCGGCGCGCCGGACCGACAGCGTGTCGTCGGGGCGGATCTATTCCAACGTGCTGGAGAAGGAGCGCCGCGGCGACTACCTTGGCAAGACCATCCAGGTCATTCCCCACGTCACCAACGAGATCAAGGAGTTCCTGCGCATCGGCGAGGACGAGGTCGATTTCATGCTGTGCGAGATCGGCGGCACGGTCGGCGACATCGAGGGCCTGCCGTTCTTCGAGGCGATCCGCCAGTTCGCCCAGGAACGCCCGCGCGGCCAGTGCATCTTCATGCATCTGACGCTGCTGCCCTACCTTGCCGCCAGCGGCGAGCTGAAGACCAAGCCGACCCAGCATTCGGTCAAGGAACTGCGCTCGATCGGGTTGCAGCCCGATGTGCTGGTCTGCCGGTCCGAACATCCGATCCCCGACAAGGAGATCGCCAAGATTGCGCTTTTCTGTAACGTCCGGCCCGAGGCGGTGATCCCCGCCTACGACCTGAAGTCGATCTACGAGGCGCCGCTTGCCTATCACCGCGCCGGGCTCGACCAGGCGGTGCTGGATGCCTTCGGGATCAGCCCGGCGCCAAGGCCCAACCTTGACCGCTGGGACGACGTGATGGACCGGCTGACCAATGCCGAAGGCGCGGTGCGGGTGGCGATCGTCGGAAAATACACGCAGCTGGAAGATGCCTACAAGTCGATCGCCGAGGCGCTGACCCATGGCGGCATGGCCAACCGGGTGCGGGTCCGCGCCGAATGGATCGACGCCGAGATCTTCGAGCGCGAGGATCCGGCGCCCTGGCTTGAACCTTTCCACGCCATCCTGGTGCCGGGCGGCTTTGGCGAACGTGGCACCGAGGGCAAGATCAAGGCGGCGCAATTCGCCCGCGAGAAGAAGATCCCCTATCTCGGCATCTGTCTCGGCATGCAGATGGCGGTGATCGAGGCGGCACGGAACATGGCCGGCCTGACCCGCGCCGGGTCCGAGGAGTTCGACCACGAAAAGGGGGCCAGGCGCTTCGAGCCGGTGGTCTATCACCTCAAGGAATGGGTGCAGGGCAATCACATGGTCTCGCGCTCGGCCTCCGACGACAAGGGCGGCACCATGCGGCTGGGCGCCTACAGCGCGCATCTGAAGCCGGGCTCGAAGGTCGCCGGCGTCTACGGCACGACCGAGATCGAGGAACGCCACCGCCACCGCTACGAGGTCGACACCCGCTACCGCGAGAAGCTGGAGGCCTGCGGGCTGATCTTTTCCGGCATGAGCCCGGACGGGCGGCTGCCCGAGATCGTCGAATGGCAGGACCATCCCTGGTTCATCGGCGTGCAGTTCCACCCGGAACTGAAAAGCAAGCCCTTCGCCCCGCATCCCTTGTTCGCCGATTTCGTGCGGGCGGCGGTGGAGGTGGAGCGGCTGGTTTGAGGGGGGTGAAGATAAGTGTTGTGTTCAAGCACACATACACAATACGACATGCGCCTGCCGATTTCTACAAAGACACCCCCTGGACCTTTGCCTCCGAAGACAATACTTTATTTCGCGCCTTCAGTAGAAGCGTTGGAGATAATAAGCCGAAAGAACTGTGCTGTGACATTGAAGTCATCGCAGAAACCAGAAATTCTATTATACAGAAGACACTTAGCGGCCTAAGTCGTGGCATTCTGGCGATTGACAACACAAATTCCGACCAACTTCCATACTCTTCCCTCACAGAGGTCATCGTCGATAAGAATGGAAAAATCAAGGATCGGCACCTCATTCCACTATCCATTACGCCAGTGGCTTATCAAGATTTTCAGAAACAGATCGACTCAAAAATTTCGGGAGCTGCTTCAAATTTTGCTTCATTCTTATTCTGGTTTCATCGCAGAGTGCCGCCAGCAAATCCTTTAAGTATGTACTACTGGGGCTTCTCGCTTAACAAAACTGACTGGCATTACACACCTCGCAATACCTCTGGACGAGTTATTGGAGGGCGCCAACCAGCCGCTGTTTCAATGAAAGAAGTTGCTAGATCATATAGAAATCATACACCAGTAGCGCATCATCTAATGGGTGAAGCTAGTCGTGGGCAGTTGTCAGAACCACAGAGCGCCTTATTGATAGCCGTATCGGCTCTTGAGGCCGCCACCAAAGCGTACATTTCAGCCCTCATTCCAAGAAGCGACCTAATTCTCGAGAAAATGCCGTCACCTTCTCTTCTCTCTCTCCTTCAGGACGTGATACCAAGCATACATTCCAAGACTGGGGTACGCTCGGAATTTCTGCCCCTAGAAGCTTCAAATGCTAAGTACCTTAAGAAGTGGGTCAGCAAGCGCAACGAAATCGCGCACGGCAGACCTTCTAAGCTTGAGCGCGACGACCTCGAGGACTTTATAGAGTTCTCCCTAGATATTCTTTACATTCTAGATCACGCGCGCGGCGAAGTATGGGCGCTAGACAAAGTATCAAAAAACGGCCGCTTTTCTCAAATCGTCAGTAATAACCGAACGCTATTGTTTAGGACGCCCGGTTTGTCCCGCGACAAGTCGAGGCATTGCCTCGACGGCCGCGCCTGCCACCCGGCCGCGCCGCAGGCGCGGCGTTCTTCGGGGCAAAGACCCACTGGACCTTTGCTGTTCCCTCATCCCCCCGGCAGGCGCGTTTCCGCGCCCGCCCAGGCAGTCGCGCCCCGATTTTCAAACCGACAGAACAAGCGGACAACCTCACCAGCCCGGTCTATGCAGACCGGGCGTTCGGCGTTTCAATCGCTCCACTGGAGCGATTGATCGGGCCAAGGCCCGACCACGCCTCACCCTCCGGCTTGCGCCTCCGGCCAATCGGACCGGGCAAAGGTCCAGCGGACCTTTGCTTTCCGGCCCTCGGACGCACTCGATCCCGCTCCCCAACCGCCCTGCCCTCCCCTAACAGGCTGCTGAGAGAGGAATTCGGGCAGTGTCTGGCGGGGAAACTGTTCCTGTCCCGCTATCCGATCCCGGATCTGATCTCGGCACCGAGGGACGCGCCCGACCCTGGGTGGGCGCTTTGGGACGCTGGGGCCATGGTGCTTTATCCCAGCCAAGCCCTTCCGGACGCAGCGCCATTTGCGACAGTGTCATGCGCCCTCCCGGGGGGAGGGTCGGGCGCTGACCGGGCTGGCCGATCTGTGAAGGCGAATTGCGCGCGGCATCGTCCGACATCGATGCGCTTTTGGCGGAAGCTGCGCGGATCGCAGGGGCTCTGCACCTGCCCGCGCCGCAGACGCTGACGCAGACGCTGACCGGGATATCCGCCCTGGCCGCAGGCCTGAAGGCGCTGGCCGTGCAGCCCGATGGCGCGGCGCCGCTGATCCCCATTCTGTTCGATCAGGCAGACCAGGCGCGTTTGCACGAAGGGCTGGCCGCCGGGCTCGCCTGGTCCAGCGGATAAAGCCCGTGATGCTGATGAGTCCGGTTTCCGTGGCCCAGTTCCTGCCGCCCGGCACCGTCTCCTTCGACCTTCTGGTGATTGACGAAGCCTCGCAGATCCGCCCCGAGGATGCGTTGGGCGTCATTGCCCGCGCGCGGCAGATCGTGGTGGTGGGCGATCAGAAGCAATTGCCGCCCACGTCCTTCTTCGTCCGGCTGGTGGATGACGTCGAGGACAGCGACGAAGAGGAAGAAGACGCCCCCGTCGGCGCCACCGCCGCCGACATGGAAAGCATCCTGTCGCTATGCGAGGCGCGGGGCCTGCGGCAGCGCATGCTGGAATGGCACTACCGGTCGCGCGATCCGTCGCTGATCCGGGTGTCGAACGCGGAATTCTATGGCGACGCTCTGGTCCTGCCGCCGTCGCCGCTGCAGCTTGACCCGGACCATGGGCTGAAGTTCCGCCGCGTGGCCGGGGTCTATGCGCGCGGGGGCAGCGGGCTGGGGCGGCAGGGGACCAACCGGATCGAGGCCGAGGAAGTGGTCAAGGCGATGGCGGACCATGCCCGCGCCTGGCCCGACCTGTCGCTGGGGGTGGTTGCCTTCTCCAAGGCACAGGCCGACATGCTGACCGAGATTCTGGAACTGCACCGCCGCCGCGACCCGGTGCTTGACGCCTTCCTGCGCGAGGGCAAGTCCGAGGAGGTTTTCGTCAAGAATATCGAGAACGTGCAGGGTGACGAACGCGACGTGATCCTGATCTCCGTCGGCTACGGCCCGCAGGAACCGAACGGGCGGCTCGCCGCCATGACCTTCGGGCCGGTGAACGGCGAAGGCGGCGAGCGGCGGCTGAACGTGCTCTTTTCCCGCGCCCGCATGCGGTGCGAGGTCTTTGCATCGTTCGATCCGGGCGACATCGATCCGTCGCGGGTCAGCCGAGAAGGCCCCCGCGTGCTGAAACGGTTCCTCGACTATGCCAAGACCGGCATCATGGACCTCCGCGAGCCCACGGGCCTCGATGCCGACAGCCCGTTCGAGGAGGACGTGGCGGCCGTCATCCGGTCACTGGGCTTCATCGCCGATACCCAAGTCGGCACGGCGGGTTTTCGCATCGACATCGGCGTGCGCCACCCGGACCGCCCGGGTCAGTATCTGGTGGCCGTGGAATGTGACGGTGCGGCCTATCACAGCGCGCTCTGGGCCCGGGAAAGGGACCGGCTCAGGCAGGCCATCCTGGAAAATCTGGGCTGGCGGTTTCACAGGATCTGGAGCACCGACTGGTTCCACCACCGCGCGCACGAAATTGAACGGCTGACGGCGGCGCTTTCGGCGGCGCGAGAGGCGATCGAATCCGGCATTCGCGTGCGCGGTGCAAACCACGCCACCGTCCGCCGCCTGCCCGAGGAACCGGACGAGCCTACCGGCGAAGTCATCGACATCGCCCATCTGGGGCTGACCGTCCCCACCTATGTGCGGGCCGACCTGACCGTCCGCTCCAGCCTCGAGCCGCACGAGGCGCCTATGGTGCAATTGGCCGACCTTGTGTCGAAGATCGTCGCCATCGAAGGGCCGATCCACATCGACGAAGTCGCCCGCCGCATCACCACCGCTTTCGGCAAGGCCCGCACCGGCAGCCGGATTATCGAGACCGTCGGCAACGCCGTGCGGACTGCCCTGCGGCAGGATGCGTCGCTGAAACAGGACGGCCCTTTCCTGATGACGCAAGCCCAGGCCGCCGACCCGCCCGTGCGCGACCGGTCGGCAGAAGTCGGCAGTCTGCTGAAAGCCGCCATGATCCCGCCCGCAGAAATCGAAGCGGCAAAGATGCTGGTCCCGCAGGAAAGCGGCGATGTCGCCGAGGGCGAACTGGTCCGAGCCGTGGCCCGGCTTCTGGGCTTCCAGCGCGTCGGCAGCGACCTGGCAGCTGCAAATTCCGGGATCGTTGCTCGCTGATCCGGGATCTGCCGCCCGGCAAGGAGATGCCGCGACGGTTCACCCGCCGGGATCCGGTCCTGTGAATTTCCCTGGCTCTCTCGGAGGCGTCGGGGGCCATGGACCGCCACGCCGTGAAGGGCGGACCATGGCGGCGGTTGGATCGGGGGCGATTTCTTCGACCGGATGGCGGGCCAATGGCGCGAGGAACAGCGACGTTTGCAACACGAGATCGGCCGCCACGAGGTGGCCCGGGCAATCCTGCATGGACGAGGGCGTGCGGATTTTCGGATCCGCTTGCAATGCGCAGGCGCTGCTCGAACGCCAGCCCGCCCGCGACAAGCGCGGCCCGCTCGACTTCGCACTTTCGAAAGGCGTCCGAAAGCATGGTGAGGTGATCGCCACCTTCCACCAACCCTTTGATCCATTGCACGAAACGATGGCCACCGCGGCTGCCGCTACGACCGCCAATCCGGCAATCGCCTTAACAGGTCGCTGAAAAAGGACTTCGGGCAGTGTCTTGCGGGGAGACCTTTCCTGTCCCGCTATCCGATCCCGGCACCGGGGGACGCGCCCGACCCTGGGGGGCGCCTTGGCACGCCGGGGCCATGGTGCATTATGCCAGCCAAGCCCTTCCGGACGCTGCGCTATTTCCGACGGTGCCATGCGCCCTCCCGCCGGGAGGGTCGGGCGCGGCCCGGGAGGGTCGCCCGGGCCCGAGCTTGCGGGGAGCCGTGGCGAGGAGCCGTCTTTCGATCTCAAGGGTGGAAACGGGTGGAGGCGTGACTTTTTCAGCAGCCTGGCAAGCCTGAGATCTGGCTGGGGCGGTAGGATTCGAACCTACGGTACACGGTACCAAAAACCGATGCCTTACCACTTGGCCACGCCCCAACTGCGCGGGTTCTTACCCAAGCCGCCGGGGCGCCGCAAGACAAAAACGCCGGTCGCGGCGGTTGTGCCGGCGCGGCGGGCAGGGTATCGGGCCGGAATGGAGACCACCGATGTCCTGATCCTTGGCGCCGGCGCCGCAGGCATGTTCTGCGCGATCGAGGCGGCGCGGCGCGGCCGGCGGGTGATCGTCATCGACCATGGCGCGCAGCCGGGCGAGAAGATCCGCATCTCGGGCGGCGGCCGGTGCAACTTCACCAATCGCGAGGCGCCAGCCGAACGGTTCCTGTCGGCCAATCCGCGCTTCGCGATCGGTCCGCTCAGCCGTTTCACCCCCGCCGATTTCGTCGCCCGGATCGACCGCGCCGGCATCGCCTGGCACGAAAAGACCCTGGGCCAGCTGTTCTGCGACGGCAGCGCCCGCCAGATCGTCGCGATGCTGGCCCGCGACATGGCCGAGGCCGGTGCCGGCCTGCGCCTGTCGACCGGGATCCGCGCGGTCGCCCGCGAGGGCGATTTCATCGTGACCACCGATCACGGGGTGATCCGCGCCGCCGCGCTGGTGCTGGCGACCGGCGGCAAGTCGATCCCGAAGATGGGGGCGACCGGGCTGGCCTACCGGATCGCCGCGCAATTCGGCCTTGCGGTGATCGAGCCGCGGCCGGCGCTGGTGCCGCTGACCTTCGCCACGCAGGCGCTGGAGCGGTTCCGCGCCCTGGCCGGGGTTTCGCTTGATGCGCGCGTCAGCCTTGGCCGGGCGGCGTTTCGCGAGGGGCTGCTGTTCACCCATCGCGGGCTTTCCGGCCCCTCGATCCTTCAGATCAGCTCCTACTGGCGCGAAGGCGATGCGCTGAGCATCGATCTGGCGCCCGGCGGCGATGTCGCAGAGGCGCTGAGGGCCGGGCGGACGTCGGCCGGCCGGGTGGCGCTGCAGACCGCGCTGGCCCGGCACCTGCCCGACGGGGTGGCGGCGATGATCCTGGCCGAGGCCGGGCTGGCGGGCCGGCTTGCCGATCAGGGCAATGCCGCACTTGACCGGCTGGGCGCGCTTGTCCATCGCTGGCCGGTCAGGCCGGTCGGCTCGGAAGGCTACCGCACCGCCGAGGTGACGCTGGGCGGCGTCGACACCCGCGCGCTTGATGCCCGCACCATGGCGGCGCGCCGGGTGCCGGGGCTCTACGTCATCGGCGAGGCGGTGGATGTGACCGGCTGGCTTGGCGGCTACAATTTCCAGTGGGCCTGGTCCTCGGGCTGGGTGGCCGGCCAGGCCGCCTGACCGGCGGTGCTGCCCCCCGGCCTTCAGTCCGGCGCAGGCGCCGCCGGCCCGGTCCCGGGCGCGGCGCCCTCTGCCTCGGGCGCCGAGCCGGCCCCGATCGCCTCGTCGACGGCAGCGATCATCTCGTCGGTGACATCGATCGAATCGGCGGCCAGGAAGATCGCGCGGCTGTCGAGGATGACCAGGGCGCCCTGGGCCCGCAGCGCCGCGCTGAGCGCCGGCAGGGCGGCGGCGAAGAACCGCTGCCGCTCGCTTTCAGGACGGCGGCCGAGTTCGCGCGCCTTCTCGTCCTGGATGCGGCGGATCTCGGTGACGCGGGCGTCAAAGGCATCGGCGGCGGCGCGAAAGGCGGCGCTGTCCATGCCGGCGCGCTCTTCGGTCAGCTTGCGTTCCTCGGCGGTCAGTTCCGCCTCGATGCGGCGGTTCTCGGCCGACAGCGCCGCCGAATCCGCCTCGATCGCCGCCATCGCCCGCCGACCCCAGAGCGAATCCGCGAACAGCCGCTCCTGGTCCAGCGTCAGGATGGGGTGAGATTCGGCCTGCGCTTGCGGCAGGACCGATTGCGCCGGAACCGGCAGGGCAGGCAGGCACAGCACGCAGGCCAGCGCCACCCGCGACCACGCCCGCCCCGCCCGCTGCCGCAGCCGGCGCATCAGAAGCGGGTCGAGACGGTCAGGTCGAAAGACTGCTCCTCGTCGAAGCCGCGCTTCTTGATCGCCTTCGAGAAGTTGAACCGCAAGGGGCCGAGTGCGGTGGTCCAGAACACCGAGAATCCGACCGCCGAGCGGATGTCGAGCCCGTCATCGATGGACCCGCCCAGCGTGTCGTCCAGCCCCCAGACCGATCCGACATCGGCGAAAAGCCCGCCGGAGATGCCGTATTCCTCGGGCAGGCCCAGCGGAAATTCGGCCTCGAGCCGGGCGACGGCGAAATAGTTGCCGCCGACGGTGTCCTCGTTCGGCACCGACAGGTCGCGCGGCCCGATGCCGTTCGGCTGGAAGCCGCGGATCTTGCCATTGCCGAAGAAGCGGTCGAGAAGCCGGGTATCCTCGCCGATGCCGATGGCCGCGCCACCCTCGATCTCGGCCCTCAGCGTCACCTCCTCGTTGAAGACCTTGGTCTGGTAGGTGGCGACCGCATTGGTGGTGAGCATCGAGATGTCGCCACCGACCCCGGCCAGATCCTGACCAAAGCTCAGCCGGATGCCGGTATTGGGGTCAAGCCCGCCGACCCGGGTGTCGTAGCTCAGCGTGTAGCCGACCGAACTGGCGATCTCGGAACCGCGCGCCTCGTCCTTGACCAGAAGCTGCGAGGATTGCGCCGGATCGACGCCGCTCAGCTTGTCGCTGGCGATCTTGTAGCGCAGTTCCAGCCGGGTGAAGTCGCGGATCGGGAACTCGATCGACGGCGACACGCCGATCCGGCGCGAATCGTAGTCGGCATTGTCGTCGTTCGAGGTGATGTAGAAGCCGGTGAAACGGAAGCGCAGGTCGCGCCCGAGAAAGGCCGGCTCGACGAAGGTGATCGAGCTGTTCTGGTTGTCGGTGCCGATCGCCAGGTTGGCGCCGACGAATTGCCCGCGGCCGAGAAAGTTCGATTCCGTCAGCCCGACGTTGAAGCCGACCCCGTTCGACACCGAATAGCTGGCGCCGAAGGTCAGCGACCCGGTCGGCTGTTCCTTGACCTGGACATCGACGATCACCAGGTCGCCGGCGGTGCCGGGCTTGGTGTTGACCTCGGCGGTCTCGAAGAAGTTCAGCGCGCGGATCCGCTCGGCGGCGTTGCGGATCTCGCGCGGGTTCAGCGGATCGCCCTCGACCACGCGGAACTGGCGCCGGATCACCTTGTCGAGCGTCGTCGCATTGCCCTGGATGTCGATCCGCTCGATGAAGACCCGCGGGCCGCGGCGCAGGACGAACTGCACATCCAGCGTCTGGTCGGCCCGGTTGCGGGTGATCACCGGATCGACGACCAGGAAATCGACCCCCTGGCGCAGCGCCACCGCCTCCATCCGGGTGATGGTGTTGTCGATCGCATTCGGCGAGTAATACTGCCCCGGCCGGACCCGCATCTGGTCCTGGTAGTCGGCGGCATCGACCCCGACATAATCGCTGACCGTCGAGACCCGGTTGATCCGGTAGCGCAGGCCTTCCTGGATCTGGAAGGTCAGGAAGAAGGCGTCACGCTCGCGCGAGAACTCCGATGAGGTGCCAAGAACCCGCGCATCGATATAGCCGCGCGACTGGTAGAAATCGGTCAGAAGCTGCTTGTCGAACTCGATCCGGTCGGGAATGAAGGTGTCGCCCTGCAGGATGGAGCGCAACAGCCCGGCCTGCTTGGTCGCCAGCACCTGGCGCAGCCGGCGGTCGGAATAGGCGCGGTTGCCGGTGAAGGCCAGCCGCTCGACCTCGGTGATGCGCCCCTCGCGGATCTCGAAGACCAGATCGACGCGGTTGTCGCCGCGGTCGATCACCCGCGGCTCGACCCGTGCCGCCAGCCGCGAGATGTCGGCATAGCCCTGGGTGATCAGCGCCGCATCCGCCTCGACCTGCGCCGGGGTATAGATCCGCCGCGGCTGCGACTTGATCAGCGCGGTCAGATCCTCGTCCTTGACCCGGGCGTTGCCCTCGAAGCTGACGGCATTGATGATCGGATTCTCGATCACCCGGATGATCAGCCGGTTGCCCGAGGGCACCAGCGCCACGGTCGAGAACAGGCCCGAGGCGGTGACCCGCTGGAAGGCGTCGTTCAGGGCGGCATCGCTGACCGCCTGGCCGGGCCGAAGTCCGGAGAACTTGATCACCGTCTCGGGGTCGATGCGCTGGTTGCCCTCGACCACGATTGTCGCGAAGGTCTGCTGCGCATGGGCCGGGGCAGCGAGGCCGGCCGCCAGCGCCACCAGCGCCACCAGCGCCAGAAGGGCGGTGAATACGGCCCGCGCCGCGGGCAAGACCCGAACGCCGCCGCCAAGAGGTTGCCCTGCGCCCATCATCCGTCCCCCGACCGTCCACTGACCAGTTCTTGGCCCAGCTCTCGGCACCGTGACTAGCCCGAAAGGGGGGGCTTGTCAAAAGCGACGGCGCGGCCCTGGTCAGGGGCCGCGCCGGGTGCTGCGAAGGTCCGGGGAATGCGCGGGATTCAGCGCATGAAGTCGATTGCCGGGGCCTGAAGCTGGGCGATCTCGGCGCCGATCATCGCGCCGCCCGCCAGTCCGACGACGATGGCGAGGGGAATCAGGATGCGGTCAAGACCAAGATCGACCATCAGCGACACGCCGCGGTAGCTGCTCTGGATCATCTGCATCTTTCCGGCCTTTCCGTTGCGGTTTCCGCGCTGCCTGTCCTGTCGTTGCCATCAAATTAGGCAGCGAATATGGCAGCATTGCGGCCAGGTCCGGGCGCGATTGTGCCGCAGCATTGCGGGCCCGCGCTCAGCGGCAGAAAAGGTCGTTGCTCAGCCCGAAGACCATCAGCGCCAGCACCAGCGCCAGCCCCGCCGCCATGGCGACATTCATCACCCGGTCGGGCGGCGGCCGCCCGGTCGCCCATTCCCAGGCGTGAAAGACCAGATGCCCGCCATCCAGCACCGGGATCGGGAAGAGGTTCAAAAGCCCGATCGCGGTCGAGAGGGCGGCCACCAGCCAGACGAAATCCGCCAGCCCCTGGCTGGCCGCCGCGCCCGAGGCCTGCGCAATGCCGATCGGCCCGTTGAGGTTGCAGGTCGAGATCGCGCCCGACACCATCGCCCCGAGCGCGTCGAAGGTGGTGGCGACGATGCCCCAGCTTGCCCGCACCCCGGTCTTCGCCGCCTCGAGAGGCGACGGTGCGCGGGTTGCCGGCTCGAACATGTAGCCGCCCGAGATGCCGATCTGATAGCCGGTCTCAAGCCCGCCATCCGCCGCCGAGACCGGGCGCGGACGGGCCGCCAGAATCGCCTCGAAATAGGCGCCCTCGCGCCAGACCCGCAGGCGCACCGGCTGCCCGGCGCTGTCCTTGACCGCCGCCTGAAGGTCGGCGAAGCGGCGGATCGGCTCGCCGTCGGCGGCGACGATCACGTCGCCGACCGTGAGCCCGGCATCGATCGCGGCACTTTTCGGCAGGACGCCGAGGACCAGCGCCGGCATCGGATGCGGGCCGGTCACCGTCATCTCGGCGCCGTCGCGCAGGATCCGGTAGCCGACCGCGTCGGTCGAGGGCAGCGCATCGGTCGCTTTCGCCAGCGCCTCGTAGTCGGGTGTCGACACCCCCTCGACCGCCAGGATCCGGTCGCCCGGCGCCAGCCCGGCCCCAATGCCGGCCTCGGCCTGTGGCAGGGGCAGGATCCGGGCGATCTGCGGTTCGGGCGTGGCGATGCCCGAGACATAGAGCATGGCGCCAAAGATCAGGATCGACAGGATGAAGTTGAAAACCGGCCCGGCCACCACCGTCGCCGCCCGCGCCCAGAGCGGTGCGCCGTGCATGGTGTGGCGCCGCTCCTCGGGCGAAAGCGTGCGCATCGTCGCCTCGTCGGCGCCGGCCGAGGCGGCGTTGGCATCTCCAAGAAACTTGACGTAGCCGCCGAAGGGCACCGCCGCCACCTGCCAGCGGGTGCCGCGCCGGTCGGTGCGGCTGAACAGCCGCGGCCCGAAGCCGAGCGAGAAGACCTCGGCATGGATCCCCGACCAGCGCCCGACGATGTAATGGCCGAACTCGTGCACCGCGACGATCACCGACAGGGCAACGACGAAGGCGCCCGCCGAGTAGAGCGTCGCGCCCAGCGATTGCAGCAGGTCGGAAAAATCCACGGCTCAGGCCCTCATGATTGCGTCATTGCGTCGATCACCCGACCCGCCAGCCGGCGCGCCTCGGCGTCCATGTCGAGGACGGTATCAAGGGTTTCGGCCGGATTGCCAAGCCCGCCGGCGGCGGAAAGCCGCGACAGGACCTCTTCGACCACCGGCGCCATCGCGACAAAGCCGATGCGGCCGGCGATGAAGGCGTCCAGCGCGGCCTCCTTGGCGGCGGTGAAGGCGGCGCCAGCCAGCCCGCCGGTCGCCATCACCGCACGGGCAAGCCCGAGGGCGGGATAGCGCACCGGATCGGGGGCGGCGAAATGCAGCGCACCGA
The DNA here is from genome assembly GCA_002841115.1 of Alphaproteobacteria bacterium HGW-Alphaproteobacteria-6. Classification (GTDB taxonomy): domain Bacteria; phylum Pseudomonadota; class Alphaproteobacteria; order Rhodobacterales; family Rhodobacteraceae; genus Albidovulum. The sequence goes on along the minus strand of PHEC01000025.1, from coordinate 12,872 downwards.
CGGCGGCAAGGTCAAGCCGCGCCACCGGCAGGGTGCGCCGCACCGGCCAGTTCAGCGCATAGCCGATGGCATGGCGCATGTCGGGCGCGCCAAGGTGGCCGATCATGCCGCCGTCGCGGAACGAAACCAGCGCATGCAGCATCGATTCGGGATGGATCAGGACCCTGATCCGCTCCGGCTCGATGCCGAAGAACGCTTGCGTCTCGATCACCTCCATCGCCTTGTTGAACATCGAGGCGCTGTCGATGGTGATCCTTTGCCCCATCGCCCAGTTCGGGTGGGTCGAGGCCTCGGCGACGCTTGCCCGCGCCAGTCGGTCGATCGGCCAGTCGCGGAACGCCCCGCCCGAGGCGGTGATGGTGACCGCCTCGACCGCGCCGATATCCTCGCCGGCGAGCGACTGGAAGATCGCCGAATGCTCGCTGTCGACCGGCAGGATGCGGGTGCCGTGGCGCGCGGCCGTGGCCAGCATCAGCGGTCCGGCACTGACCAGGCTTTCCTTGTTGGCCAGCGCCAGCGTGCCACCATGGGCCAGTGCGCGCAGGCCCGGCACCAGCCCGGCCGCGCCGATGATGCCCGACATCACCCAGTCGGCCGGCCGGTCGGCGGCCTCGGCCAGCGCCCGCGCCCCGGCCGCCGCCTCGGTCGCGGTGCCAGCCAGCGCAGCGCGCAGGTCGGGCAGCAAGGCCTCCTCGGCGATCACCGCGAGTTCGGCCCGAAGCGCGCGCGCCGCCTGCGCCAGAAGCACCACATTGCGCCCGCCGGTCAGGGCCACGGTGCGGTAGGCCGCCGGCCCGCCCTGCCGCAACAGAAGATCGACCGTGCCCTGCCCGATCGACCCGGTGGCGCCGAAGACCGAAACGCTGCGCATCCCGGCCTCAGCCGAACAGCGGCAGGGGCATCAGATGCGCCCAGAGCAGCAAAAAGACGACCGCGCCGATCAGCCCGTCGAAGCGGTCGAGAAGCCCGCCGTGACCGGGCAAGAGCGCCGAGGCGTCCTTGACCCCGGCGCGCCGCTTGATGGCGCTTTCGCCGATGTCGCCAAGCTGTGCGGCGAAGGCCAGAAGCGGCGACAGCGCCACCAGCCAGCCCGGCGCGCCGACCCAGAGGACAAAGCCAAGCCCGACCAGCGCCGCCCCCGCCCAGCCGGCGACAGTGCCCGACCAGGTCTTCTTGGGCGAGACCCGCGGCCAGAACTTCGGCCCGCCGATCAGCCGCCCGGCGAAATAGCCCAGCACATCGCTGATCACCACCACCGCCAGCACCCAGCCGACAAAGCCCAGCCCGATCGCCTCGCGAAAGGCGACGATGCCGTAACCGGTGGCCATCACCGCGCCGGCATAGACCACGAATACCGCCCGGTCGCGCCGGACCAGAACCGCGCCGACCAGCGGCGGCAGCGCCAGCAGCGCCAGCCACAGGGGCGCGTGCTGCACGATCACCAGCCACAGGCTGATCACCGCCAGCCCGCCCGCCCAGACCGCGGCCCGCGGACCGGACGCATCGCAAAGCCGCGCCAGTTCCCAGATCATCAGCCCGACCGCGATGCCGGCCAGCAGCGTCAGCGCGCCGCCCCCCGCCGAGACCGCCGAAAGCCCGATTACCGCCAGCGCCGCGGCCGAGATCAGGCGACGGGCGAGGTCATCCCACTTCGACGCGGCACTCATGCGGTCAGCGCACCACCGAACCGCCGCTCGCGTTCGGTAAAGCGCGACAGGATCGCCTGCAGCTCGACCGGGGTGAAATCGGGCCAGAGCGTTTCGGTGAACTCGTATTCGGCATAGGCCGACTGCCACAGCAGGTAGTTCGAGATCCGGCTCTCGCCAGAGGTGCGAATCACCAGATCGGGGTCGGGCAGATCGTGGGTGTCAAGCCGCGCGGCAAAGGCCGCCTCGTCGACCTCGCCGGGGGCCAGCCGCCCCGCCGCCACGTCCTCGGCGATCGCCCGTGCCGCGCGCATGATCTCGTCGCGGCCGCCGTAGTTGATCGCCACCGTCAGGTGCAGCCGGTCATTGGCCGCGGTCCGCGCCTCGATCCGGGCCATCAGCCGTTGCAGCTTCTTGTCGAGCCGCTCGCGCCCGCCGATGAAGCGCAGCCGCACGCCTTCAGCCGAAAGACGTTCGGCCTCGGTCTGGATATAGCGCGCGAAGATCGTCATCAGGCCGATCACCTCTTCGGTCGATCGCTTCCAGTTCTCGGTGGAAAAGGCGTAAAGCGTCAGATGACGGATGCCGAGGCCCGGCGCCGCCTCGACGATGCTGCGCACCCGTTCGGCACCGCGCCGGTGGCCGACCAGCCGCGGCCAGCCGCGCGCGGTGGCCCAGCGGCCATTGCCATCCATGATGATGGCGACATGAGAGGGCGCGTGCCCGGTGATGTCCTTCGCGGCCATGTGGCCCCTGCCCTTCCTGCCCCCGCACGGACCATCGGCCCGCTCATCTGTCCCGTCCGCGCCCGGCCGCTGCGGGCCGGGTTCGCGTCTTGCCAGGGTGCCCGGCGCCCCGGACCTTGCCGGCCCTCGAACCTTGCCGGCCGTCAGACCTTGCCAGCCGTCAGACCTGCATGATCTCGGCCTGCTTGGCCTCGAGCGCCCGATCGATCGCGGCGATTGCCTTGTCGGTCAGGTCCTGCACTTCCTGGGTCCAGAATTTCTGGTCGTCCTCGCTCATGCCCGAGGATTTGGCCTTTTTTATGTGATCCATGCCATCGCGGCGCACATTTCTGACCGCAATCCGGGCGTGTTCGGCATATTGTGCCGCAACCTTGGTCAATTGCTGGCGCCGTTCCTCGTTCAACTCGGGGATCGGCAGCATGATGATCGTGCCGTTCAGTTGCGGGTTGATCCCAAGCCCGCTTTCGCGGATCGCCTTCTCGACCTTGCCGACCATCGCCTTGTCCCAGACGTTGATGGTGACCATCCGCGGTTCCGGCACGTTGACGGTGCCAAGCTGGTTGACCGGGGTCATCTGGCCATAGGCATCGACATGGATCGGCTCGACCAGGCTGGCCGAGGCGCGCCCGGTGCGCAGGCTGGCGAATTCGTGTCGCAGCGCCGTCATCGCGCCGTCCATGCGGCGCTCGAGGTCGTCAATGTCGATTTCGATCTCGTCGGACATGAGGCCTTCCCGTGGTCGTTTCCGTCAAATTCGGTGCCCGCGGCAGCGGCGGCGGGCGATTGCGCGCCCTTTTACCGCCAGTTCCGGCGGAAAGATACCATTTCAGCCGCGCACCAGCGTGTAGGTGCCGGTGCCGGCCAGAATGCCGCGAAAGCCGCCCGGCTCGTCGAGCGAAAAGACGATGATCGGCAGGTCGTTGTCGCGCGCCAGCGCGATCGCGCTGGCATCCATCACGCCCAGATGCTTTTGCAGCACCTCGTCATAGCTGACCCGGTCATAGCGCTTGGCGTCGGGGTGCTTCCTGGGATCCTTGTCATAGACCCCGTCGACCTTGGTGCCCTTGAAGATCGCCTCGCAGCTCATCTCGTTGGCGCGCAGCGTCGCGGCGGTGTCGGTGGTGAAATAGGGGTTGCCGGTGCCGGCGGCGAAGATGCAGACGCGCTTTTTCTCCAGATGGCGGACCGCGCGGCGGCGGATGTAGGGCTCGCAGACCTGGTCCATCGGGATCGCGCTGATCACCCGTGTATGGATGCCCTCGGCCTCGAGCGCGGCCTGCATCGCCAGCGCGTTCATCACCGTCGCCAGCATTCCCATGTAGTCGGCGGTGGTGCGCTCCATCCCCTGCGCGCTGCCCTGAAGGCCGCGAAAGATGTTGCCGCCGCCGATCACCATGCAGATCTCGACGCCGAGGTCATGCACCGATTTCACCTCGGCGGCGATGCGGTTGACGGTCGGCGGATGCAGCCCGTAGCCCTGATCGCCCATCAGCGCCTCGCCCGAGATTTTCAGCAAAACCCGGCGATAGGCGCCGCGCGGTTCCGCGGTCTCAAGGTCCTGCGCCCGGTCCATCTGCCGCCCCCGCTTGATGCCTGCTTCCTGAGCGCGCAAAATGGCCGAATTCGCCCCCGGGTTCAACCGGGCGCGACGGGAAAGCGGGGGCTGGTGTGCAAACCGCCCCGGAAACCCAGGAAATGGCAGGCAATACACTGTTTTCAATCGATGAAATAGATCCGGAAAAGCCCGTCCTGATCGCCGGGCCGACCGCTTCGGGCAAATCCGCGCTGGCGCTGGCGATCGCCGGGGCGCAGGGCGGCGTCATCGTCAATGCCGATGCGCTTCAGGTCTGGGACTGCTGGCGGGTGCTGTCGGCCCGGCCCTCGGCGGGTGACGAGGCGCGCGTGCCGCATGCGCTTTACGGCCACCTTTCGCGCGGCGCCGACTGGTCGGTCGGCCACTGGCTGCGCGCGGTGGCGCCCTTGCTGGCCGGACCGGCGCGGCCGATCATCGTGGGCGGCACCGGGCTTTACCTCGGCGCGCTGACCGAGGGGCTGGCGGTGATCCCGGCGGTGCCGGCGGCGGTGCGGGCCGAGGCCGATGCGCTGATCGCCGGCGCCGGGCCCGGGGCACTGCTGGCCGGGCTCGATCCCGCGACGGCGGCGCGGATCGATCCGCAGAACCCCGCCCGCATCCAGCGCGCCTGGGAAGTGCTGCGCGCCACCGGCCGCGGTCTGGCCGACTGGCAGGACGACACCGGGCCGGCGCTGTTGCCGCCCGGCGCCTGCACGCGGCTTCTGATCGAGGCCGATCGCGACTGGCTGGCCGCCCGGATCGACCGGCGCCTGGTCGCGATGGTCGAGGGCGGCGCGCTGGACGAGGTGCGCGCGGTGCTGCCCGACTGGCAGCCCGGCGCACCCTGGGCGCGGGCGATCGGGGCGGCGGAACTGGTGGCATATCTCGGCGGCGAGGTGGCGCTTGGCGATGCGGTCGCGGCCGCCCAGGCCGCCACCCGGCAATATGCCAAGCGCCAGCGCACATGGTTCCGGTCGCGGATGGCGGGCTGGCGGCGCATCGCGCCGCCGTCGTGACGCATCGGCCACGACCCGCCGGCGACGAGGCCGGGCCGGCACAAATCGCTTGGGCTTTGCCCGGTGAATGCCTAGTCTTGCGCGGCGATCCGGCGCCGGCCAGGTTCCGGCCGGGTACCGCAGCCGCTACCGAAACCGCTTTTCGTGCTGAAAGCTCTTGTGCCGTAGTCAGTGCCGCCCCGAAAGAACCACCTGCAACCGCTGCGCCGCGCTGCCCGCCGCCGCCCTTGCCCGACCCGAGGATCCCCGCTTCCGTGAAACTCTTCTCAGGCACGCCGCTGGCGCAATTTTCCCGTCGGGACCGGATCGGCACCGCAGCACAACCGCCGGCAGCACCGGCAAGCGGCAATGACGGCACCGTCGCGGGCGGGACCGCGCCGCGGCCCGCATCAAAGGATGCACCCAAGGCCGCGCCCAAGATTGCGTCCCGGGCGTCACAGAAGCCGGCAACCCGGCCTGACAGCATCGCCCGGCCTTCAGCGGGCGCGGCGGCCGGCCCCGAGGCGCTGGCGGGCGGACGGCTCAGGATCATGGCGATCCCGCGGCTGGCCGCTGGCGGCCGCTGGCGGGTCGAGGCGATGCGCTCGCTCGGCGAGCCGCTCTTGTTGTGGTTCACCCGCGGCCAGGGCCGGATCACCGTTGGCGGCGTCACCCGCGGCTACGGCGCCCATAACGCGATCTTCATCCCGGCCGGGGTCATGCACGGCTTCGAGGTCGGCGCGCAAAGCTTCGGCACCGCGATCTTCTTCGGGCCGGACAGCAGCGCGGCGCTGCCGCGCGAGCCACAGCACCTGCGCATCCGCGATGCCGCACCGCAGGCCGAACTCTCTGGCCTGATCGACAACATCCAGCGCGAACTGGAAAGCCACCGCCCCGGCCATGACCGGGCGGCCGACCTGCATCTGGGGCTTTTGTGCGTCTGGCTGGAACGCCAATCGGCGCTGGCCGCCGAAGAGGCCGGCCGCCCTGATGCCGCCCGCCGGCTGGCGCGCGCCTATGCCGACCTGCTGGAACGCGACTTCCGCTCGGGCCAGGGCGTCGCCGATTTCGCCCGCACGCTCGGCGTGACGCCGACCCATCTGACCCGGGTCTGCAACCGCACCTGCGGGCGCTCGGCCTCGGACCTGCTGCATGACCGGGTGACCTTCGAGGCGCGGCGGATGCTGAGCGAGACACGGCTTCCGGTGGCGCGGATTTCCGAGAGCCTCGGCTTCACCTCGGCGGCCTATTTCACCCGCGCCTTCCAGCACCGCACCGGCACGACACCGACGGATTTCCGCCGCAAGGGTTGATTTCCGGGTCGCAACCGGCCTATGTTCGCGACGAGATGGTCCGAAAACGACATCGGTCGGCGAAAACTGACATTGACGCTTTCACAGTTTCGTTGCGCAATGGCGTGGTGAGACCCAATGCCTGTTGCCAGAGCCGCCGTCAGAGCGCGCCGGGGATGCGGGCCGAAACCAACCTCACAGGGAGAGACAGACCATGATCCGCAAAGTCACGCCGGACCGCCTGCATCCGGCCGTTTCGATGTATGCGAAAGAGACGCTGGCCGGCCTGATGGACCGCCGCGAATTCCTGACGCGCGCCTCGGCGCTTGGCGCCGGCACCGCCGCCGCCTACGCGCTTCTCGGCCTCGATGCGCCGGCGATGGCGCAGGCGACGCCGAAGGCCGGCGGCACGCTCCGGCTCGACATGGAGACCAAGGGGCTGAAGGATCCGCGCATCGCCGACTGGTCGCAGATCGCCAATTTCACCCGCGGCTGGCTGGAATACCTGGTCGAATACAATGCCGACGGCAGCTTCCGCGGCATGCTGCTGGAAGGCTGGGACGTCAACGACGACGCCACCGAATATACCCTGCACGTCCGCCCCGGCGTCACCTGGTCGAACGGCGACGCCTTCACCGCCAAGGACGTGGCTTTCAACATCACCCGCTGGTGCGACGGCAATGTCGAGGGCAACTCGATGGCCTCGCGCATGGGCGCGCTGATCGACGAGACGAGCAAGACCGCACGCGACGGCGCGATCACCGTGGTCGACGACCTGACGGTGAAACTGGTGCTGTCGGCCCCCGACATCACCATCCTGCCCGGCATGACCGATTATCCGGCCGCGGTGGTGCATCCTGCCTATGACGGCGGCGATCCGTCGGTGAACCCGGTCGGCACCGGCCCCTACCTGCCCGAGGTCAACGAGGTCGGCGTCAAGCAGGTGCTGGTGCGCGATACCAGCCGCGACTGGTGGGGCACCGCGGTCTATGGCGGCCCCTGGCTTGACCGGATCGAATACATCGACATGGGCACCGACCCCTCGGCCATCGTCGCCGCGGCCGATGCCGACGAGATCGACATGACCTACCAGACCGCCGGCGATTTCGTCGACATCTTCGACGGCCTCGGCTGGCAGAAATCCGAGGCGGTGACGGCGGCGACGCTGGCGGTGCGCTTCAACCAGGACAGCGATCTTTACAAGGACGTGCGGGTCCGCAAGGCGATCCAGATGGCGGTCGACAACAAGGTGGTGCTGGAGCTGGGCTACGCCAACCTCGGCACGGTGGCGGAAAACCACCATGTCTGCCCGATCCACCCCGAATACGCGCAACTGCCGCCCCTGACCGTCGATCCGGCCGGCGCCAAGGCCCTGATGGCCGAGGCCGGCCATGCCGATACCGAGTTCGAACTGATCTCGATCGACGACGCCTGGCAGGCGGCGTCCTGCGATGCGGTCGCCGCACAGGTCCGCGATGCCGGTATCAACATCAAGCGCACCATCCTGCCCGGCTCGACCTTCTGGAACGACTGGACGAAATACCCGTTCTCCTCGACCGAATGGAACATGCGCCCGCTCGGCGTGCAGATCCTCGCACTGGCCTACAAGTCGGGCGTCGCCTGGAACGAGGCGGCCTATTCCAACCCCGTCTTCGATGCCGCCCTGACCCGGGCGATGTCGATCGCCGATGCGGATGCACGCCGCGAGGTGATGGCCGAGATCGAGAAGATCCTGCAAGACGACGGGGTGCTGATCCAGCCCTACTGGCGCTCGCTCTACCGCCACTTCAAGGACAACGTGAAGGGCGCCGACATGCACCCGACCTTCGAGCATCACCACTACAAGTGGTGGCTTGACGCCTGATCCCGCCAGCATGGGGCGCGCGCCTGGCCCGCGCCCCATGCCGCCTGTTCCTGGCATCCCGCGCAACCGCCCCGCGACCAGGCGGATGGACGAGGCCGATCATGCTGACATTCCTGCTCCGACGCCTCTTGACGATGTTGCTGACGGCGCTCTGCCTGACCTTCGTCGTCTTCTTCCTGACCAATCTTTCGCCGAACCTCGAGAAGGTCGCGAAATCCGAGGCCGGCAGCCGCATCACCGATGCCGAGGTCGCAAGCTGGCTGGAAAAGAACGGCTATGCCCGGCCGATGCTGGTCCGCTACGGCGAATGGATCGGCCTCGCCCCCGGCTGGCGACGCGATGAGGCCGGTGTGATCAGCGGGCGCTGCATCGCGCGCGGCACTGATCCGGCCGCCGCGCCGCGCTTTTGCGGGGTGATCCAGGGCTACTGGGGCCAGTCCACCGTCTTCAAGGAACCGGTTGCCGGGATCGTCGCCACCAGGCTCGGCCTGACCGGGATCCTGATGTTCTGGGTGATGGCGGTGATGGTGCCCTCGGCGCTGCTGATCGGGATGCTGGCCGGGATGCGCGAGGGCTCACGGCTCGACCGCTCGCTCTCGACCGTCTCGATCGCCTCGACGGCGACGCCGGAATATGTCTCGGGCGTCATCTTCATCGCGCTCTTCGCCTCGTCGATGACCGGGCTGAAATGGTTCAAGGGCACCGCCACCAGCGCCATGGACACCATCACCTTCGAGAACTTCTTCCTGCCGGTGATGACCATCGCGGTCTACGGCATCGGCTATATCGCCCGGATGACCCGCGCCTCGATGGCCGAGGTGATGACCGCGCAGTATATCCGCACCGCCCGGCTGAAAGGCGTCGCCTTCGGTCAGGTGGTGATGCGCCACGCGCTGAGGAACGCGCTGATCGCGCCCTTCACGGTGATCATGCTGCAGTTCCCCTGGCTTCTGAACGGCGTCGTCATCGTCGAGACGCTGTTCAACTACAAGGGCTTCGGCTGGACGCTGGTCCAGGCCGCCGGCAACAACGACATCCAGCTGCTGCTCGGCTGTTCGGTCGTCGCCGTCGTCGTGGTGCTGGTCACCCAGCTCATCTCCGACGTGGGCTATGTCTTTCTCAACCCCCGGATCAGGATCAGCTGACATGCAGGACCTCGGCTGGGGCGCCATCACGCTTTCGGTTCTCAAGCAGTTCCTGCCGGTCTGGCTGGCGCTGGCGCTGACCTTCGCGGCATCGATCCGCTACCGGCGCCGGCTCGGCCTTTACGGCAAGCTCTTCGACAGCGCGATCGGCATGACCGGCTTCGCGCTGGTGATGCTCTGGGTCTTCACAGCACTTTTCGCCGATCTGATCGCCACCCATGACGTGCTGAGCCAGATCAGCCAGATGAAGAACAAGCTGCCCGGCACGATGCAGCCCGATGGCGCCGGCTGGTATCTTCTCGGCGGCGACCACCTCGGCCGCGATGTCTTCAGCCGGATGATCGCCGGCAGCCGCGTGGTGATCCAGATCGCGCCGATGGCGACGCTCTTTGCCTTCATGGTCGGCATCACCCTCGGCCTGCCGGCGGGCTATTTCGGCGGCCGGCTCGACACCGCGCTGTCGTTTCTGGCCAATCTGGTCCTCGCCTTCCCGGTGATCCTCCTGTTCTACCTTCTGGTCACCCCCGAGATCGTCGAGACCGGCCTGCCGCAATACATGGCGGTGGTGCTCTTCCTCTTCCCGCTGATCTTTCTCACCGTGCTCTTGAACGCGCGCTATTACGTCATGCCGGCGCGGCGCAACCTGATCCTCGCCCTGGTCATCGTGATCGGTGGCTGGGCCTACCTGGCACTGGTCTCCGACCCCGGAACAAGGGTCGCCCTGCTGCCCGCCGCCCTTGACCCCCTGCGCGTGCCCGGCAACATCCTCATCGTCTTCGTCTCGGTGGTCTTCGTCAACGCGCCGACGGTCTTTCGCATCGTCCGCGGGCTCACCCTCGACATCAAGACCCGCGACTATGTCGCCGCCGCCCAGACCCGCGGCGAACGCCCCTGGTACATCATGCTGTGGGAAATTCTGCCCAATGCCCGCGGCCCGCTGATCGTCGATTTCTGCCTGAGGATCGGCTACACCACCATCCTTCTCGGCACCCTCGGCTTCTTCGGCCTCGGGCTTTCGCCGGAAAGCCCCGACTGGGGCTCGACCATCAATGCCGGTCGCAAGCTGCTGACCATCGCCCCGCATCCCGCCATCGTGCCGGCGCTGGCGCTGATGAGCCTCGTTCTCGGCCTCAACCTGCTCGCCGACGGACTGCGCGAGGAAAGCCTGAGGGACTGAACCGATGACCGGCACCTCCTTTCATCTTGGCCGAAATACCTCGGGGGGCACGGGGGGCTGGCCCCCCGCCCGCAAGAAGGGGAAGACCCGATGAACAGTCCGGACCACGACGGCCCGATCCTCGAGATCGAGAACCTCTCGATCTCTTTCTTCACCCGGCTCCATGAGATCCCCGCGGTGATGGATTTTTCCTGCGTGGTCCAGCCCGGCGAGGCGATGGGGCTGGTCGGCGAATCGGGCTGCGGCAAGTCGACCGTGGCGCTTGCGGTGATGCGCGACCTTGGCCGCAATGGCCGCATCACCGGCGGCACGATCCGCTTCAAGGGCCGCGACCTGACGACAATGGGCGAGGACGAACTGCGCGCCATCCGCGGCAGTCAGATCGCGATGATCTACCAGGAGCCGATGGCCTCGCTCAACCCGGCGATGAAGATCGGCGCCCAGCTCATGGAAGTGCCGATGATCCACGAGGGCGTCTCGAAGGCCGAGGCGTGGAAGCGCGCGCTCGAGGTCGTGACCGACGTGCGCCTGCCCGACCCCGAGCGGATGCTGCGATCCTACCCGCACCAGCTGTCGGGCGGCCAGCAGCAGCGCATCGTCATCGCGATGGCGCTGATGTCGAAGCCGGCGCTCCTGATCCTCGACGAGCCGACCACCGCGCTTGATGTCACGGTCGAGGCCGCGGTCGTCGATCTGGTCAAGGATCTCGGCAAGAAATACGGCACCTCGATGCTCTTCATCTCGCACAACCTCGGGCTGGTGCTCGACACCTGCAACCGCATCACGGTGATGTATTCCGGCGAGGCGGTCGAGGCCGGTTCCATCACCGATGTCTTCGACAAGATGCAGCACCCCTATACCCAGGCGCTCTTCCGTTCGATCCCGCTGCCCGGCGCGGACAAGAACACCCGGCCGCTGATCGCTATTCCGGGCAATTTCCCCTTGCCGCACGAGCGGCCCCGGGGCTGCAACTTCGGCCCGCGCTGCGACTATTTCGAGGCCGGCCGCTGCGATGCCGGCGATGTGCCGATGGCCCATGTCGCCGGCAACGACCGCCACGATACCCGCTGCCTCAGGGTGGCCGAGATCGACTGGGCCGCCCCGCCCAAAGCGGCCAGGATCGCCGAAAAGACCCCGATCGGCCGCGTCGTGCTGAAGATGGAGGATCTGCGGAAATACTACGAGGTGGGCGCCAACGCGCTTTTCGGCGGCGGCGAGACCAAGGTCGTCAAGGCCAACGAGACCCTCAGCTTCGAGGCGCATGAGGGCGAGACGCTGGCCATCGTCGGCGAATCGGGCTGCGGCAAGTCGACCTTCGCCAAGGTGCTGATGGGGCTCGAGACCGCGACCGCCGGCACCATCATGCTCTATGACAACGAGATTCAGTCGACCCCGATCGAAAGCCGCAACACCGAGACCGTCTCGGGCGTGCAGATGGTGTTCCAGAACCCCTTCGACACGCTCAACCCGTCGATGACCGTCGGCCGCCAGATCATCCGCGCGCTGGAGATCTTCGGCGAGGGCAGGAACGACGAGGATCGCCGCCAGCGCATGCTCGAACTGCTCGACCTCGTCCGACTTCCGCGCGCCTTCGCCGAGCGGATGCCGCGCCAGTTGTCGGGCGGCCAGAAGCAGCGCGTCGGCATCGCCCGCGCCTTTTCCGGCGGTGCCAAGATCGTCGTCGCCGACGAGCCGGTCTCGGCCCTCGATGTCTCGGTGCAGGCCGCCGTCACCGATCTGCTGATGGAGATCCAGCGCAAGAACCGCACCACGCTTCTGTTCATCAGCCATGATCTGTCGATCGTGCGCTACCTCTCGGACCGGGTGATGGTGATGTATCTCGGCCATGTCGTGGAACTGGGCACCACCGATCAGGTCTTCTCTCCGCCCTATCACCCCTATACCGAGGCGCTGCTGTCGGCGGTGCCGATCGCCGACACAAGGGTGAGAAAGCGCCATGTCGTGCTCGACGGCGACATCCCCTCGGCGATGAACCCGCCGCCCGGCTGCCCGTTCCAGACCCGCTGCCCGTGGAAATCGAAGGTGGCGGACGGGCGCTGCGATACCGAGATGCCGCCCCTGCGCGACCTCGGCGACGGCCATGTCATCAAGTGCCATCTGCCGGATGCGGAACTTGCGGCGATGGAGCCGGTGATCAGCATCGCCGCCGAGTGAGCGCCGGCAGCACCAGAAGCGTCGGGCCAAGCGGCGCGACCCGCGCCCCGGTGCCGATCTTGAAACGGGCAAGGCCGGGGGCGGCCTCGGTATCGACGGTGCCGAGGTCGAGCGCGGCCAGCCCCTCGGCCGCCAGATCGGTGATCGCGCGCCACAGGATCAGGCCATGGGCGTTGCGCCGCCGCCCCTCCTCGCCCGACCAGCCGATGTGATAGCTGGCCCAGGGCTTGTGGGTCAGAAACAGCATCGCCGCGATCCG
>PHEC01000186.1 GCA_002841115.1 Alphaproteobacteria bacterium HGW-Alphaproteobacteria-6 | reverse complement strand
TGGCCTCGGCTGGCGCCTCGGCGGGGGCTCCCGGCTCTGCCGCCGGGGCGACCGGAGCCGCCGTGACGGTTTCGGGTGCTGCCCCGGCAACCGGCGGCGATGACGCCGCGGCTGGCGCCTCGGGCGCCGGTGCCGGCCCCAGCGCCAGGAACCACAATGCCGCCCCGGCGGCCAGGCCCAGAACCGCACCACCCGCCCACATCAGGGCCTTCGCACCCGATGCGCCCTCAGCCTTGTCGTCCGACATTCAATTCCCCCGCGGTGGCGCCCTTTGACCGGCGCGCTTGAGCGACCATAGCAACGCCGCTATCAGGGGTCAAAGAAACCCTTTCGCGAGGTGCCCCGTGACCGGTCCCGGCCCGAACCCGACTGCTGGCCCGAACCCGACCCAGCCGGCGCCGAAGGGTGCGCGCGGGCAGAAATCGGTCTGCGTCTATTGCGGGTCGCGCCCCGGCATCCGGCCGGCCTATGCGACTGCGGCGCGCGCCACCGGCAGGATGCTGGCCGCCAACGGCTGGCGGCTGGTCTACGGCGCCGGCGATGTCGGGCTGATGGGCGAGGTCGCGAGACAGGCCCAGGCCGCCGGCGGCGAGACCTTCGGCGTGATCCCGACCCATCTTCTCAGCCGCGAGGTCGGCAAGCGCGACCTGAGCCGGTTCGTCATCACCGAGACCATGCACGAGCGCAAGAAGGTGATGTTCATGAATGCCGATGCGGTGGTGGTGCTGCCCGGCGGCGCCGGCACGCTGGACGAGGTCTTCGAGGTGCTGACCTGGCGCCAGCTTGGCCTGCATGCCAAGCCGATCCTGCTCTTGAACACCGAAGGCTACTGGGCGGCGCTCAAGGCGATGATCGACCGGATCATCGCCGAGGGCTTTGCCGATGCCAGCCTGCGCGACTTCGTCACCAGCGTCGAGGATGTCGCGGCACTGGAGGACAGGCTGCGGGCGGCCCTGAGCTAGGGCGGACCGTGTTCATTCGCATTCACACGACCCACTCCAACCTATTGATCTGGCATGTCCGATGAGCGCAAAGCCGGTTCCTACTTTTGCGCGACATGCCCTGAGCGGGCGGCTGAAAAAGCCACGCGCGCGCCCGTTTTCACCCTTGAGATCGGAAAACAGTTCCTCGCCCCGGCTCGCCACAAGCTCTGGCCCGGGCGACCAGCCCGGGCCGCGCCCGACCCTCCCGGCGGGAGGGCGCATGGCAATGTTGAAAATTTCTCAACGGTTGGAACGACTTGGCTACCATAAAGCACCGCAGCCCCAGTGTTCCAAAGCGCCCCCCCAGGGTCGGGCGCGCCCCTCGGCGCCGGGATCGGATGGCGGAACAGGAAAGACTCCCCGCCAGACACTGCCCGAGTTTCTTTTTCGGCAGCCTGCCAGGGCGCGCCCGCAGACCCGCCCTTGCGGGGTCAGAGCCGCGAGGCGACGTTTTCCCAGTTGACCAGACGGTCGAGGAAATTCGCCAGATAGGCCGGGCGCTTGTTGCGGAAATCGATGTAGTAGCTGTGCTCCCAGACATCGCAGCCCAGAAGCGCCGTCTGGCCGAAGCAGAGCGGATTGACGCCGTTCTCGGTCTTGGTGACGCGCAGCCCGCCGTCCTGGTCCTTGACCAGCCAGCACCAGCCCGATCCGAATTGCCCGGCGCCGGCGGCCGAGAAATCTTCCTTGAATTTCTCGATACTTCCGAACGACTCTTTCAACGCCTTCTCAAGGTCGCCCGGTATCGCCTTGTTTTCTCCCGGGCCCATCATCTCCCAGAACTGGGCGTGGTTCCAGTGCTGGCTGGCATTGTTGAAGATCCCCGACTGCGCCACCGCACCGGCCTGATAGGTGCCGCGGACGATCTCGGCCAGGGGCTTGCCGTCCCATTCGGTGCCGGCGACCAGCTTGTTGCCGTTGTCGACATAGGCCTTGTGATGCAGGTCGTGGTGATATTCGAGGGTTTCCCGCGACATGCCGAGCGACGCCAGCGCGTCATGGGCATAGGGCAGGTCCGGAAGGGTGAAAGCCATGGTCGAAATCCTTTCGCGCTTGGGGAATAGCACCCTTGGTATAAGCCGCGGCCGGAATCACTGTCCACCCCGTAGATGCGCCATCGCCGGGCCGGAGCGGTCGCCGGCACCCGCCCCGCCCGAAGGATTTCGGTTGATCGGCGGCCGGCAGGCGCGCAATCTGACGTTACGGCAACCGCGAACAGCCGCGCAACAGGAAGGACCGTTCCGATGGCACTGACCGTCATTGGCTCCGGCTTTGGCCGGACCGGCACGATGTCGACCAAACTCGCGCTCGAGCAACTGGGCTTCGGCCCCTGTCATCACATGGTCGAGGTGATGCAGAACCCCGCGCAACCGGCCCATTGGGATGCGATCGCCGCCGCGGGCGACCTGGCTACGGTCGACTGGACCGAAGTCTTCACCGGCTATGCCTCGCAGGTCGATTTTCCCGGTGCTGCGGTCTGGCACCCGCTGTCGATCGCCTTTCCCGAGGCGCGGGTGATCCATACCGAGCGCCCCGAGGACGAGTGGTGGGCGAGTTTCTCGACCACCATCGGCAAGTTCTTCGCGGTGCGCGAAAGCCTGGCCGTGCCGCCGCCGATCGCCGCGCTCTTCAAGACGATGGACAGCCTGCTGGTCCGCGGCGTCTTCGGCGGGCTTGACCGCGAAAGCTGCATCACCGCCTACCGGCGCAACAACGCGAAAGTCCGCGCCACGATCCCGGCGGAAAGGCTGCTGGTCTTCACCCCGACGGATGGCTGGGGGCCGCTTTGCCGCTTCCTCGGCGTCGCAACCCCGGCCGGCGACTTCCCGCGCAGCAATGCGCGCGACGAGTTCTGGGCGCATTTCGGTGGCGAGCCGGCGACCGCCTGAGCGCCGGTCCGCCCCGCTGCCGCCCCGCCGGAGCCGGGGGTCAGTCGAGCCGGTCGAGCACCTCTTTCAGGGTGCCGATCAGCCGGTCGATCTCGGCCTTCGAGATGATCAGTGGCGGGCTCATCGCGATGATGTCGCCGGTGGTGCGGATCAGGATGCCCTTGTCATAGGCATCAAGGAAGGCCTGGAAGGCGCGCTTGGTCGGGGCCCCGGCGATCGGTTCCAGTTCGACCGCGCCGATCAGGCCCATGTTGCGGATGTCGATGACGTGGCGGGTGCCGCGCAATCCGTGCAGCGCGTCCTCCCAATAGGGGGCAAGCTCGGCGGCACGCTCGAACAGCCCCTCCTCGCGGTAGGTGTCGAGGGTGGCGATGCCGGCGGCGGCGGCGATCGGGTTGCCCGAATAGGTATAGCCGTGGAAGAGCTCGATCATGTGCTCGGGCCCGGTCATGAAGGCGTCATGCACCGCCCCGGTGGTGATCACCGCGCCCATCGGAATGACGCCGTTGGTCAGGCCCTTGGCGGTGGTCATCATGTCCGGCAGCACGTCGAAATGCTGGGCGGCGAAGGCGGAACCGAGGCGGCCGAAGCCGGTGATGACCTCGTCGAAGATCAACAGGATGCCATGTTTCGCGGTGATGGCGCGCAGCCGTTCCAGATAGCCTTTCGGCGGCAAGAGCACCCCGGTCGAGCCGGCCATCGGCTCGACGATCACCGCGGCGATGGTCTCGGCGCCGTGCAGGGCCACGATCCGCTCCAGCTCGTCGGCGAGGTGGGCGCCGTGTTCCGGCTGGCCGCGGGTGAAGGCGTTGCGGTCCGGCAGATGGGTGTGCGGCAGGTGGTCGACCCCGCCAAGGAGCGTGCCGAAGACCTTGCGGTTGTTGACGATGCCGCCGACCGAGATGCCGCCGAAGTTGACGCCGTGATAGCCGCGCTCGCGTCCGATCAGCCGGGTGCGCGCGCCCTCGCCCCGCGCCCGGTGATAGGCGATGGCGATTTTCAGCGCGGTTTCAACACTTTCCGAGCCGGAGTTGGTGTAGAACACATGCTCCATCCCCTTCGGCGCGATGTCGATGATCCGGTTGGCAAGCTCGAAGGCGGCGGGGTGGCCCATCTGGAAGGCCGGGGCGTAATCCATCTCGGCGGCCTGGCGCTGGATCGCTTCGGTGATCTTCGGCCGGCAATGGCCGGCGTTGCAGCACCACAGGCCGGCGGTGCCGTCGAGCACCTCGCGGCCCTCGGCGGTGGTGTAATGCATGTCTTTGGCGGCCACGAACATCCGCGGCGCCTGCTTGAACTGGCGGTTCGCGGTGAAGGGCATCCAGAAGGCGCCGAGATCATTGGGGGCGGGCTTGCGGTCAAGCGCCATGGGGGAACTCCGGGGCTGACCCGGCCGCGGGCGCCAAGGAGCGGCGCCGGGCGGCGGCGGGCGAATTGTTGTTTGACCAGATGGTCACGAACAGGCTAGCAGAGCCCAAGGGCCAGTCAAGGACCGCGCCCCGCCAGCGCCGCCGCGGGCGATGGCAGGCCAGCAGAAAGGACCGCGCGCCGCCATGGAGGATGACGCCCCGAGCGCCGCCGCG
Source organism: Alphaproteobacteria bacterium HGW-Alphaproteobacteria-6 (assembly GCA_002841115.1). Taxonomy (GTDB): domain Bacteria; phylum Pseudomonadota; class Alphaproteobacteria; order Rhodobacterales; family Rhodobacteraceae; genus Albidovulum. The sequence goes on along the minus strand of PHEC01000186.1, from coordinate 631 downwards.
CGGCGCAGCCGGATCCAAAAGCGCAACCGGCAGATGATCCTCGACGCCGCACTCGAGGTCTTTTCGCAATTCGGCTTTCGCGGCGCCACGGTCGACCAGATCGCCGAGACCGCCGGGCTGTCGAAGCCGAACCTGCTTTACTATTTCGCCTCGAAGGAGGCGATCCACCGCGCCCTGATCGACCAGCTGATGCAGACCTGGCTGGCGCCGCTGCATGCGCTCGACCCCGGCGGCGATCCGGTCGAGGAACTGCTGGCCTATGTCCGGCGCAAGCTGGACATGGCGCGGGACTTTCCGCGCGAAAGCCGGCTTTTCGCCAATGAGATCCTGCAGGGCGCGCCGCGGATCATGGCGGTGCTGCAGGGCGATCTCAAGGCGCTGGTCGACGACAAGGCGGCGGTGATCGCGGCCTGGGCGCGGGCCGGGCGGATCGCCGACCTGCCGCCGCATCACCTGATCTTCTCGATCTGGGCGCTGACCCAGCATTACGCCGATTTCGACGTGCAGGTGCGTGCCGTGCTCGGGCCGGGGCATGACCCTTTCAGCGAGGCCGAGGCCTTCCTCGACCGGCTCTTTCGCAAGCTTCTGGCGCCGGCGGAACCGGCCTCGGGGCGCTGACGCACCCCGACCC
>PHEC01000185.1 GCA_002841115.1 Alphaproteobacteria bacterium HGW-Alphaproteobacteria-6 | reverse complement strand
CGCGCCGGCGCGGGCGCGCAGCATCAGCCCCCGCGCGATCGCCGCCAGCATCCCGGCGAGGGTGGCGATGTCGGCGCCCGGGGCCAGTTCGCCGGCTGCTTGCGCCCGCGCCAGCCGCGCCGCGATCACCGCCTCGACCGAATCGAAGCGGCGCGCCAGTTCGGCCTGCATCACCGGGTTGGCGCCGGCCGCATCGGCCAGAACGCAGGAGACCAGGCAGCCCAGCGTCGCCGGGTCGGCGGTGGCATGGCGGATCACCGCCGCAAAGAACCCTCCGAGATCGGCCGCCAGCGTCCCGCCCGCGTCGAGACGCGCGATCAGCGGCGCAAAGCGGCTGTCGACGTAATGGGCGACGGCGGCCAGAAACAGCCCCTCCTTGCCGCCATGGCGCTGATAGAGGCTGGCGCGCGGCATCCGCATCGCCCGGGTCAGCATGTCGATCGAGGCCGCGGCAAAGCCCTCGGCCCAGAAGACCCGCATCGCCGCCTCCAGCGCCTCGGCGGTCCCGGCCACCCGTGGCCGCCCCCGTCCGCGCCGATCCGCCTGTTTCATGAATTCTGAACTCATCGTTCTGAAATAGCTTGCCAAGCCGGCGATTGCAATTTATGAAACGATCATTCTGCAAAAAAGGAGACCCGGATGGCACACGAGCCCCTCATCGACATCGCCCTTCTGACGCCCGAGACCGCCACCGGTCAGGCGGCCGACCTGCTCAAGGGCGCCAAGGCGCGCATGGGCTTTTTGCCCAACATGTATGGCTACATGGCGCAGCTTCCCGGCGTTCTGGCGGGATATCTTTCGGCCTATGAAAGCTTCCGCCAGACCGCCGGCTTCACCCCGGCCGAACAGGAAACCGTGCTGCTGGTCATCAGCAGGGCCAACAACTGCGATTATTGCATGGCCGCGCATTCGATGCTGGCCGACAAGAAATCCGGCGTCCCTGCCGATGCGCTGGCGGCGCTGAGGGCCGGAACCCCGGTGCCGGACGCGAAGCTTCAGGCGCTGGCCAGCTTCACCGAACGGATGGTGATCTCGCGCGGGCAGCCGACCAAGGCCGAAGTCGACGCCTTCCTTGCCGCCGGATACGAGCCGACGCATGTGCTGGGCATCGTGCTGGGGATCGCCACCAAGACCTATTCGAACTACGTCAACCATCTGGCCGGAACCGAGGTCGACGCGATGTTCGCCGCCTACAAGGTCGCCTGACCGGGCCCGGTGCCGCCTCGGCCCTTCGACCGGGGCGGCGCGAACGGGACACTGAACCGGGCGGCAGGGCCTTTGCGTCGCGCCGCCGCCGGTGCTAGCCATGGGGCAGGCAGCGGAACCCGAGAGCGATGGCAGAGCCGGATACCCAGAGCAGGCTGATCCAGTCGGGGCTGAACCTGATCCAGCAGGCATTGTCGATCTTCGACCGAAACCTCTGCCTTGCGGTCTGCAACCGGCCCTATCAGGTGATGTTCGATCTGCCCGAGGCGCTGACCCGTCCCGGCGCCGGCTTCGAGGACACGATCCGCTTTCTGGTGCTGCGCGGCGAATACGGCGCGGTGGCCGACCCCGAGGAAGCGGTGCGCGTCCGGGTCGAGCAGGCCCGCGCCTTCCGGCCCCATTACATGGAGCGCACCCGCGCCAATGGCCGCACCATCTCGGTCGAGGGGGCGCCGCTGGCACAGGGCGGCTGGGTCACGGTCTATACCGACATCACCGGGATCAAGGCGCAGGAGACGCTGCTGCGCGCCCGCTCCGAGGAACTGTCGGACCAGCTTCTGGCCCATGCCGAGCGGCTGGCGCAGGCCAACCGCGAACTGGCCGCGACCAATGCCGCGCTGGAAGAGGCCAAGCGCGAACTGACCGAGATGGAAGCGCGGACCCGGCTGGTGACCGAGATGATGCCGGCCCATATCGCCCATGCCGACACCGACCTGCGCTATACCTTCTCCAACCGGCGGCTGTCGGCGGTGATGCCGGGCAGCCTGTCCGACATCGTCGGCCGCCCGGTCGCCGAGGCGCTGGGGCCCGCCACCCTCGCGCGGATCGAGCCCGGGCTGAGGCGCGCGCTGGCCGGCGAGGCGACGGTGTTCGAGATCACCCATGACCCCTCGGGCCGGCGCATCCGCATCGCGCTGACCCCCGATCGCGGCGCCGACGAGGGCGGCGGCAGCGGCCATGGCGCGGTGCAGGGCGTCTACATCCTGTCGATGGACGTGACCGAAGAAACCCAGGCCCGCGTCGCCCTGGTGCAGACCGCCAAGCGCGAGCTGGCGGCCCAGCTGACCTCGGGGCTGGCGCATGACTTCGCCAATCTGCTGACCATCATCCTCGGGCTTCAGGGCCGGCTGGAACGGCTGGCGGACCTGCCCGAGGGCGCGGCCGATCTGGTCCGCGCGACCCTGGCCGCGGCCCGGCGCGGCGGCACGCTGCTGGACCGGATCGCGCGGATTTCCGGCCCGCGCGAGATGCGGGTGGCGCCGACCGATCTTGCGGCGCTCATGGCCGAGTTGCGGCTGATGGCGGTGCCGTCGCTGCCCGAGGGGATCGGGCTGGACATCCTGGCGCATGACCCGGGCGGGCCGGTGCTGCTGGACGGCGGCGCCTTGCAGGACATGCTGTTGAACCTGATCCTCAACGCCCGCGATGCGATCGGCGCGCGGCCGGGGCGGATCACCCTGACGCTGCGGCCGCTGCGCGACACCTGGCTGGAGCTTTCGGTGGCCGATACCGGGCCGGGTTTCTCGCCCGAGGCGCTGGCGCGCGGGCTGGATCCCTTCTTCACCACCAAGGCTGGCGAAGGCTCGGGGCTGGGCCTGAGCATGGTCTATGACCAGACCAAGCTGTCGGGCGGAACCGTCCGGCTGGCCAACCGGCCCGAGGGTGGCGCGGTGGTGACGCTGCGCCTGCCGCTGCGCCCGGCCACCGCCCCGGCATCCGGACCGAAGCTGGTGCTGGTGGTCGAGGACAGCGAGGCGATCCGCACCGCGATCCGCGCCATGCTGCGCGACCTCGGCCATAACGTGATCGAGGCTTCCAGCGCCGACGAGGCGATCGGGCTTGCCGACCTGCCGGGGCTTGACCTGATCCTGTCCGACATCGTCCTGCCGGGCCGGATGAGCGGGGTGGATCTGGCCCTTGCGCTGGTCGCGCGCGCCCATCCGGCGCGGATCGTGCTGATGACCGCGCTGCCCGCCGGCGACGGCCTGCGCGCCCGCGCCCCCTGTCCGGTCCTGACCAAGCCCCTCGGGCAGGCCGATCTGGCCGCCCTGATGATGGAGACGGCATGAAAGCCCCGCTGGTCGCCATTCTCGATGACGAGCCCGAAGTGCGGCGGATGCTGGCCGACGCGCTGGAGGATGCCGGCTTTCGCACCACCGGCTTCGGCCGCGCCACCGAATTCGAGGCGGCGCTGAAGCGCACGACGCCGGATGTCTGTCTGGTCGACCTTGGCCTGCCGGACCGCGACGGGCTGGCGCTGGTGCATCGGCTGGCGCTTGAATCCGGGGCGGCGATCATCATCATCTCGGGGCGCGCGCAGGTCCAGGACCGGGTGACCGGGCTTGAACTTGGCGCCGACGACTACATCATCAAGCCCTTCGATCCGGCCGAGGTGGTGGCGCGCATCCGCGCCCGGCTGCGCCGGGGCCGGACCGGTGCGGAACCGGCGGCGATGACCGCGCATTTCGCCGGCTGGACCGCGGCCTTCGACCGCTATGTCCTTTGCGGGCCCGACCGGCAGGAGGTGCCGTTTTCCCATGCCGAGGGCGAGGTGTTGCGGCTGTTCCTCGAAAGCCCCAAGCGGCTGATCAGCCGGGCGCAGATGCAGGAATCGCTGGGCGGCGCGGCCGGCGAAAGCTTTGACCGGGCGATGGATGTGCGGATCTCGCGGCTCAGGACCAAGCTTGGCGAGGATCCGAAGAACCCGCGGCTGATCAAGACGATCTATGGTGCCGGCTACATCTTTCTCGGCGACGTGCGCTGGGGCTGAACCTGCGCCGCGCTGTCGCGGGGGCTTGCCCAAGGCCGCGCGCGGCGTCAATCTGGGCCCGGGATCCGCGGGTGGCGGGGCAGGAAGGCCGGAACATGCGCATTCACTGGTGCGGCACGGGGCTGTCATCGCGGCCGGGGCTGAGGCGGCTGATCCTTGCCGGTCATCCGGTCACGGTGTGGAACCTGCCGGTCGCCGCGGCCGAGGCGGCGGTTGGCGACATCGCCACCGACATACGCGCGATGACGCCCGGCGCGCTCGACGACGCGCTGGCGCATGGCGACATCGTGGTCTCGATGCTGCCGGCCGACCTGCACGGCGACCTGGCCCGTCACTGTGTCGGCCATGGCGCGCATTTCATCTCGTCAAGCTACAGCACACCCGAGATGCACGCGCTGGACGAGCCGGCGCGCCGGGCCGGGGTGGCGGTGGTGAACGAGGTCGGGCTCGACCCCGGGATCGATCATCTGATGGCGCATGACCTGGTCGCCGCCTACCGCGCCTCGGCCGCCTATGACGCGGGCAACGTGCTGTCCTTCACCTCCTATTGCGGCGGGCTTCCGGCCCGGCCCAATGCCTTTCGCTACAAGTTCTCGTGGTCGCCCTACGGGGTCTTGCGGGCGCTGATGGCGCCGGCCCGGGTGATCCGCGACTTTTCCGAATTGCGCGTCGCCCACCCCTGGGACGCGGTCACCACCTATGCCGCGCCGCTGCCCCGGCCAGAGACATTCGAGGTCTACCCGAACCGCGATTCGCTGCCCTATCTGGCCGGCTATCACTTCGATCCCGACTGGACGGTGCGCGAGTTTCAGCGCGGCACGCTGCGCCTGAACGGCTGGGCCGATGCCTGGGCGCCGGTCTTTGCCGAACTTGAGGGCGGCGCCGACGATGCCCGGCTGCGGGCGCTGTCGGACCGGCTCTGGCACGAGCACCCGCTGGCCGAAGGCGAACCCGACCGGGTGGTGCTGTGCGTGGCGCTTCGGGCCGAGCGCGCCGGCCGGCCGGTCTGGCACCGGACCTGGACGCTGGACGCGACCGGCGATGTGCGCGGCTCGGCGATGGCGCGGCTGGTGTCGGGAACCGTTGCGCAGGCGGCCGAGGCGGTGATGGC
>PHEC01000184.1 GCA_002841115.1 Alphaproteobacteria bacterium HGW-Alphaproteobacteria-6 | reverse complement strand
GCTGAGCGCCTGCGTGACCGCGATCGGCGATGGCCGGGCGGTCTTGCGCTTTTCCCTTGAAGGCGCCGATTTCGACGCTGCCCTGGCCGAGGCCGGCGAATATGACGGCAAGGTGACGATCCGCGACATCCGCGTCACCAAGGCGCCGGTGCTGGCCGAACTGCTCGACGCGATCTCGGTGGTCGGGCTTCTGGCGCAACTCAACGGCCCCGGCATCCATTTTGCCACAGTCTCGGGCGACTTCCGCCTGACCCCGGCGGCCCTGCAGATCAGCAATGGTGCGGCGGTCGGCCCGTCGCTCGGGGTGTCGGCGGCCGGGGTCTATGACCTCGCCCGCGGCACGGTGTCGTTGCAGGGCACCATCTCGCCGATCTACATGATCAACAGCATCGGCCGGATCTTTGCGCGCAAGGGCGAGGGGCTGTTCGGCTTCAACTACCGGCTGAGCGGCGCGGCGGCGCGCCCCTCGGTCAGCGTCAATCCGCTGTCGATCCTGACCCCGGGGATGTTTCGCGAGCTCTTCCGCACGGCGCCGCCGAGGATCGCCGAATGAAGCTGGCGGATTTCGACTTCGACCTGCCCGAGGATCTGATCGCGACCCGCCCGGCGCGGCCGCGCAGCGCGGCGCGGCTGCTGCTGGCCGAGGCTGGCGCGGGCCCGGTGCCAAATGATCTGGTGCTGAGCGATCTGGGGGTCAGCGACCTGCCCGATCTGCTGGGTCCCGGCGACCGGCTGGTCCTGAACGACACCAGGGTGATCCCGGCGCGGCTCACAGGCACCAGGACGCGCCAGACCGGGCAGGGGCCGGCGGTGGCAAGGATCGAGGTGACGCTTTTGGAACCGCTGGCCGGTGGCGGCTGGTCGGCGCTGGTGCTGAGCGCCTGCGTGACCGCGATCGGCGATGGCCGGGCGGTCTTGCGCTTTTCCCTTGAAGGCGCCGATTTCGACGCTGCCCTGGCCGAGGCCGGCGAGATGCCGCTGCCGCCCTATATCGCCGCGCAGCGTGCCCCCGACGCGGCCGACCGCACCGATTACCAGACGGTCTTTGCCCGCCACCCCGGCGCGGTCGCGGCCCCCACCGCGTCCTTGCACTTCGACGCCGAACTGCTGGCGCGGCTTTCCGCCCGTGGCGTCGCCTTCAGCCATGTCACCCTGCATGTCGGCGCCGGCACCTTCCTGCCGGTCAAGGTCGAGGACGTGACGACGCACAGGATGCATGCCGAATGGGGCGAGGTCGGCGCCGCCGCGGCGGCCGAGATCAACGCCACCCGTGAGGCCGGCGGGCGGATCATCGCGGTCGGCACCACCGCGCTCAGGCTGATCGAGACGGCGGCCGATGACGCCGGCCGGGTCCGCCCCTGGCAGGGCCCGACCGACATCTTCATCTATCCCGGCTACCGCTTTTTGGTGACCGACGGGCTGATGACCAATTTCCACCTGCCGAAATCGACGCTGCTGATGCTGGTCTCGGCGCTGATGGGGCAGGCGGCGATCCGACGGATCTATGCCCATGCGGTGGCGGCGCGCTACCGGTTCTTTTCCTACGGCGATGCCTCGCTTCTGCTGCCCCATGGCCGCAATCGGCCGCCCGCCGGTCGCGGGCAGGCGTGACGGCGCGCGACATTCGAGCAGACTGCGAATCCCGGTGAAGGAAAGAGCCCGACCATGCTGACCGTTCTGCGCAGTTCCTGGGCCCTTCTGCTGGGCATGATGCTCTTGATGCTGGGCAACGGCATGCAGGGCACGCTTCTGGGCATTCGTGGCGGCATCGAGGGCTTTACCACCGGGCAGATGTCGATTGTCATGTCGGGCTATTTCGCCGGGTTCCTCTTCGGCAGCCGGATGACACCCGACATGATCCGTCGGGTCGGCCATGTCCGGGTCTTCGCCGCCCTCGGCTCGATGATCTCGGCGGTGCTGGTGCTTTACGCCGCCGCCCCCGACTGGATCGCCTGGACCGCAATGCGGGTGGTCATCGGCTTTTCCTTCTCGGGCGTCTACATCACCGCCGAAAGCTGGCTGAACAACGCCTCGACCAACGAGACCCGCGGCCAGGCGCTGTCGCTCTACATGATCATGCAGATGATCGGCATCATCGCCGCACAGGGGTTGCTGAACGCCGGCGATCCCTCGGGCTACATCCTCTTCGTCATCCCCTCGGTGCTGGTCTCGCTGGCCTTCACCCCGATTCTGCTGTCGGTCAGCCCGGCACCGGCCTTCGAGACCACCGGCCGGATGAGCTTTGCCCGCCTCTACCACGCCTCGCCGCTTGGCTGTGTCGGGATGTTCCTTCTGGGCGGGGTCTTTGCCGCGCAGTTCGGCATGTCCTCGGTCTGGGGCACCGCGGTCGGGCTCAGCGTGCGCGACCTGTCGATCTATGTCGCGGCGATCTATGCCGGGGGCCTGCTGTTTCAATATCCGATCGGCTGGGCCTCGGACCGGATCGGCCGGCGGGTGCTGATCCTCGGCCTCTCGGTTCTTGGTGCGCTGGCGATGCTGGCCGCGGTGCTGCTGCCGATCGGCCTGGCCGGATATCTGGTGGTGGCGGTGGTGATGGGGGGCGTGTCGAACCCGCTTTATTCGCTGCTGGTCGCCTATACCAACGATTTTCTCGATGGCTCCGACATGGCGGCTGCCTCGGCCGGGCTTTTGTTCATCAACGGGCTTGGCGCGATCAGCGGGCCGATCATCACCGGCTGGATGATGGGGCGGATCGGGCCGTCGGGCTATTTCCTCTTCATGGGGTTCCTGTTCGCGGCCCTGGCCCTTTACGCCGGCTGGCGGATGACCCGGCGCCGGGTGACGCTGTCGGACCAGAGTGCGGCCTTCACCGCGCTGTCGCCCACCGCCAGCGCGCTGGCGGTCGAGGCGGCAAGCCAGGCGCGCCAGGACGATGCCGCCGCCGCGGCTGATGACGACGGCGCCGCGCCGGACCGGCACTGAGGGCTGGCCAAGCGGCGCCGATCCTGCCACGCTTCGCGGATCAGGATCGCGTCAACCGGGAGGGAAGGACCATGGCTGATACCGCGAAGGTGCTTGAGTTCTGGCTGAACGAGGTCGGCCCGCGCGGCTGGTATGTCGCCGACCCGGCGGTCGACGACGAGATCCGCTCCCGGTTCCTGACCCTGTGGCAAGAGGCCGAGGCCGGCGACCATGGCCACTGGACATCCGGCCCGCGCGGCGCGCTGGCCTATCTGATCCTGACCGACCAGTTCCCGCGCAACATGTTCCGCGACGAGGCGCGCGCCTTCGCCACCGACGGGCGCGCCCGCGCCGCCGCCGATGCCGCCATCGCCGCCGGCCATGACACCGCCATCGCCGAACCCGAACGGCAGTTCTTCTACCTGCCCTTCATGCATTCCGAGGATATCGCCGACCAGGACCGCTGCATCGCGCTGATCGCCGCCGGCCTGCCGGCAAGCGGCGCGGGCAACCGCCGCCACGCCGAGGCCCATCGCGAAGTGATCGCCCGCTTCGGCCGCTTTCCCTACCGCAACGCCGCACTCGGCCGCGCGACCACCGCCGCCGAGGCCGGTTTCCTCGCCGCGGGCGGTTACGGCGCGATCCTGCGCGAGCTGGACCAAAGCCATGCATGAGGCGCATGGCGCCATGGTTCCGGCGCCGGATTGTCAGGCGCCAGAATATAGTTTAGTGGCAAACTACTTTTTCCGAGGGAGGTAGAGACATGGCGGCCCAGACATTCGACCTGATCGTGATCGGCGCCGGACCGGGCGGCTATGTCGCCGCGATCCGCGCCACGCAACTGGGCCTCAAGGTGGCGATCGTCGAACGCGAGAACCTTGGCGGCATCTGCCTCAACTGGGGCTGTATCCCGACCAAGGCGCTCCTGCGCTCGGCCGAGGTCTTCCACCTGATGCACCGCGCATCGGAATTCGGGCTGAAGGCCGAGGGCCTCGGCTTTGACCTCGCCGCCGTGGTGGCGCGCTCGCGCGGGGTGGCCAAGCAACTGTCGGGCGGCATCGGCCATCTGATGAAGAAGAACAAGATCACCGTCTTCATGGGGGCTGCAACCCTGCCGAAGCCGGGCGTGGTCAGCGTCAGGACCGACAAGGGCACCGAGGATCTGAGCGCGAAATCCATCGTGCTGGCCACCGGCGCGCGGGCCCGCGAACTGCCCGGGCTCGAGGCCGACGGCGATCTCGTTTGGACCTACCGCCACGCGCTGCAACCCAAACGCATGCCGAAGCGGCTGCTGGTCATCGGCTCGGGCGCGATCGGCATCGAATTTGCCAGCTTCTTCAACACGCTCGGCGCCGATACCACGGTCGTCGAGGTGATGGACCGGGTGCTGCCGGTCGAGGATGCCGAGATCTCGGCCTTCGCCCGCAAGGCCTTCGTCAAGCAGGGCATGACGATCATCGAGAAGGCGGCGGTGAAGAAGCTCGACCGCAAGCCCGGCATCGGCGTCACCGCCCATATCGAGACGGACGGCAAGACCGCGACGCAGGATTTCGACACGGTCATCTCCGCCGTCGGCATCGTCGGCAACGTCGAGGACCTCGGGCTCGAGGCGCTCGGCGTCAGGATCGACCGCAGCCATGTCGTCACCGATGAATTCTGCCGCACCGGGGTGCCCGGCCTCTACGCGATCGGCGACATCGCCGGCGCCCCCTGGCTTGCCCACAAGGCCAGCCACGAGGGCGTGATGGTCGCCGAACTGATCGCCGGCGGCCATCCCCATCCGATCAAGCCGGGTTCGATCGCCGGCTGCACCTATTGCCAGCCGCAGGTCGCCTCGGTCGGGCTGACCGAGGCCAAGGCGAAAGAGGCCGGCCATGAGGTCCGCGTCGGCCGCTTCCCCTTCATCGGCAACGGCAAGGCGATAGCACTCGGAGAGGCCGAGGGGCTGGTCAAGACCGTCTTCGACGCAAAGACCGGCGAATTGCTCGGCGCCCACATGATCGGCGCCGAGGTCACCGAACTCATACAGGGCTATGTCGTCGGCCGCAGCCTCGAAACCACCGAGGCCGAACTGATGGAAACCGTCTTCCCGCACCCGACCCTCAGCGAGATGATGCACGAATCGGTGCTCGACGCCTGGGGCCGCGCGCTGCATATCTGACCGGCGCCGGCCGGCGCCGCGCCTTCGGCTTCTTCGTTGTAAAAATACCCGCTGCCCGGCCGGCCACCGGTGCCGCGGCCGGTTCACAGCGCGTCGATCGCCGCCCCCAGCCCGGCCAGGGTCAGGGGGTGCATCGCCCCGCCGAAGATCCCGGCGATCATTGCGACCGAGGGGCTGTGCGGCCACTGCGCCTCGGGCACCGGGTTCAGCCAGACATGGCCCGGCCACTGCTCGCAGAGCCGGCGCAGCCAGACCGCACCGGCCTCGGCGTTCCAGTGCTCGATGGCGCCGCCCGGATGGCTGATCTCGTAGGGCGACATCGTCGCATCGCCGACAAAGATCGCCTTGTGATCGGGCCCGAAGCGGCGGATCACCTCGGCCGTCGGGATCGGCGCCTCGTGGCGCCGGCGGTTGTCGCGCCACAGCCCCTCGTAGGGGCAGTTGTGGAAATTGAACTGCTCGAGATGGCGGAACTCGCTCCGCGCCGCGGAAAACAGCTCTTCCACCAGGCGGACATGGTCATCCATCGATCCGCCGACATCGAGAAACAGCAGCACCTTGACCGCGTTGTGCCGCTCGGGCCGGGTCCGGACATCCAGCCAGCCCTGCTCGGCCGTCGCCCGGACCGTCGCGCCGAGGTCAAGCTCTTCCGCCGCCCCCTCGCGCGCCCAGCGCCTGAGCCGGCGCAACGCCAGCTTGATCGCGCGGGTGCCGATCTCGACCCGGTCGTCGACCTGGTTGATCAGGACGTTCTGGCCGGCGATCTCCGTGGCCTTGGGGTCGATATCCACACCCAGGACACTGGCGGCGTGCAGCTTCGCGCAGGCGATGCCGAGGATGCCCGTTCCGGTTCCCACGTCCAGGACGCGCCAGTGTTCGACCGAACGGTCCCGGAGCAGGATCTCCTCAAGGGCCTCCAGGCACATGCGTGTCGAGGG
>PHEC01000183.1 GCA_002841115.1 Alphaproteobacteria bacterium HGW-Alphaproteobacteria-6 | reverse complement strand
CCGGCGTCGCGGGGCATGGCCCCGCTAGCCGTCGCGGTCCTCTGCCCCGGCGCTGCGGTAGAAATCATAGCCCGCCAGCAAGACCGTGACCGCGACCACGGCGCCAAGGTCAAGCCGTGGCACATACCAGACGAGGATGCCGACGAAGCCCGCCAGAATCGCGAAGGCCAGTGCGGCGAGAAGACGGTTGGTCATTGGTCCTGCTCCCTGTCCGATGCCGCGCCGCCGTCCGGCGACCCGGCGAATTCGCTCAGCCATCGGGCATTGCGCAACAGCCGCGCGTCATCACCCGCCCTGGCAATCATCTGCACCCCCATCGGCAGGCCGCCACCCGACCACATCAGCGGCAGCGTCACCGCCGGCGTGCCGCAAAGCGTCCAGAGCCCGTTGAAGATCGGGCTGCCGGTGCCGGCCAGCCCCTTCGGCGCCGGGCCGGGGGTGGCCGCGGTGATGATCGCGTCGCAACGCTCGAAGATCGGATCGAGGGCGGCGTTCAAGAGCCCGCGCCAGTCAAGCGCCGCGATATAGTCACGCGCCGGAACCGCCTTGCCCTCGTCAAGCGCTGCACGAAGCTCGGCCGACAGTTGCGCCCGGCCGCGCCGCTCCAGCGCGTAGTAGCATTTCGCCATCTCGGCGAAGTTGATCCGCTTGCGGACCTTGTCGGCCTCGTCGAAGGCCGCCGGCAGCGGCACCTCGAAACACTGCCCGCCGAGAAGGCCGCAAAGCTCGTCCATCGCCTCGCGCATTTCGGGATCGGCCTCATCGTAGCCGGGCGGGCGCAGGACGGCGAAGGTCGGCGGCACCGGCGGGCGGCTTTGCGCGACACTCAGAAGGCGCGGCACCGGCAGGGGGGCTGTGGCGGGATCGGCCGGGTCATGCCCGGCCAGAACCTCGACCAGAAGGGCGGCATCGGCGACGCTGCGGGCAAAGACCCCGACGGTGTCGAGAAACGGCGACTGGGTCAGGATGCCGGTGCGCGGGATCAGCCCGAAACTCGGCTTGAAGCCGACCACCCCGCAATAGGCGGCCGGGCGGATCACCGAGCCGCCGGTCTGGGTGCCGATCGCCAAGGGCACCATGCCGGCCGCCACCGCCGCCGCCGACCCCGAGGACGAGCCGCCCGGCGTATGGCCCGCGTCATGCGGGTTGCGGGTCTTGCCGGGATGAAGATAGGCGCCCTCGGTGGTCACCGTCTTGCCGATCACGATCGCCCCCGCCGCCTTCAGCCGCGCCACGATGACGGCATCGGCCGCCGGCACCCGGCCGGCATCGACCGCGGTGCCGTTCTCGGTCGGGATGCCGGCGGTGTCGATGATGTCCTTCAAGCCCACCGGAAGCCCGTGCAGCGGGCCGATCGGCGCGCCGGACAGCCGCCGCTGGTCCAGCGCGCGGGCCTGGGCGACAGCATGATCGCCGTCAAGCCAGGTCCAGGCCTGCACCTGCGGTTCGGCTTCGGCGATGCGGGCAAGGCAAGCCTCGGTATAGTCGACGGCGCGCAGCGCGCCCGAGGCCAGACGATCGCGCGCCTCGACCGCGCCAAGCGCCAGAACCGCCCCGGCCTCCGCTACCCTGCGCCGGTCACTTTGCGCCATAGAAGTAATCCGGCAAGGCAAAGACGATCTGCGGGAAGGTATACATCAGCCCCATGCACATGAAGACCATGAACACATAGGGCAGCGAGCCCGAGAAGATCTGCGTCAGCCTGACCGATGGTGGCGCGATGCCCTTGAGGTAATAGGCCGACATCGCCATCGGCGGGGTCAGGAACGAGGTCTGCAGGTTGAGCGCGACGAGAATGCCGAAGAACAGCGGATCGACCCCGAAAAGCGGCAGGAGCGGCAGGAAGATCGGCACGAAGATGATGATGATCTCGGACCATTCCAGCGGCCAGCCCAGAAGGAAGATGATCAGCTGCGCCACCAGCAGGAACTGCAGCGGCGTGAGGTTGAGCCCGGTGACGAACTCGCCGATCAGCTGCTCGCCGCCAAGGTATGAAAAGACCGCCGAGAAGGTGTAGGAGCCGACGAAGAGCCAGCACACCATCGCCGTGGTGCGCACCGTCAGATAGACGCTTTCGCGCAACCGCTGGAAGGTCATCGCCCGATAGCCGATCGCCAGGATCATCCCGCCCAGCGCCCCGATCGCCGCCGCCTCGGTCGGTGTCGCCAGCCCGAAGAGGATCGAGCCGAGAACCGACAGGATCAGGAAGGCGAGCGGGAAGAACGAGGTCAGGACCATCACCAGGACCTTGCCCAGCGGCACATCCGGCACATCGTCAGGGCCGGGTTTCGGCGCGACGCTCGGCTGCAGGATCGCGCGGCCGACGATATAGGTCAGGTATAGCCCGACCAGCGTCAGCCCCGGCAGCATCGCCCCGGCATAAAGCCGCACGATCGACACGCCCGAGGCGGCTGCATAGACGATCAGCATGATCGACGGCGGGATCAGGATGCCAAGGGTGCCGCCGGCGCAGATGATGCCCGAGGCGAAGCTCTGGTCATAGCGCGCCTTCAGCATCGCCGGCAGCGCCAGGAGCCCCATCAGCGTCACCACCGCGCCGACGATCCCGGTCGCGGTGGCAAAGAGCGCGCAGGTGATCAGCGCCGCCACCCCCATCGAGCCGGGGACGTTCTTCGAGGCGATGTTGAGCGTGGTGAACAGCCGGTCGACGATATTGGCGCGCTCGACGATATAGCCCATGAACAGGAACAAGGGCACCGCCGTCAGCACCTCGTTCGACATCACCGTATAGGTCTGGTTGACGAAGAGGTCGAAGATCCGGTTGTTGAAGAACCCCTCGACCCAGGTGGTGAAGGATGTCCAGCCATCGGCATCCTCGCCCAGCCGGTTGAAGGCGCGCCACATCCGGCTGCCGTCGAAATAGGCGTAATAGCCAAAGCCGATACCCAGCGCCATCAGCGTGAAGGCGATGGGAAAGCCGAGAAAGACGAACGAGATGAAGATGCCCAGCATCATCAGGGCGACTTGCGGTTCGGTCACGATGACGGCTCCGTTATGCAGCGTTTCGGGCGCTTGATACTGGCCCGCAGGGGCGATGATTGCGGCTTCGGGGCGGGCGGACGGGTCATCCGCCGTGATCCTCGCGATTGTGCATCAGGATGGTCTCGGTCTCCTCGACATCGGCCTCGGCGGCCAGCCAGCGGCCGTCGCGCAGGCACAGGATGCAGCGGAACACCTGGGCGACCCCCTGGATCAGCAGCAACAGACCCGCCGCCACCATGATCGACTTGAACTGGAAGATCGGGATGCCGGCCGGGCTGTTGACGCTGACCTCGCCGTAGCCCCATGAGCGGGCCGAGTATTTCCAGCCGGTCAGGACCAGCGCGGTGATCCCGGGAAAGAAGAAGAAGATGTAGAGCACCAGATCGACCGCCGCCTGGGTGCGCGGACGCCAGAGCCGGTAGAGAAAATCGCCCCGGACATGACCGCCGCGCGACAGCGTGTAGGCGCCGCCCATCATGAAGAGCGCGCCATACATGATGAAGGAGACATCCAGCGACCAGGGCGTCGGCGCGTTGAAGAGGTAGCGCACCATGACCTCGTAGCTGACACCAAGCGTCATCAGCATGATCAGCCAGCCGAAAGCCTTGCCGAACCAGGCCGAAAGCCGATCGGCAAAGAGGATGTATGCTGCCATCGATGGGCTCCGTGATGAAGGCGCGCGGAAGGCTCCGGGGGTCTGACACCCCCGGAGCCGTGTTCAGTGATGCAGCGTCCCGGTCAGAGCTTCAGCCGGCCGGGGAAGTAATGCTCGTAGGCCAGCCCCAGATCGGGCGCGTTCATCAACTCGTAATAGGCGACCTGACCGACCCACTCGCGCTGGCTGTCCATCACCTTCTTCATGTAGGCGTCCTTCTCGAGATCGGCGATCAGCGTGTCCCAGGCATCCAGTTCGGCCGCCAGGATCTCCTTCGAGGTGCGGTGGACGGTGACGCCGCTTTCGGTCTGAAGCTTGACCAGGTCGGCCGAGTATTCCTTCATCGCCAGCGCGGTGTTCGATGTCGATGCCGCCTCGACCGCATATTTCAGGATCGCCTGAAGGTCGGGGTCGAGATCATCCATGAAGTCCTTGTTGAACAGGAACTCGAAGCTTTCCGAGGCCTGGTGATAGGACGACAGATAATAGTTCTTGGCCACGTCCTGGGCGCCGAAGCGGCTGTCGGACGAGGGGTTGTTGAACTCGAACGCATCGATCACGCCGCGCTCCATCGCCGGCACGATCTCGCCGCCGGGAAGCTGGGCGACCGACATGCCCATCGCCTGCATCAGGTCGGCGGCAAGGCCAACCGTGCGATACTTGAAGCCCTGGATGTCGGCGACGGTGTTGACCTCGTTCTTGAACCAGCCGAAGGGCTGGGCGAACATCGGAAAACCCATGTAGCCATAGACATTGAGGCCGAGGATATCCTGGGTCAGCTCGCGGTAAAGTTCCGCCCCGCCACCCTGGTAGAACCAGCTGAGCATGGTCGTCGCCGAGCCGCCGAAGACCGGGCCGGTGCCGAAGAACGAGGCCGCCTTGTGCTTGCCGTACCAGTAGACCGGCACGGTATGGGCGGCGTCGATCACCCCGTCATGGACCGCGTCCATCACCTGGAAGGCGGCAACCACCGCGCCGGCCGGCAACAGGTCGATCTTGATCCGTTCGCCCGACATCTGCTCGACCCGGGCGATGTATTCGCGGGCGAAGTCCATCCAGATGTCCGAGGCCGGCCACGAGGTCTGCATCTTCATCACGATCGGCGCCTGCGCCAGCACCGCCGGGGCGGCAAGAACCGCGCCGGCCGCAGCACCACCGGCCACAGCGCCCTTGCGCAGGAACGACCGGCGTGACAGCGCCTTGTTCTCGATCTTCGTCATTGCATCCTCCCAGATTCATGGTTGGTCGTTGGGCCAGCGGCGAGAACCGCGACATTGGTTAGTTTTACTCACCAATTCAAACCGATCAAGCCACTATCGGCAGGGCCCGGCGGAAATGCGTCCGCCGGCCGCCTTCGCACAGTAAAACCCACGGCATCGGTGCGTGACCAGCCTTTTCGTCGCGGCGCCGACGACTCTCACGGCCGACAGGCAGGGCGCTCCGTCCCGCCGGGGGGGGCAGGCGGGGGCAGCCGGCGGAGGGCTTGCGGCGGTCTTCCGGCGG
>PHEC01000024.1 GCA_002841115.1 Alphaproteobacteria bacterium HGW-Alphaproteobacteria-6 | reverse complement strand
CGCGTTCGCGCACTTCAGGGGAAAACTTGTTCGTTGTCTTGCTCATGATGCTCCATCCTACTCAGGAGTTGGAGCCTCCGGAAAACCCGGAGCGGTTCAGTCGGTGCCATGTGCCAGTGACGGCTGGCCGCTGTTGGACATGTCTGGCGTCCAGACGATGTTCAGGCCTGGCTTGAGGGGGATAGGCGCGCTGGCGGGACAAATGGCGGGACAAACTCCGAGGCAGCCGGAATTTCTCATATATTTCATGTCATTATGCAGAATTAGTGGTGGAGCAGAGGGGGATCGAACCCCTGGCCTCGACGTTGCGAACGTCGCGCTCTCCCAACTGAGCTACTGCCCCGCACCGGGTGCTCATGTGGCCCAGAGGCGGCGCGTTGTCAAGCGTGCCGCCGCCGGCACAGGGCGAAAATCTCAGGCCGCCGCCCGGGCCGCGGCGCGGACGAAGGCCATGATCCCGGCCGCCGGCCGGGCAGCGCCAGCGCGTCGACCCGCGTCAGCCGGTCATGCGCAACCGGACCCGGTTCCGTGACCCTGCCGATTGCCTGCGGATCGCCGCGTGCCGCGCATTTCGGCGCCTCGCCCGCCCCCCCTGCCGCCGGCACCCGGCTGGCCTGCCCGCAGGTCGCGCAGAGCGGTCTCGCGGCATCGGCCATCTCGTCTCCGCCTGATCCGTCCGCCGGATCCAACCGGCAGGGCCGGCCCTGCCGCAAGGATCACAGCAGATCTTCCTCCTCACCGGTCACGTCGATGCCCAGCGTCTCCAGCCCGGCTTCGAGGTTCTCGGCGAGATGCGGCATTCCCATCAGATAATCCTCGGTCGGCACCGTCGCCTCGGCCGTGGCGGTGCCGACCGCCTCGTCGAATTCCCCGGCCTCGAATGACCCGCGTCCGATCCAGGCGATTGCGGTCAGCTGCGCCTTTTCGTCGTCGTTGAGGCCGGCGATGAAGGCGCGTGCCTGCGCCTCGGCAATCGCGCCCTCGCGCGACAGCAAGATGACCTGAACAACGGTGGCCGGAGAAATTTCAAGCATCAGCACGCGCCCCTTCCTCAGTCTGCACCGTGATCCGATCATGCGGCGCGCCGGTTCACCTTGTCCATGATCAAGTCGCCGCCGACATCGCGGCTCCTTCATTAAACAAATTGGTTGACTGACTGGTTCCGACCGGCAATCATTCATCATCATGGTTGAATCAGAATCACCCCCGCTCGACACGATCTTCCGCGCCCTCGGCGATCCGACACGGCGCGGCATGATCCGCGACCTTTCCGAAGGCGGGCGCACCGTCTCGGAACTGGCCCGGCCGCATGCCATCTCGCTCGCCGCCGCCTCGAAACATGTCCGCGCGCTCGAGGTGGCGGGCCTGATCCGGCGCGAGATCCGCTGGCGCACCCACACCTGCCACCTCAGACCCGAGACGCTTCTGGCGGCACATCAATGGCTTGACGACTATCGTCGCTTCTGGGCCGGCCGGCTCGACCACCTCGAAGACCTGCTGCGGCAGGAAGACGCCGCCAGACCTGCCAGACCGGAAGGAGACAGGTCATGACCGCGACCGACACGAGCAACCGCCACGGCAGGCTCGTCAGCCCCGACACGCTGCAGATCGAGCGTCTGCTTCCCGGCCCGATCGAGCGGATCTGGTCCTGGCTGACGCAAGACGACCTGCGCCGCAAATGGCTTGCCGCCGGAGAGATGCCGCTGACCACCGGCGCAGAGTTCGAGCTGACCTGGCGCAACGACGATCTCACCACCCCGCCCGGCGCGCGGCCCGAAGGCTTCGGCGCCGAACACCGGATGACAAGCCGGATCATCGCGGCAAACCCGCCCGGCCACCTTGCCTTCACCTGGGGCAGCAACGGCGAGGTCGAGATCACGCTCGCGCCAAGCGGTGACATGGTCCTGCTGACGCTCACCCACCGGCGCACTGCCGACCGGGCGATGCGGGTCATGGTCGGCGCCGGCTGGCACGCCCATCTCGACCTTCTCGCGGCCAGGCTCGAAGGGTCGCCACCCGAAGCCTTCTGGGATGCCTGGCAGCGGCTCCGCGCCGATTACGAGGCGCGGAGCCCGGCCTGACATATCGGCCCGCCGATGGTTTCTTTGTTGCCGAAATACCCTCGGGGGGGGCGTCCATTGGTCCCTTGACCAATGGACATCGGGGGGGCAGACGGCCCCCCCGCCGCTGCGCGATCCTACTGAGCCGCGTCCATGTAGCTCTCGACCGGCGGGCAGGTGCAGACCAGATGGCGATCGCCATAGACGTTGTCGACCCGGCCCACCGGCGGCCAGTACTTGTCAACCCGGAACGAGGCGGGCGGAAAGCAGCCCTGCTCGCGCGAATAGGGCCGGTCCCAGTCGCCGATCAGGGCATTCACCGTATGCGGCGCATGCTTCAGCGGGTTGTTCTCGGCGTCCATCTCGCCCGCCTCGACCGCCCTGATCTCCTCGCGGATCGCCAGCATCGCGGTGACGAAACGGTCAAGCTCGGCCTTGGTCTCCGACTCGGTCGGCTCCACCATCAGCGTTCCGGCCACCGGCCAGCTCATCGTCGGCGCGTGGAAACCGTTGTCGATCAGCCGCTTGGCGATGTCGTCCACGGTGACATGGGCGCTGTCGGCGAAGGGGCGCGTATCAAGGATGCATTCATGCGCGACCCGGCCGCCCTTGCCCTTGAAGAGGACGCCGTAAGCCCCCTCCAGCCGCTTGGCGATGTAGTTGGCGTTGAGGATCGCAACCTTGGTCGCCTGGGTCAGCCCGGCACCGCCCATCATCAGGATATAGGCCCAGGAGATCGGCAGGATCGAGGCCGACCCCCAGGGTGCCGCGCTCACCGGCCCCTCGGCGCCGCCGGTCACCGGATGGCCCGGCAGGTGCGGCGCCAGATGCGCCTTCACCCCGATCGGACCCATGCCGGGGCCGCCGCCGCCGTGCGGGATGCAGAAGGTCTTGTGCAGGTTGAGGTGGCTCACGTCGCCGCCAAGGTCGCCGGGACGGACCAGCCCGACCATGGCGTTCATGTTGGCCCCGTCGATATAGACCTGGCCGCCGAACTCGTGGGTGATCTTGCAGACCTCGCGCACAGTTTCCTCGAAGACGCCGTGGGTCGAGGGGTAGGTGATCATGCAGGCGGCAAGCCGGTCGCCCGCCGCCTCGGCCCTGGCACGGAAATCGGCAAGATCGATATCGCCGTTCGCCGCCGACTTGACCACCACGACCGTCATTCCCGCCATCTGCGCCGAGGCCGGGTTGGTGCCATGCGCGCTGACCGGAATCAGGCAGATGTCGCGGTGCCCCTGTCCCTGCGCCTCGTGATAGGCGCGGATCGTCAGAAGCCCGGCATATTCGCCCTGCGCACCGGAATTCGGCTGCAGGCTCATCGCGTCATAGCCGGTGATGGCACAAAGCTTGGCCGAAAGGTCGCGGAACAGCTCGCCGTAGCCCTCGGTCTGATCGGCCGGCGCGAAGGGATGCATGTTGGCGAACTCGGGCCAGGAGATCGGCATCATCTCGGCCGCGGCATTCAGCTTCATCGTGCAGGAGCCCAAGGGGATCATCGCCCGGTCAAGCGCCAGGTCGCGGTCGGCGAGCCTTCGCATGTAGCGCATCATCTCGGTCTCGGCCCGGTTCATGTGAAAGACCGGGTGGGTAAGGTAGTCGGTCTCGCGGTGCAGCGCCTCGGGCACCCGGTATTCGGGGGTGAAATCGTTGTCCTTCTTCTCGATCCCGAAGGCGCGCCACAGCCGCTCGGCGGTCTCGCCGCGCGTCGTCTCGTCCAGCGAAATGCCGATCCTCGTCGACCCGACCTTGCGCAGGTTGATCCGCTCGCGCCGGGCGGCCTTCAGGATCACCGGCTGCATCGCGCCGACCTCGATCGTGATCGTGTCGAAGAAGGCCTTGGGCTGCACGTCATAGCCGGCGGCCTCCAGCACCCGCGCCACCCTGACCGCCTTGCGGTGGATGCGCTGGGCGATCGCCTTCAGCCCCTCGGGCCCGTGAAAGACCGCATAGAACGAGGCCATGTTGGCCAGAAGCGCCTGCGCCGTGCAGACGTTCGACGTGGCCTTCTCGCGCCTTATATGCTGCTCGCGGGTCTGGAGCGAAAGACGGTAGGCCGGATTGCCCTGCGCATCGATCGACACGCCGACGATGCGGCCCGGCATCTGCCGCTTGTGGGCGTCCTTGCAGGCCATGTAGGCGGCCGAAGGCCCGCCAAAGCCCATCGGCACGCCGAAACGCTGGGTCGAGCCCACGGCGATATCCGCCCCCATCGCGCCCGGCTCCTTCAGAAGCGTCAGGGCGAGCGGATCGGCGATGACGATGCCGATCGCACCGGCCGCATGCAGCTTCGCGATATGCGGGGTGAAATCGGTCAAGTCACCATAGGTGCCGGGATACTGGAAAACTGCGCCGAAGACCTTGTCTGCCGCCATCCTGGCCGGGTCGCCGACCACCACCTCGATGCCGAGCGGGGCGGCGCGCACCTTGATCACCGCGATGTTCTGCGGATGGCAGTTCTCGTCGACGAAGAAGGCCGTGGCCTTCGACTTCGCCACGCGCTGCGCCATGGTCATCGCTTCCGCCGCCGCCGTCGCCTCGTCCAGAAGCGAGGCATTGGCGATCTCGAGGCCGGTCAGGTCGCAGACCATCGTCTGAAAGTTCAAAAGCGCCTCAAGCCGGCCCTGGCTGATCTCCGGCTGGTAGGGCGTGTAGGCGGTATACCAGGCGGGATTTTCAAGGATGTTGCGCTGGATCGCCGGCGGGGTCACGGTGCCGTAGAACCCCTGACCGATCATCGTGGTGAAGGCCTTGTTCTTCTTGGCCACCTGCCGCATGAACCACAACAATTCCCGCTCCGACTTCGGCTTGCCGAAGTCCAGGGGCTTTTCCTGGCGCAAGGATTTCGGCACCGTCTGGTCAATGAGCTCATCGAGGTCCTTCACCCCGAGCACCTTGAACATCTCTTCCATCTCGGCCGGCGAGGGGCCGATATGGCGGCGGTTGGCGAAATCATAGGGGCGGTAGTCGGTGGGGGTGAAGGGCATGGCTGGGCGTCCTTATCCGATCAGGGCCTTGTAGGCGGCCTCGTCCATCAGCCCGTCCAGCGCGGACATGTCGGCGACCTTCATCCTGAAGAACCATGCCTTGCCGGTCGGGTCCTCGTTCACCATGCCGGGGTTGTCGGCCAGATCCGCGTTCACCTCGACGATCTCGCCATCAAGCGGCGCGCGGATGTCCGAGGCCGCCTTGACGCTCTCGATCACGCAGACCTCGTCGCCGGTCGATACCGCGCGCCCCGCCTCGGGCAGGTCGACAAAGACGACATCGCCCAATTGCTCTGAGGCATGTGCGGTGATGCCGACGGTGACAAGTCCGCCCTCGGCGCGCAGCCATTCATGGTCTTCGGTATATTTCATCGTTTCGGTTCCTTTGGGTTAACGCTTGTAGCTTGTGGGTTGAAAAGGCATCGGCGCAACGGTCGCGGGCAACCTCTTGCCGCGAACGTCGCCGAAAACGACATCGCCCTCGGCGAGATGCGCGGGCAGATAGGCCATCGCCATCGGCGCCTCGATCGAGGGGCCGTAGCCGCCCGAGGTGACGGCGCCGATCACGGCACCACCCTCGGCCGCGGCATAGATTTCCGTGCCCTCGCGCATCGGCGCCCTTCCCTCGGGGCTGAGGCCGACCCGGCGTCGCGCCGGTCCCCCGGCCAGTTCGCCGAGGATGCGCGCGGCACCGGGGAAGCCGCCTTCGCGCGCACCGCCCTTGCGCCGCGCCTTCTGGATCGCCCAGGTCAGGTTCGCCTCGACCGGAGTCGTCGCCTCGTCGATGTCATGGCCGTAAAGGCACATGCCCGCCTCGAGCCGCAAGCTGTCGCGCGCACCAAGGCCGATCGGCGCCACCTCCTCCATCGCCAGAAGCCGCCGCGCGAAGGTCTCGGCGAAGCGGTCCGGCACCGATATCTCGAACCCGTCCTCGCCGGTGTAGCCCGAGCGCGAGATCCACAGCTCCGCCGTATCCCAGGACCGGATCGCCACATCCATGAACTTCATGTCCACCACATCGGGGACCAGCCGCGCCAGCGCCGCCTCGGCCAGCGGCCCCTGCAGCGCCAGCAGCGCGCGGCCTTCGACCATGCCCACATCGCAATCGGGCATGCCCCCCTTCAGATGGGCAAGATCGGCGTGCTTGCAGCCCGCGTTCACCACCAGAAAGAGGTGATCGCCGCGATTCGCCACCATCAGGTCATCGAGGATACCGCCCGCGTCATTGGTGAACATCGCATAGCGCTGGCGGCCCTCGCCAAGCCCCAGGACATCGACCGGCACCAGCCGCTCCAGCGCCAGGGCGGCATCCTCCAGCCGCCCCGATTTCGCGGTCAGAAGGATCTGGCCCATATGGCTCACGTCGAAAAGCCCCGCCGCGGCACGGGTATGGAGATGCTCTTTCAACACCCCCATCGGATATTGCACCGGCATCTCGTAGCCGGCGAAGGGCACCATCTTCGCGCCAAGCTCCAGGTGCAGATCGTATAGTCCCGTGCGTTCCAGACCGGCCATCGCCGCTCTCCTCCCTGTCACGCCGGTCACGAATGGCTCCGGCATCGCCCGGGGCGGTCAATCCGCCCGTTCCGATGCCCCCTCTGTCCCTTCGCCTGAGATCGTTATCCCTTCGGCGCCCCGCCAGGTCCGGGGTCTCTCCAGAGTTCCGCTGCCAGGACGGTCCTTGCGCCTGAGAGTTTACCGGGGCGGTTGCTCCTTCGGCACCGGCGCATGGGGCAGGCCCACCACCGGATTCTCCCGATCCTGACGATGACTGGTTAGCGCGGAACGCCGGTGCCGGGCAAGAGGGTATGCGATGGAATACGGCCCCTCGGCCGATCCGCGCGACATCGCTTGCACAGCGGCCCGGCGCGGGTTCATATCCCGCCATGACCGACCGCCATCCCGCCTTCTTCGGCTATGGCTCGCTCGTCAACCGGGCGACCCACGACCACGCGCGGGCCACACCCGCCCGCCTCGCCGGCTGGCGCCGGGCCTGGCGGCATACCGCGATCCGGCGCTTCGCCTTCCTCTCCGTCGAACCGGCCGGGGCGGCCGAGGCGGGGATCGACGGCCTCGTCGCCGCCGTCCCCGGCGATGACTGGGCCGCACTCGATCTGCGCGAGGCCGCCTACCGTCGCCACCGGCTCGCCCCCGGCCACCTCTCCCCCGCACCGCCCTGGGCCGACCGGATCGAGATCTACGCCGTGGCCGAGGCCCATCCGGCCGCGCCCGCCCCGCAACCGATCCTGCTCAGCTACCTCGACACGGTGGTCCAGGGCTTTGCCCGCGAATTCGGCACCGCAGGCGTCGCCCGCTTCTTCGCCTCCACCACCGGCTGGGGCCCTCTCCTCGACGACCGCGCGGACCCTCTTTACCCGCGCCACCAGCGGCTGACGGCGGCCGAGCGCGCGCTCACCGACGCCCATGCGCAGGCCCTCGGCCTCGCGCGCCTGCGTCGCTGATTTCATCTTGGCGGAAATACCTTCCGGGGGCGTGGGGGTGGAAAATCCCCACTCCCGCCCTCACCGCCGCGCGCGAACCTTCTGCAAAAGCGGCATCAGATCGGCCATCTCCGGCCCGTGCTCGCGGCCGGTCAGCGCGCGGCGCAGCGGCATGAACAGGCCACGGCCCTTGCGCCCGGTCGCCGCCTTCACCCCCGCCGTCCATTCACCCCAGGTCGCCTCGGTAAAGGGCGCCTCGGGCAGCATCTGCAGCGCGGTCGCGACAAATTCGGCATCCTCGGGGTCGATCACCGCCTCGGCGCCTTCCAGCACGATCTCGGCCCAGTCCTTCAACTCGTCCAGCGTGGTGATGTTCTTCGACACCACCGCCCAGAACCGCTCGGCCAGATGCGCCGGCACGCCATGCGCGGCGATCCGCTCGCGCACCGCGGCGAAGGGCAGCGCCTGGTTGCGCGCCCGGGTCAGCGGCCAGAGGTCGGCCTCGTCGAACTTGGTCGGCGCCGCGCCGAACTGCGACAGCTCGAACCCCGCGGCGATCTCGTCCAGCGACAGCTTCAACTCGACCGGCTGGTTCGAGCCAAGCCGCGCCATCAGGCTCAGTAACGCCTCTTTCGCCACGCCCTGTGCGCGCAGGTCGCGCAGTGAAAGCGTGCCGAGCCGCTTTGACAGCCCCTCGCCCTGCGGCCCGGTCAGAAGCGAATGATGCGCGAAAGCGGGCGCGCTGCCGCCCATCGCCCGCATGATCTGGATCTGGGTCGCGGTATTGGTGACATGATCGGCGCCGCGCACGACATGGCTGATGCCCATGTCGATGTCGTCGACCGACGAGGCGAAGGTGTAAAGCACCTGGCCGTCGGCGCGGATCAGCACCGGGTCCGAGACGCTGGCGGTGTCGATCGACACCGGCCCGAGGATGCCGTCCACCCATTCGGTGCGCGCCTGGTCAAGTCGGAAGCGCCAGTAGCCCTCCCGCCCGGCCCGCAGCCGGTCCTTCTCGGCCGCCGACAGCGCCAGCCCGGCGCGGTCATAGACCGGCGGGCGACCCATGTTCAAGAGCTTCTTGCGCTTGAGGTCCAGCTCGGTCGGCGTCTCGAAAACCTCGTAAAGCGCACCCGAGGCCCGCAGCTCCTCGGCGACGGCGCCATAGCGGTCAAGCCGCTTCGACTGCTGCTCGATCCGGTCCCAGGTGAGGCCGAGCCAGTCGAGGTCCTCCTTGATCCCGTCGATATACTCGGGCTTCGAGCGTTCCTGGTCGGTGTCGTCAAGGCGCAGGATGAAGGTTCCGCCAGTCTTGCGGGCAATCAGATAGTTCATCAGCGCGGTGCGCAGGTTGCCCACATGGATGTAGCCGGTGGGCGAGGGCGCGAAACGGGTGGTGGTCATGACATGCTCCTGTAGCGGCCCCTCTTTCATACGGCGCCGATTTTGTCCATATCGGGCAGGCAACGGGAGACGGGCATGAACGACTGGCTGGGGCGCGCGGCGCCCGACCTTGACGCGATCGAAATGCTGGCGCGCGCGACGCTGGCCGATCTGCCGCCGGCTTACGGCGCCGCGGCGCTGTCGGTGATCCTGCGCATCGCCGATTTCCCGCCCGACGCGATGCTCGACGACCTCGGCGTCGAGGATCCGTTCGACCTGACCGGGCTTTACGACGGCATTCCCCTGACCGAGAAGTCGGTGATGGATGTGGTCGACCGGCCCGACACGATCTGGCTGTTTCGCCGGCCGATCCTTGACGAATGGGCCGAGCGGGGCGACGTGACGCTGGGCCAGCTGGTCGCCCATGTCCTGGTCCACGAGCTTGCCCATCATTTCGGCTGGTCCGACGAGGAAATCGCGGCGATCGACCGCTGGTGGGAATAGCTCACGGCTTCGTGATTGCCGCGGCCGCCCTCCAGCGCCTAGGATTTCCGGGCTTTTCCCGATCATGCGAACCGGAGCCCCCACCATGACCCAAGCCCCCGAATTCTCGCGCCGCCGCCTTCTGGGCGTTGCCGCCGCCCTGCCGCTTGCCGCCCCCGCGCTTGGCCTTGGTGCCCGTCCGGCGCTGGCCAAGGCCGCGATGCTGGGCGCTGCCCAGCCGGCCTATCAGCGCTTCAGCCTTGGCAGCTTCGAGGTGACGACGCTGCTGGCCGCGACCCGGCCAGTCGAGTCGCCGCATCAGATCTTCGGCCTCAATGCCTCGGCCGAGGACTTCGAGGCGGTCTCGCGCGCCGCCTTCCTGCCGACCGACGTGGCACAGTTCTTCTTCACCCCGACCGTGGTCAACACCGGGGCGGAACTGGTGCTGTTCGATACCGGCACCGATCCGGCCGGGCTTGTCGCCGCGCTGGCCCAGGCCGGCTATCAGCCGGGTGATGTCGATATCGTCGTCATCACCCACATGCATCCCGATCATATCGGCGGCATGGTCACCGACGGCGCCGCGACCTTCGCCAACGCGCGCTATGTCACCGGCGCGGTCGAGCACAACTTCTGGTCCGGCGCAGGCAACGCGCTCTTTGACACCAACATGCGGCCCTTCGCCGAAAGAACCACCTTCCTCGACGATGGCGGCACCATCACCGGCGGGATCACCGCGATGGCGGCCTTCGGCCATACACCGGGCCATATGGCGGTGATGCTGGAAAGCGACGGCAAGGGGCTGGTGCTGGCCGCCGATACCGCCAACCATTACATCTGGTCGCTGGCCCATCCCGACTGGGAGGTGCGCTTTGACGCCGACAAGGCGGCGGCTGCGGCGACGCGGCACCGCCTGCTGGGGATGATCGCGGCCGACCGGCTGCCGTTTGTCGGCTATCACATGCCCTTCCCCGGCCTCGGCTTCATCGAGGCGGCGGGCGCGGGGTTCCGCTATGTCCCGGCCTCCTACCAGATGATGCTGGCCGGCTGAGGCCGGCGCCTCGGGCGGGGGCGCGACCCCTCTTGGAAGGCGGGGTGATTTCCGGCACCCTGCCGGCCGGGCCGGCCAGCGCCGGCCAGCCCGGAGAGAGAGAATGCAGGCCAGACCGATCGTCACCGTCACGCTCAATCCCGCGCTCGATCTGGCGACCCACGCCGACCGGATCGTGCCCGGGCCGAAGCTGCGCTGCGCCGAACCCCGGGCCGACCCCGGCGGCGGCGGCGCCAATGTCAGTCGGGTGATCGCGACCCTCGGCGGGCACAGCACCGCCTTCATGGCGCTGGGCGGTGCCACCGGCGCGCGGCTCGGCGGGTTGATCGCGCCCGCCGGCATCGGCCTTGTCAGCTATCCCGCACCCGGCGAGACCCGGACCAGCTGGTCGATCACCGACCGGCTGACCGGCGATCAGTTCCGTTTCGTGCTGCCCGGCCCGCGCTGGCGGCGCGGCGATGTCGCGGCGGTGCTGAAGGCCATCGCCGAGGCGGTGCCGAGGGGCGCGCTGGTGGTGATGTCGGGCAGCCTCGGCCCCGGCCTGCCCGACGACCTGCCGATCAGGCTGGCGCGGCGGCTGGCGCGGCAGGGCGCGGCGATGGTGCTGGATACCTCGGGGGCGGCGCTGCGCCGGGCGGCGGCGGCGACCGACCATCCGGTCGAGGTCCTGCGGATGGATCACGAAGAGGCCGAGGACCTGGCCGGCCGGCTTCTGCCCGATCGCACCGACACCGCCGATTTCGCCGAAGGTCTGGTGCGGTCCGGTGCCTGCCGGATCGCGGTGGTGGCGCGCGGCGCCGATGGTTCGGTGCTGGTTGACGCGGGCCGGCGTCTGCATGCCGCTGCCGCCCCGGTTCCGGTGAAAAGCAAGATCGGCGCCGGCGACAGTTTCGTCGGCGGCTTTGCCCTGGCACTGGCGGAGGGGCGCGGCCCGGCCGCCGCGCTGCAACGGGGCATGGCGGCGGCCTCTGCCACGGTGACGACCGAGGCGACGCGGCTTTGCAGCCGGACGATGGTGCGCCGGCTGATCCCGCGCTGCCCGGTCAGCGCGATCTGAGACCGGGCGGCGGCGCGCCCCGAACCGGGGCCGGGGCGCCGCCCGCCCGTCAGCCGCGCAGCTTCGCGGTCATCTCGACCAGGCGTTTCGCCTGATGGGCAACTGCGGCGCGGCCCTTGTCGTCGAACGCCCCGGCATTGGTCGAAAACCCGTAAGGATTGCCGCCGGCTTCCGAAACGCTCGGGTCGGTGTAGCCGGGCGCGACGATGATCGCGCCCCAGTGCATGGCCGTGGTGTAAAGCCCGAGCGTCGTCGCCTCTTGCCCGCCATGGGCATTCTGGGCGCTGGTCGTCGCGGTGAAGGTCTTGTTGGCCAGCGCGCCCTTCATCCAGAGCCCGCCCAGCGTGTCGATGAAGGCGCGCAGCTGGCTGGCCACGGCGCCGTAGCGGGTCGGCGCCGAAAAGAAATAGCCGTCGGCCCATTCCATGTCGTCATGGCTGACCTCGGGAATGTCGGCGGTTCTGGCGGCCTGTGCCTTCCAGGCGTCCTGGCCCTCGACCACGGCTTTCGGCGCGGTCTCGGCGACGCGGCGCAGCCGCACTTCGGCACCGGCGGCTTCGGCCGCCCGGGCGGCCTCGACGGCCACCTGATGGTTGGTGCCGTAGGTCGAGTAGAAGATGATCGCGATTTTCGGTTTGGCCATGATGTCCTCCGGGTTCTGGTCGGCCGGCAGGATACACTGGGCTCCTGTGCACAGATATATCGGCCAACGCAGAGCATCTGTGCACTGGCGCGCCGGGCCAGGTCGGTCGAACCGGCCTCAGAACGACACTTCGGCCAGCGTCGCGCGGTGATCCGAGGGCCAGGGATCGACGCCAAGATCGCTGCGCGGCCCGGTCTCGCCGACGATCGCGGCATCCTTCACCACCAGACCCGGCGCCCGCGCGAAGGCGAAATCGATGCGGTCGTGATGGTCTTCGGGGTCGGCCTCGTCGCCCTGCGGGGTCCAGGTATAGGCGGGTTTCGCCACCGGATCGGGATTGGCCGCACGGTAGGTATCGACGAAGCCCGCCGCCAGGAGCCGCCCGGTCGTCGGCCAGTCCACCTTCACCGGCTGCTGGCCTACCGCAGCGGCGGCCTCGGTCCAGTCGAGCCCGGAGGGTTCGTTGAAGTCGCCGAAGACGAAGACCGCCGCGGCGCCATCGGCCGCCGCCATGTCGGCAAAGAGAAGGTCCATCGCCGGCCCGCGGGTCCGGTTCGCCCAGTCCTGCGCCTCGGCCTCGGTCTTGATGAAGGGCGCCGGGCCGTATTCGATGCCCAGAAGCTGATAGGGCTGATAAGGCTCGTCATCGTGATGGATGTTGAAGGCCCAGACCGTGGTGCCGTTCACGTCGATCGGCACGCCGAGGTCATGGGCGCTGGCCGGGCCGATCGGATAGCGAGAGATCACCGCATTGGCCCAGAGTGCCACGTTTTCCTGGGTCTGGTCGTGGTAGTGATAGCCGAGCGCCTCGGCGATTGCCTTCGCAACCGAGGTGCCCTGCGGCGGGCAATGGTCGGCGGTGCAGTCCTCGCCCTCCAGCATGGTTTCCTGAATGCCGATGATGTCGGGATTGGCGGCGCGGATCACCGCCACGGTTTCCTCGATCCCCTTGCCTTCGTTGCCGCCGCCGCCCCAGATGTTGTAGCTCATGATGCGCAAGGTGGTCTCGGCGCCGACCGGGGCGGCCAGAAGGGCCGTGGCCAGGGCAAGGGGGATGGCGGCATGGGTCATCGGGGGTGCTCCTTCAGCGGTCCGGACGGGACTGCGGCGATCAGATCATGCAACGATGACGCCAGGGTAACATCGCGCCTCGGCCGCCGTCCATTGGCATCGCCGACGCCCCGGCGTCGCGTTCGGCACCCGGCCGCTGCCGTCCGGCCCCCCCCCGCGCGGCAAGGGGGCCGGTGGCCGATGTCAGAAGCGGATGCGTGCACCGGCAAGAAGTGCCGTCACGTCGTTGAACGCCGCGCCGGGGGCGCTGTATTCATAGCTGCGCACGCCGGCATAAAGCTCGGAATTGATCCGGTCGATGGTCTGGACCGCGAAGATTCCGTAGGACTGCGCCTCGTCGTTCAGTGCCAGAATGTCGTCATTCTGGGCAAAATCGACCGCGAAGGCGGTCTTGCCCCAGGACGACAGATCCTTGGTCTGCCAGCCAAGCTTGACGTAGTAGAAGACCGGATCGCGCCCCGAGATGTCGCGCTCGGCATAGGCCGCGGTCAGGCTGAGCCCGGTCGGCAGATGCAGCAACGATGCCGATCCGCTGAACTGATGATCGCTTTCATCCGAGGTGGCGTAGGCGACGGCCGAATCGATCTTCACGCTGCCGATCTCGCCGGCGTAGCGCGCCGCCACGTCCCAGATCTCGTCATCGCTGTCGGGCGCGCCCGAGCCGAAATCGAGGTTGCCGTCGCCGATCGAGGCCGACAGCGTCACGCCCGAGAATGTCGGGCTGTCATAGCGCACCCGGTCCTGCCGGCTGAGACCGTCGAAGTTGTCGAAGGCCTGGCCGACCTTGACCGTGGTCAGCGCGCCGTTGGCATCATTGGTGAAGAAGATGCCGCCGGCCAGATCCTCGACCGCCGAATAGCCGACCACCGTGGTGCCGGACAGATCGCTTTCCGAGGTCGCGTTGGACGCCATGTCGCCCTGCCCGACCGAGAGCTTGCCAAGGGTCTTGCTGGCGAGGAAGAATTCCAGCTTGCGCTCCTTGAAGGTGGCGCTGGTGTTGGTGTTGTTCTGGTTGACCTCGGCGGTCGAGTTCGACTCGATCTCGACCTCGAAGACGGTGCCGGCGCTGAGGTCATCGCTGATCTGGCCGGTGCCGGTGATGTTGAGCCGGGTCGAGGAGTTGTCGTTCTCGACGAAGAAGACATCGCTGTTCTCGCCGTCATCGGTGAACAGCACACCCTGGTTGATCTGGCCGGTGAACTTCAGTTCGATACCCTTGCCGGCGCTGAGGACGAACCGCCCCTTGTCGGCGCCTTTCAACTCCTCGATCGCGGTCTGCTGCGCGTCGACCTTGGCGCGCAGGGCGGCAAGCTCTGCCTGAACGGATTGTGCGGCGGCGGGGGCCGCAAGGGCGACAAGCGCTGCCGCCGACGTGAAGAGGGAGGATTTCATGGGAACTCCGGGAATGCAGGACGCTTCGGATTGAAGCGAGGGCAACCTATATGCGCCGCCCGCCGCTGGCTGTAACGGAAGGGCAACCACGGTTTCGTGTGACGCAGGTCATTCCAGTATATGGATATTTTCTTTTGTAAAATCAGTGATATAACTACTTCTCAAATTTCCGAATTATTCAAATAACTGTTACGCGGCGCTGTCATGATCAGAGATTCTTTCCCCCTCCACGCCCGTCACTCGGCCCTTGTCATGTGCGGCGATACCGGCGACTTTGTGCGAGGTTGGCGAAACGGGTTACAGGGTTGCAGTCGTGACGGATGAAACCGAACTGATCGCCGCGCTCGCCGCCGGCGACCGCACCGCCTTCGAGACGGTCTACCGGCGTCACAACGCCGCCATGCTGCGCGTCGCCACCGCGATCCTGCGCAACCCGGCCTCGGCCGAGGAGGTGGTGCAGGACAGCTGGCTGTCGGTCCTGCGCAACGCCGCCGGGTTCGAGCGCCGATCCTCGCTGGCGGGCTGGATCTTTGCGATCCTGACCAATGCTGCGAAGTCGCGCGCGCGCCGCGACGGGCGGATGGTGGCGTTCGACCCGACCGAGGAGGGCGGGCTGGACCAGGCCGCCTTCGACGCCCGTGGTCGCTGGCGAAAGATGCCGCAGGCCTGGAACGGGCAGGACGAGATCACGCCCGAACGGGTGGTCGACGGGCGGCGGATGCTTGACCATGTCACGGCGGCGATCAACGATCTGCCGCCGGCGCAGCGCGCGGTCCTGGTCCTGCGCGGGCAGATGCAGCTTGAGGCCGCCGAGGTCTGCGCGATGCTGGGGCTGAGCGAGGGCAACATGCGGGTTCTTCTGCACCGCGCCCGGCTGGCGCTGCGCACCCGGCTTGACGCGGTCATGTGACGCGAAGGTGAGACATTGTGCGGGGCGCGTCACTGGTGTTTCGACCCTGAGGGATTATTTGTGCCTCGAGTTGTAACAAACCCCGGGCAGGATCGTCCTTACCATGCGAGAGGCGAAAGGGAGCCGACCGGATGCTGAACTGCCGTGACTTCGCCGAACAGGCGGACGCCCTGATCGACGAGGAGCTTGGCCCCTGGCAGGCGATGCGGCTCAGGCTGCATCTGTCGGCCTGCAAGGGCTGCGCGCGTTTTTTCGAGCAGTTGCGCCTGACGCGCCGGCTGAGCGAGGCCGCCACCGCGCCCGGGACTGACGGCGACGACGGTGAAACCGCCCGTATCGACGCGCTTCTGGCTGCGGCCCGGGGCGGGGTGGGCGGCGGCGCCGGGGGTGACGGCTGATCCGCGCCACGATCGGCAGGCCCGCCGCCGGCTGCAAGGACATCAAGACAGACCGGATCGTCAGAACCGGCACGAGAGGGACATCATGCGCAGCGAAAAGATCGAATTTCAGGGCCACGGCGGCACCATGCTTGCGGCGCGGCTTGACCTGCCCGAAGGGCCGGTGCGGGCGGCGGCGCTTTTTGCTCATTGCTTCACCTGCTCCAAGGACATTCCCGCGGCGCGGCGCATCGCCGGCCGGCTGGCGGCGCGCGGCATCGCGGTGCTGCGCTTTGATTTCACCGGGCTTGGCCATTCGGCCGGAGAGTTCGCCAACACCAACTTTTCCTCGAATGTCGCCGATCTGGTCGTGGCGGCCGGCTACCTGGCCGGGCGCGACATGGCGCCGCAACTTCTGATCGGCCATTCGCTGGGCGGTGCTGCGGTGATCATGGCGGCCGGCGCGCTGCCCTCGGTCAAGGCGGTGGCGACCATCGGCGCGCCCTTCGATCCGGCCCATGTCGCGCATAACTTCGGCGGCAAGCTCGATGACATCCGCAAGCATGGCGCGGCCGAGGTGATGCTGGCCGGGCGCAGCTTCGAGATCCGCCAGCAGTTTCTCGACGACATCGCCGAAGCCTCGCTGAGGCCGGCGCTGGCCGGGCTTGGCCGCGCGCTTCTGGTGCTGCACGCGCCGCGCGACAGCGTCGTCGGGATCGAGAACGCCGCCGAAATCTTCGGCGCGGCCAGGCATCCCAAAAGCTTCGTCACCCTCGACGGTGCCGACCATCTGGTCAGCGCCGAGGCCGATGCAGAATATGCCGCCGAGGTCATC
Source organism: Alphaproteobacteria bacterium HGW-Alphaproteobacteria-6 (assembly GCA_002841115.1). Lineage (GTDB taxonomy): Bacteria > Pseudomonadota > Alphaproteobacteria > Rhodobacterales > Rhodobacteraceae > Albidovulum. The sequence continues at coordinate 10,874 of PHEC01000024.1, read as the reverse complement.
ACTACCTGGTCGGCGCGCTACCTGACGCTGGCGCCCGAGCCGCAGCGCCGATCGGCTCCCGAAGGCGTGGTTCGCGTCAGCGAGGCCTCGCCCGAGGGCTTTCGCCAGGACGTGATGATCGGCGGGCGCCACCAGCTTGTCGCCGACGAGCCGGCGGCGGCCGGCGGCAGCGACCTTGGCCCCAGCCCCTATCAGCTGGTCTCGGCCGGGCTTGGCGCCTGCACCACGATGACGCTCAGGATGTATGCCCGCCGCAAGGGCATTCCGCTGACCCAGGTCGCGGTCGACGTGCTGCACGACAAGCGCCACGCCGTTGCCTGCGCCGATTGCGACAACCCCGCGCCCAAGGTCGATCACTTCCGCCGCGAGATCCGGCTGGAGGGCGACCTGAGCGAGGAACAGCGCGACGCCCTGCGCGCCATCGCCGACAAATGCCCGGTTCACCGCACGCTGCACGGCCAGTCGGTGATCGAGACCGTGCTGACCTGACCCACCGACGAACCGAACCGGAGCCCCCATGAACCACGATGATGTCCGCAAGCTGACGGCGATGCCGCCGGCCAACCCGAGCTACCCGCGCGGGCCCTACCGCTTTCTCGGCCGCGAATACCTGATCATCAGCTACGAATCCGACCCCGAGGCGATCCGCGCCATGGTGCCCGAGCCCTTGCAACCGGACGGCTCGAACCTCGTCCATTACGAATGGATCGCGATGCCCGACAGTTCGGGCTTTGGTTCCTACCAGGAATCGGGCGTGGTCATCCCCTGCACCCTGAAGGGCGAGCCGGTCAACTACACCGCGATGATGTTTCTCAACGACGAGCCGCCGATCTCGGCCGGGCGCGAGATCTGGGGTTTCCCGAAACGCTGGGGCGAGCCGAAGCTCGAGGTGCGCACCGACACGCTGACCGGCACGCTGCATTATGGCGGCGAGCGGGTGGCGATGGGCACGATGACCTATAAATACGAGGACAGGATGGCGCCCGATCCGACCAAGCGCGGCGCGCATCTGCGCAAGACCGCCGTCAACCTCAAGATCATCCCCTGCGCCACCGGCGGCCAAAGGGTGGCCGAGCTGATCGCCTACAACCTGACTGACATCACCATGCATTTCCACTATTCAGGCCCGGCCCGGCTGCACCTGATCCCGCATGTCAACGCGCCGGTCGCCGACCTGCCGATAAGACGGGTCGTGGAGGGGCGGCACTTCAAGGCCGACCTGACGCTGCCCTACGGCCGCATCGTTCACGATTATCTTGCTTGACCCCGAAAGGACTGACCCCAATGACCGTGACCAAGACCAGAACCGCCGTCGTCACCGGCTCCTCCTCAGGCATCGGCCTCGGCATTGCCCGCGGCCTCGCCGGGGCGGGAATGAACGTCGTGCTGAACGGCATCGAGCCCGAGGACCAGATCGAACCGATCCGCAAGGCGATCGAGGCCGATTTCGGCGTCGGTGCCCGCTATGACCGCGCCAACCTGATGGCGCCCGAGGGTGTTGCGGAGCTGATCGACGGCGCCGTGGAGGCCTTCGGCGCGGTCGACGTGCTGGTCAACAATGCCGGCATCCAGTTCGTCTCGCCGGTCGAGGATTTCCCCGACGAGAAATGGCAGGCGATCATCAACCTCAACCTCTCGGCCGCCTTCTATGCCACCAAGGCGGTGGTGGCGGGCATGAAGGCGCGCGGCTGGGGGCGGATCATCAACATCGCCTCGGCGCATGGTCTGGTCGCCAGCCCCTACAAATCGGCCTATGTCGCGGCCAAGCATGGCATCGTCGGCTTTACCAAGACCATCGCGCTCGAGACCGCCGAACACGGCGTCACGGTCAATGCGATCTGCCCGGGTTATGTCTGGACGCCGCTGGTGGAAAAGCAGATCCCCGACACCGCCAAGGCGCGCGGCATCAGCGAAGAGGCGGTGATCCGCGACGTGCTTCTGGCCTCGCAGCCGACCAAGAAATTCGCCACCGTCGAAGAGATTGCGGCGCTCGCGGTGTTCCTGACCAGCGATGGCGCGGCCTCGATCACCGGCACCGCGCTGCCGGTCGATGGCGGCTGGACGGCGCATTGATGGAGCATCCGATGGCGGCGAAACAAAAGACCGGCAATGACAAGGCGGGCAAGGGAGGGGTGAACCGCAAGCGCGTCAACCTCGCCCTTCAGGGCGGCGGCTCGCACGGCGCCTTCACCTGGGGCGTGCTTGACCGGCTGCTGGAGGACGGCCGGCTGGAGATCGCCGCCATCTCGGGCACCTCGGCCGGCGCGATGAACGCGGTGGCGCTGGCCGATGGCTATACCACCGGCGGCCCGGAGGGGGCGCGCGAAAAGCTCGAAGGCTTCTGGAAGACGATGAGCGATGCGGCGCGCCTCAGCCCGGTGCAACGCTCGCCGATCGACAAGCTGATGGGCAACTGGAGCCTTGATCAGTCGCCGGGCTATCACATGATGGACATGATGACCCGGCTCTTCTCGCCCTATCAGTTGAACCCGACCAACATGAACCCGCTGAAAAAGGTGCTGGAGGGCTGCGTCGATTTCGACTGCGTGCGCCAGTGCAACGCGATCCGGCTGTTCATCTCGGCCACCAATGTCGAGACCGGCCGGGTCAAGGTCTTCGACAGCCACAGCCTGACCGCCGAGATGGTGATGGCCTCGGCCTGCCTGCCGTTCATGTTCCAGGCGGTGGAGGTCGACGGCGTGCCCTATTGGGACGGCGGCTACATGGGCAACCCGGCCCTGTTCCCGTTCCATTCGGAATCCGACACCGCCGATATCGTGGTGATCCAGATCAACCCGATCGAGCGGCGCGGCGCACCGCGCACCGCGCAGGAGATCCAGAACCGGCTGAACGAGATCAGCTTCAATTCGAGCCTGCTGAAGGAACTGCGCGCGATCGATTTCGTCGCCCGCCTGATCGACGAGGGCAAGCTAGACGAGGGTCACTACCGCCGCGAGCGGATCCATATCATCGAGAACCAGGCGGCGCTGAAGCCGCTTGGCGCCTCGTCCAAGGTCAATGCGGAATGGGCGTTCCTGACCCATCTGCGCGATCTTGGCCGGCAGACGGCGGACGACTGGCTTGAGGCGCATTTCGACGCGGTTGGCGAACGCTCGACCGTCGATCTGCGCGAGATGTTCCAGGGCATCGGCCCGCAGCATCAGGGGTAAGGGGTGGTGATGCGTGACGAGTTTGGCCTGCCGTTTGGCGCGGGTTTCCCCGAGATCGACCGCAAGGGCATGGTCGAGGTCGATCTTCTGATGGTCCATGCCTATGCGATCACGCTTGCAAGGATGATGGAGAACGCCGGCCGGGCGCTGGCCGAGCTGTCGCGGCGGCGCTACCTTGCGCCGGGCGACGGTGCGTCGCTGGCGGGGCGCCATGTCGTGGTGCTGGCTGGCGCGGGTGGCAACGGCGGCGGGGCGATGACCGCCGCGCGCCGGCTGGCCTGCTGGGGCGCGCGGATCAGCCTGGTGCTGACCGGCCCGGCCGCGGCGGTGAGCGGGGTGCCGGGCGAACAGCTGGCGATCCTCGGCCATATGGGCATCACCCCTGGCGATCCGCCCGCGGCCGCGGCCGACCTGGTCCTTGACGGGCTGATCGGCTATTCGCTCAGGGGCGCGCCTCAGGGCCGGGCGGCCGACCTGATCGGCTGGGCCAATGCGCAGACCGCACCGGTGCTGTCGCTCGACGTGCCCTCGGGGTTCGATGCCGGGACCGGGCGGATGGCCGACCCGGCGATCCGCGCCGATGCGACGCTGACGCTGGCGCTGCCCAAGCGCGGCATGACCGGCCCCGGTGCGGCGGGCTGGACCGGGGCGCTTTATCTTGCCGACATCTCGGTGCCGCCGGCGCTTTACGCGCGCCTGCCGGTGCCGCTGACGGTGCCGCCCTTCGCCATGGGCGATATCGTCCGGGTGCCGCCTGCCGATCAGATCGGCAGCGCCGGCAGTTTGAATCCGAAGACATAGACCAGCACCGGCACCGGGGCGACGGCAAGGGCGAAGGTCAGCATCATCGGCCAGAAGCCGAACAGCCGGCTCAGCCCGGCGATCAGCGCGATGCCGCCGCCGCCGCCGATCACCATGTTGCCGGGCAGGTTGATCAGAAGCGCCAGCAGCACATAGCGCTGCTTCAGCGCGAAGGGTGCCAGCCGCGCCGGCAGCCGGCGGCGCAGAAGCGCCAGCCTTTCCGCCCCGCTCAGCGGTTCCAGCCGCGCCATCAGCTCTGCCGCCCGGTTCAGGCGCATGTCCGTCAGGATCCGCCGCAGCGTCGCATAGGGCATCTTCTGGCCGGCACAATAAGCCAGCGTAAGGCCGATGACCGTCGCCAGATAGACGAAGGGCGCGATCTGCCAGCCCTCGATCACCATCAGCGAGATGCCAAGCTCGACCCCCGGCACGAAAGGGATGGCGATCAGCACCGCATAGGCCAGGAGCAGGGCCACGATCACGCCAAGGCGAACCGGCGTCATCCCGCCTTCCAGCGAGGCGGTGCGGAACATCGTCCATTCGACCAGCAGGTGGATGCCCCAGGCCGCGACCAGCAACAGAGCCAGCCGCGCGAGGTTGCGCAAGGTGCTGATCAGCAGCGAGGCGTCGCCGTCCCTGGCAGGGTCGCTATCCATGGCGCAACCCTCCGGTCCGGCGGGCGGCCGGTCGTGCCCCGCAAGGCGCGGGCACCCGCCGCGGACGGACCGGTCCCGGGCGCCTGCGCCGCATCACTGTCCCGTGCATTCCGCCATCCGTGATCGTCTTCCCCGCTTCAGCCTTGCCGTGCTGCGACGGTCAGGTCCATTTGCCTGACCTGCCTTCACGGCAAGTTGACACCAGCATAGACCCTTGTCGCACAATCGCACGGTCCGGCCGAAAATATTTCTTGAACGATCATTCCAGCCGGGGCACCCTCTGCCCGGGGAGGATGCCGATGGCCGGACAACGACAGCATGACCGGATCGATTTCGTCGACCGGGCGATGCACAGCTTCTGGGCGAAGGGCTACGAGGGCACCTCGATCGCCGATCTGGTTGCCGCGACCGGGGTCAACCGCGGCAGTATCTATGCCGGGTTTTCCGGCAAGCGCGACCTGTTTCTTGCGTCACTCGACCGGTATGACGACATCCACCGCCGGCGTTTTCTGGACCGGCTGAGTGCTGCCGGCGATCCGCTTGCCGCAATCGGCGCGGCGTTTCGGGCAGCGGCCGGGACCGCACCGGCCACCCCGCCCGAAGCGCGCGGCGACGAGGGCGTGCCAGACCCCGATGGCTGCCTGCTGGTCAATACCGCGATCGAGATGGCGCCACATGACGCCGAGGTCGCCGCTTTCGTCTCCGCAAGCCTGGCCGGGGTCGAGGCCTTCTTTCGCGGCCGGCTCGAGGCCGCCGCCGCGGCCGGCCGCCTGCGCGGCGGCACCGATATCGCCGGCACCGCCGCCGCCCTGCTGGCGCTTTTCCTGGGCCTTCGGGTCCTTGCACGCTCGGGCGCCGACAAGGCTGTCCGCGCCGCCGTTGTCGCCCGGGCCGGGGCGATGCTGGAATGATCTTTTGCCGGCCATACTTGAACGATCGTTCAAGCGATCGTTCCCAACCCGAGGGAGGAAGACGATGACCGTATCCTATGTCGAACGCGATCAGGCCGATGCCGCGACACTGGCCTTCTATGACAAGGCCGAGGACCGCTTCAAGGCGCTCCTGAACATCTTCAAGGTGTTCGGCCATCAGCCGGAATACGGCGCCGCCTTCACCGATACCGTCATGGCGATCCTCAAGGACGGCACGCTTGACTGGCTGACCAAGGAGCTTCTGATCCTCAAGGCGACCTTGCGCAACGAATGCCAGTATTGCGTGGTCCAGCACGAGCGGCTTTGCGACATGCTGGGGATGCCGGCCGAGAAGGTCGCCGATCTGGACGGCGACAAGTATCGCACCAGCCCGCATTTCACCCCGGCCGAGGTGGCGCTCCTGGATTTCTGCGTGCAGATCGGCGAGGACGCCAACCGCGTCTCGAACGAGCTCTGGACCCGGCTGCACAAGCACTGGAGCGAGGCGCAGATCGTCGATGCCGCCTTCGTCATCACCACCTATATCGCCATCTCGAAATTCGGCGATGCGCTGGGCGTGGCGCTGGAACCGATGTTCGATGGCGTCAAGCCGCAGCTCAAGGTCCATCACTGACAGGAAAGGCGGCGCGCGGGGCCCATGCCCCCGCGCCGATCACCCCATGCACATCGAGATATTCACCGGCCCCAACTGTTCCTGGTGCGCCGCCGCCAAGACGCTTCTGGCCGGGCGCGGCCAGCCATTCGTCGAATACGACATCTCCGACCCGGCCCATTTCGCCAGCTTCGCCGAACGTCTGCCGCGGCACCGCTCGATCCCGCAGATCTTCATCGACGGCCAGCACATCGGCGGTTACGAGGATCTGCGGATCCACCTTTCAAGGGCTTGATCTGTAACGTCCCTCACGCGAAAGTGACGCCGCCGATGCTGACGAGTCGGATGCGCTAGGGGGTGTGATAAGGCTAACATGCGCGGGCATTGAACCAACACGGGAAAGCAACCGACATGAAACTGAAAGCTGCCGCCGGCCTTGTGGCGCTCGCGCTGACCGCGACCGCCGCCACCGCCCAGGAAGAACGCTTCGGCACCGAGGCCGATGGCGCCTATGCGATGAAGGTCTGGGAGGCGATGGTCGCCAAGAACATCGCCGGCCCCGACCGCGTCATTTCCTTCCCCTATGAGGGCAGCCCGCCGCATGGCGCGATGCTGGAAGCCTATTACACCTCGGCCACCGTCGACGGCCACAAGGGCGACCTCTTGGTGAAATACAACTACGGCCCCAAGGACGCGACCGCGCAGGACGTTCTGGCCGATCCGCAAAAGCACCTTGGCGGCATCACCGTGATGTTCCGCCGCGAGGCCGGCTATGACACCGAGAACCTCGACTGGTTCTGGATGCGCTTCAACAAGGAAGGCAAGCTGAGCAAGATCAAGGACAAGCCGATGGCCGGCCGGCTCGACAAGAGCTGCATCGAGTGCCACTCGGCGGCCGAGGGCCAGGTCTTCGGCGCCGATTTCTCGGGCCGGTATCCCGCTCCGTGACCAGCCCGGCCGGCCCAGTGCGCAGCGCCTGAATGAGTGCCGCGATCCTGTCGATCGTGATGGGCGCGGTTCTCGGCATTGCCGCGCATCGCGCCGGCCTGTGCACCGTGAAGGCCGCGGCCGAGATCCTGACCTCGGGCCGCGGCCATCTTCTGTGGTCCTTCCTGAAAAGCGCGCTCTGGGTCACCGGCTTTGCCGCGCTGGCCGGGGCGCTGTCCTTCGAGGCAGAGTTTCGCCAGTGGCCGGCCAGCATCGTCTCGGTGCTGGGCGGCGTCGTCTTCGGCCTTGGGGCCGGGCTGAACGGCGGCTGCACCTTTTCCACCCTGGCCCGCGCCGCGGACGGCAATCTCAACATGCTGGTCACCGTCGCCGGCTGGCCCATCGGCATGCTGGCGGGCCTCGCGCTGATGCCCGAGGTGCCGGTGCCGCCGACTTCGGGCCTGCATCTGGGGCCGGTCCTGGCGCTGCCGCTTCTTGCCTTCGCGCTCTGGGAGGGCCGGGCGCTGGTGCGCCGCCTGCGCCGCGCTGGATCGCTTCGCCGCTTTCTCGGCGCGCCGGTCTACACTCTGTCGGCGGCGGCGGCGCTCCTTGGTCTTGCCAATGCGGTGCTGCTGGAGGCGACCGGCCCCTGGTCCTTCACCGGCACGATCCTGTGCAGTCTCAGGGCGACGACGCTGGCAAGCTGCGATCAGGCGCTGTTGCCCTGGCTGATCCTGGCCGCGGCGATGGGCGGGATGGGCCTGTCGGCCTGGCAGCGCGGGTCCTTCGCGCTGCGCCGCCCGCGGTTGCGCCCGGCCCTGCGTGGCGGAGCCGGCGGGGTGCTGATGGGCTTCGGCGCGATCCTGATCCCGGGCGGCAATGACGGTCTGATCCTGTTCGGTCTGCCGTCGCTGTCGCCCCATGCGGCACCGGCCTACCTTGGCCTGCTTGCCGGCATCTTCGCCATACTTCTGACGCTGCGGCTGATGGGCCGCCGGATCCCGCCGATCCATTGCACCGGGGATATCTGCCGCAGCAACCTGCAGGCTTGACCGGGGTGTCGGCCGGCCGATCATATCCGCGACGGGAAGGAGGCGGAGATGGAGACCCGACTAGGCATCGCCTGCGACACGGCGCTTGACCGGATCGGCCGCTTTCTGGCCGGCAAGCTGACGCGGACAAGTTCCGGCTATCGCCCGTTCACGCCGTCGGATCACGAAAGCCTTAGTCAGGCGCTGCTGCCCGGCGATGTCCTGCTGATCGAGGGCAGCCAGAGGGTGTCGAACGCGATCAAGTATCTGACCCAGTCGACCTGGTCGCATGCCGCATTGTTCGTCGGCGACGCCTTGCCGGCGCCGGCGGACGGATCGGAACGCCCGCGCCTGATCGAGGTCAACCTCGGCGAGGGCTGCGTTGCCCGGCCCTTGTCGAAATACGCCAGCTACAACACCCGCATCTGCCGGGCCGCCGGGTTGACGGCAGAGGAACGCGCGGCGGTGGTGCGCTTCATGATCGACCGGATCGGGCTGCACTATGATTTGCGCAACATCATCGATCTGTTGCGCTATTTCTTCCCGACCCCGCCGGTGCCGGTGCGCTGGCGCCGCCGGATGATCGCCTTCGGCTCGGGCGATCCGACGCGGGCGATCTGTTCGTCGCTGATCGCCCAGGCATTCCAGTCGGTGCGCTACCCGATCCTGCCCGAGATCTCGGTGCAGGAGGGGGCGGGTTTTGCGCGGCGCGAGCTTTTCCACATCCGCCATCATTCACTGTTCACGCCGCGCGATTTCGACGTCTCGCCGTGGTTCGACATCGTCAAGCCGCACCCGGCGCAGGGCCGCGACCACCGCACGCTGGAATGGGCGGACCCGGGTTGATTGCGGGTCGCCGACGGCGACGGGCCGCCCCCCGGACAGGGGGGGCGGCCCGCCCGGCTTCGGCGCGCGCGACGGCCTATTTCAGATAGGCGCGGATCTCGGCACCCTTGTTGCGGTTGTCGCCGTTCAGGATGGTGACGATCGCGCCGATCTCGGTCTGGGTCAGCGCGCCGATCTCGATCCCGGGAACCGCCTGGCGCAGTTCGTGGCGATCGAAGCTTGACAGCCCGTTGCCGGCGGTCATCGCCGAGACCGAACCGGCGGTGGCAAGGATCAGGGCGGCAGGGATCAGCAGGGATTTCATGGCATGGTCCTTTCAGGATGGGAAAAGCGTCTGGCGAGGGTGGCGGGAGGTCAGTTGAGGATCGCGCGGATCTGGCCGCCGCGGTTGCGGTCGTCGCCGTGCAGGATGCCCTTGATCGCGTTGACATCGCCGCTGCTCAGGTTGTCGAGGTCGGCGCCGGGAACCAGGCGGCGAACCTCGGAGCGGTCGGCGCTGGTCAGTTCCGCGGCCGAGGCGGCGCCGATGCCGGCGACGGCGGTGGCAAGGATCAGGGCGGTGGCGGTCAGGATGCGGGTCATGTCGAAGTCCTTTCGGGTGTCGTCTCGGTTTCAGGGCGGTGGGGCATTGCATCCCCGTGACACCGAGATGTGCGTGACAGCCCCCACCTTCAAATCACGGGACGATCACGCGTGATCGCCGCCATGTGATGCGCGGGTGATGTAACGGCCCGCTTTCCCGGCCCTGACCCGTTTAAAACCGCCTGTTTCGTGCATTAGCGCCGATTTTCGCCGGCAGGGGTGTTACAGCGGCTCACGACGGGTTGCGCGGGGATGTCGGCGATCCGGGCTGCGAGGTCTCTGTGCAAATCTGCACAGCCCGCGCATCCGCCGTCTTGCGCCCGCGCAGACCCCGCCCAACTGCGCTGGACCCCGCCGGGCGGCGTGGCTAGGCTGCGCCGGCAGCCCGAAACCGCACGGAGAGCCCCCGGCCATGTCGCATTTCCCCTCGATCCCCAACCTCGAGCTTCTGGGCCTGTTCAAGAAGTTTCCCGAACGCGGCATCCTGCCGCTGCTGGAATATCACGACGCGATCCTGCGCAACGATTCCGAACTGACCGTGGCCGAACGCGAGTTGATCGCCGCCTTCGTCTCGTCGATCAACGATTGCCACTACTGCTTTTCGGCCCACCGCGACCACGCCAGGGCCTGGGGCATCCCGGCCGAGGTCTTCGGCGACATGAAGATCGACATCGACCATCCCGGCATTCCCGACCGGATGCGCCCGGTGCTGGCCTTCGCCCGGCGCCTGACCGTCGATCCCGCCGGGGTCGGCGCGGCCGATGCGCAGGCGGTCTATGACGCGGGCTTTTCCGAGGAAGGCTTTTTCGACATCATCTCGGTCACAGCACTTTACAATTTCATGAACCGGATCCTCGAAGGCGCCGGCATCAAGAAACATGTCCGGGTGATGGAGATGACCGACGAGATGCGGCGCAAATATCGCTACAGCCATCTGTGGAAGGTGATCTCGCGCGGCTGAGGGGGGCAGACCGGGAAGGCCGGACTGAAGGCTGCTGAAAAAGTCACACCTCCACCCGGTTCCGGACACCAAATCGGAAACCTGTTCCTCGCCACGGCTCCCCGCAAGCTCGGGCCCGGGCGACCAGCCCGGGCCGCGCCCGACGCTCCCCCCGGGAGGGCGCATTGCACTGTCGCAGATTGCTCGACGGCTGGAATGACCTGGCTGCGATAAAGCACCGCAGCCCCGGCGTGCCAAAGCGCCCCCCCCAGGGTCAAGCGCGTCCCTCGGCGCCAGGATCAGATGGCGGGACAGGAACAGTTTCCCCGCCAGACACTGCCCGAGTTTCCTTTTCAGCAGCCAGACCGGGAAGGCCGGCTGCGCGCGCCGTCAGGCC